>CALIXC010000321.1 GCA_938046755.1 uncultured Lautropia sp. | reverse complement strand
AGCGTTCAAGATTTTGGGGTTGATGCGTTCCTCGGGGGTCATGCCGCGAATGATGGCTTGGATGCGGTCGAGGTGCGCCGTCTGAATCAGGTACTGAGCAACACGGCCAGCCAACACCTGCGACCGCCCATCAGCCCGCTGACCGAGAACGTTCTGACCGCTCAGGGGGTGGTCATCGTCGTGCAGGTGCCCAATGGCCTATCCAAGCCTTACTTCGACCATCAGGGGCGCATCTGGGTCAAGCAGGGGGCGGACAAGCGCCAGGTGACCGCACGCGAAGAACTGCAACGCATGTTCCAGAGTGTGGGCCTGGTGTATGCCGACCTCGTGCCGGTGGCGGATACGACCAGCGCCGACATCGACGAAGCAGCCTTTCGGCAATATCTGGAGAAGCACTATGGCACCGATGGCCCCTATGCCAACCTGCCGCTGGATGCCGTGCTGCACAATCTGGGGCTGGGCGACGGCCTGGAGCTGAAGCTGGCGGGGCTGCTGCTGTTCGGGCGCAATGTCTCGCGCTGGCGGCCTTCGTTTTCCATCAAGGCCGTGGCCTTCCCAGGCACCAGCATTGCAGATACCCGCTATCTGGACAGCCAGGACATCAGCGGCACGCTCGTCACGCAGTACACCGAAGCGCTCGCCTTCATGAAGCGCAACCTGCACCGTGTCCAAGGCGACCAGGGCTTCAATTCGCCTGGGATGCTGGAGATTCCGGAAATCGTCCTGCAGGAGCTGCTGGTCAATGCGCTGGTGCACCGCGACTACTTCACCAGTGCGCCTATCCGCATCCTGATCTTCAACGACCGGCTGGAAATTCTCAGCCCGGGTGGCCTGCCGGATTCCTTGAGCCTGGATGACATCCGCCTGGGCAAGACCAACCGCCGCAACCCCACGCTGGCCGAGCATGCCTTCAGACTGCTGCCCTACCGAGGCTTGGGCAGCGGCATTCCAAGGGCCTTAAAGGAGTGGCCGCAGATCGAGCTGATCAGTGAGGGCCGGGGGAACCAGTTCAGTGCCGTGGTCAAACGGCCTCGGCCCCAGTGGCAGGAGAGCGGTGGGCAGGGCGAGGAGCGTGTGAACGATGAATTCACCCTGCGGGTTACCCCGCAAGTCACCCCGCAAGTCACCCCGCAAGTCACCCCGCAAGTCACCCCGCAAGTCGTACAACTCTTGAAGGTCATGACCGGTGAACATCTCCGCAGGGAGCTGCAAACCTTGCTGGGTCTTGCCGACCGAGAGCATTTCCGCAAGGCCTACCTGCTGCCGGCCTTGGAGGAAGGGCTCGTCGAACAGACGCTGCCTGACAAACCCAATAGCCGATTGCAAAAATACCGCCTGAGTGCGAAGGGCTTGCGTCTAGTGAAGGACATCATGCCTGCTACGGGCCATAAAGGTCCAACGGGGTGACGGAAGATCTCGACATCTGCTGAGGCCGTATCCTGGCTAAGATCGCCGGACTCAGGATAAGTGCAGCATCGGGCCCACAGCGAATAGGGAAACCTTGTACCTAAGGGTATAGTTTTTCCCTATGAATACCGACAGAAAAACGCAGAAAAAAGTATCCCGCACCGCCAGGAAAGATGGGGGCGGAACCCAACGGCATTCAGCGCCTGAGGGTGTGGAGACGTTGCTGTTCGAGGTGAGTGCCCAAGATGTAGCACTCCTTAAGGATGATGAGCTTCGGGAGCTGGTGGCGCGTCTGTGTCAGGCAACGTTGCTCGAAGAGGGGTTGCCTACTACGTGTGTGACTTGGGGAGGCGATCAGCGGGAGCCGGATGGCGGCATTGATGTTCGGGTGCAGCTTCGTGCTGATGATCCTTTGCCAAACGGGTCCTGGCTGCGCTGGAGATCTGTCGGATTTCAGGTCAAGGCGACCGAGATGCCACCTGCCAAGATTAAAAAGGAGATGTGTCCGAACGGCAGCCTGCAATCGGCTATACAGGAGCTTCTCCAGGAGGAAGGCGCATACATTATTGCGGCCCATGATTCCGTGGCTGACCAGCGATATAGGGGCCGTGTTGATGCCATGCGAGGGTGCACGGCTGATCTGTTGGCGGATAGGCGCTCAGCCCACGTGGACTA
>CALIXC010000320.1 GCA_938046755.1 uncultured Lautropia sp. | reverse complement strand
CGCCGGATTCACGAAACCGGACGGTTGGATGAAATGAAGATGGCCAAAGATGCCATGTCCTGAGAAGTCCCGATCTTACGGCACCAGGAACTCGCTGAACTTGCCGTTGATCCAGGCGAAATCATCCTTGACCATGTCGGCCGACCGCACGTCCACGTCCACCTGGTTCTGCACGATCCGCCCGAGCGCATCCAGCTCGTAGTCAAAGAGCACCGAGATCTCTTCCTGCGGCTCCAGGTTCACCATCATGTAGCACAGGTTGTCGGGCAGGATGCGCTCGACCGTCTTGCCGGCCACGCGCTGCGACAGGTTCTTGGCCACGATCCGGCCGAGGGTGGATGCCACGTGTGCGCTCTTCGGATAATGGCCGAACAGCGGCGAGACCTGTCCAATCGAATCACCGATGATGTAGACCCGGTCGTCGGACTTCGCCGTGAAGAACTTGTTGTCGATGTCGCCCCAGGTCGTGGGCTTGCCGTCCGGTCCCTTGCCGATCAGGCCGGCGTGCCAGACCATGTCGGCTGCCTGGTGCGGCGGCATCAGGATGGCCTCGTCGAAATCGAAGTCGCCCGCCTTGGTGCTGATGTGGCGCTTGTACGGATCGACCGACTTCACCTGCGCATTGGGCACGTGCACGATGATGTCCGGATACAGCTCCTTGAAGGCCTGCTGATAGCCGGCGCTGATCGGCGCCAGACGCGGCTTCGGATCCAGGATCACCACCTTGCCCGGAATCTTCTTGCGCTTGAAGATCGCGGCAATGAGACAGGCGCGCTCATAGGGCGACGGCGGGCAGCGGTGCGGCGGCGGCGGCATGGTCATCACCAGCGTGCCGCCCTTGAAGGCATGCACGCGCTGCTTCAGCGACAACATCTCGCGGTTGGGCAGATAGGCGCTGGAATAGTGCATGCGCGTGTAGTCGATCGTGCGCTGGTCGTTGCCGAACCACACGTCGAAGGCATCGCGGATGCCGCCGGCCAGGATCAGGTAGTCGTAGTCCAGCCAGCCCATCGAGGTCTGCACCCGGCGCTTGTCGCGCTCGAAGGCCATCACCTCGGCCTGCAGCAGCGTGTAGCCCCAGGTACGGGCCGGACGCAGGATGTCGCGGTTGACGAAATCCGTGCTCACCACGTCCGCCAGCCACTTGTTGCTCATTGGCCCCGACCAGAAGGTCGGGTTGCGATCCACCAGGATCACGTCGGCCTGCGGGATCCACTCACGCAGGTAGCGGGCCGCCGAGAGCCCGCCCCAGCCGCCTCCACAGATGACGATGCGCGGCCCCTTGCCGCGACGGGGAATGAAGCTGCTCTTGCCCGAGACCACAGCCGGTGCGGCCGATGCCAGCGGCGGCAGGGCCGCCGAGGCGGCCAGCATGGAAGTCAGCGCAAGCGCTTGACGGCGTTTCATGACACGGATTCCTATAACACTCGCAAAAGACAGGTCCTTTGTGCAGCACCCTCCCGACAGGATGCTGCCGCCCGAAGGACTGACGGGATGAAACTCAGTAGCGGCGACCCCACTGCAGCACGCACAGCGCCCCCAGCACGATGCCGAATGCGGCCGGCACGCTGGCCAGCGACAGTGTGGACAGCCCGGACAGACCCTGGCCGATGGAGCAGCCCATGGCCGCCACCCCGCCCAGACCCATCAGGATGCCCCCCAGCGCACTGCTGGCCATCCGGCGCGGACCGCCAAAGCCTTCCCAGCGGGCCGTGCCGCTGACCAGTGCCGTCACGCAGGCTCCGGCCAGCACACCCAGCACCAGCGCCACCGCGGCCGCCAGCTCGCGCCCCACCGCCACCTGCAGATACAGCCAGCTCTCGGCCACCGGACTGATGAAGCTGAGCGAGGTAAGCGGCCGTTCCTCGAACGGATCGACATCAATGTGGGCACTGATCCACCAGCCCGCCACCACCGTCGCCCCCACCAGCAATGCGCCCACCCATTGCAGGGT
>CALIXC010000319.1 GCA_938046755.1 uncultured Lautropia sp. | reverse complement strand
TCATGGTTGAAGTCATGGCTTAACAGGCAAGGTGTGTCATGAGAAAGTGGCTTGGGTTCTCGAGCGTTGGCATTCTGTTGCTCTCAATGCTTCAGGGCGGTCATGGGTTCATCGATTCCCTGTTGATGTTGCTGTTCTTTCTGATCTTCGACAGGAAAGGGCATGTCGTGGTGGGGCTGCTGGTGCTGGCTCTGCTGGTGGTTCGTGAGGTGAGGGCGCGAAGAGCAAGGGAGCTGGCAGGGAGGCAGCTGGTGAATGTTATCCGGCAAAGGACGGCTGCCATGGAAGCCCGGATTGCGCTTCTGGAAGGAAGGGCTCCGGACGTCAAGGCGGGAGGAGGCGAGGGCGACGATCTGGCCGTCCATGCCGCAGAGCGCGGCGCGGCCAAAGGTGGTGCGATGGCCGGCGGCTTTGGAACGGCAGGGGCTGGATCATCCCTCGGAAAGGCAGGGCCTGATCAGGCCAGGGGGAATGGGGTTGCTGCGCCCGGGGATGTGGGTGGTCGCGTGAAGCCGGAGGATGTGGTGGGCGACGAGGGGCCAGGATGGCGCGTCCTGTTTGTGGATCTGGCGAAGATGGTTGTCTTCGTGTCCTTTCTTGCGCTTCTGTGGGCCGGCAGTGCCTATCTGTTTGCCTGTGGCGAGCCAAAGCTCGGTCGGCTCGAGGTCTCATTCCAGAAGTGCGAGATGCACCGATGAATGATGCGGGCATGCCATGTGTCATGCCGCTCCCGCTGGGCTGAGCGGGCTTGATGGAGCGGCCCCCAGGTGAGCGGCGTCTCCATGCCGTCCCTGGTGGATTGTGAGTTTTGTCGAAAGCGGCCTTTGAAGGGGCCCGATCTATACTGCTTGACCTTTGGACCTTTGGACCTTTGGACCTTTGGACCTTTGGACCTTACGGCGTGACCAGCGCAAAGACGAAGATGCCGATCATCAGGAAGGTGAGGGCGATCTTGATGAGCATGCCGATGACCATGCCCAGCCAGGTGGCGATGCCGACGTTGCGGGCGCGGATGAGGTCGCGGTCGTAGAGGTACTGGCCGATGGCGGCGCCCAGCAGAGGCATGAACAGCAGGCCCCAGAGGCCGCTGAAGACGCCGGCGATGGTGCCGATGAAGGAGCCGACGATGGCTTCACGGCTGGCGCCGACCTTCTTGGCGCCCAGGATGCCGGCAACGTAGTCCAGCACCCAGGCCACGACGGTAATGGCCAGGCAGATGCCGACGGTCAGGCCGCTGATGACGGAAAAGTCGTCGATCCAGGCGGTGAGCAGGATGCCCAGGAAGACAAAGACGACGCCGGGCAGCGCGGGCAGCACGGTGCCGGCGACGCCGATGAGGATCAGCGTGACGCCGATCAGCCAGAGGGTGACGGTGAGAGTGGTGGCGGCCATGGCGTGGAGGAAATGGAAGGAGCTGGGGGCAGGGCGGGCGATGCTCGGGTTGCCGGGCGAAAGTGCCCGTGTCAGGGATATGGGGGCGATGGCGCCCGCGGGCAAGCGGGCGGGCCGTCAGTCAGCTTTTCTGGCTGGGGGCTGGGCAGTGGCGTCGTGCTTCTGTGCCGGATGGACGGTGCGGGTGTCGAAGTCCTGTTCCCAGCTGCCGGGGGTCAGGTCGGTGGTGAGGGAGACGCGGCGGTCGAAGACGAAGAGTTCGCCGTCCCAGTGCTTGCCACCGGTGTGTTTGAAGTAGTCCAGCACGCCCCGTCAAGCTGGACGACGTGGTCGTAGCCGTTGGCGGCCATCCAGAGAGCCGCCTTTTCGCAGCGGATGCCGCCGGTGCAGTAGGTGACGATGCGCTTGTCGGCCAGCTGGGGGCGGTGGGCCTCCAGGGCGGCAGGCAGTTCGGTGAACTTGGCGATGTGCGGGTTGATGGCGCCGTGGAAGTGGCCGACCTGGACCTCGAAGTCGTTGCGGGTGTCGATGATGGCGATGTCGCGGCCGTCGTCGTCGTGGCCTTCGTCGATCCAGCGGGCCAGGGTCTCGGGCGAGATGGTGGCGGCGCGGCCGTCGGCCGGGCGGATGCCGGGCTGGCGGAAGGTGATGGTCTCGCGCTTGATCTTCACCAGGAAGCGGTTGAAGCTCTGCTCGTCCGAGAGGCTTTCCTTGATGTGCATGCCGGCCAGCGGGGGCAGGCTGCACAGCACGCCGGCGAAGGCGCGGGCCTTGTCTGTCGGCCCGCTCAGCATGATGTTGACGCCTTCGGGGGTGAGCAGGATGGTGCCACGCATGTCCAGGCGGCGACCTTCGGCCAGCAGGTGGGCACGCAGCCCGGGCAGGTCGTCGAGGTCGGCAAACTGGTAGGCGGCCAGGTTCAGGTAGGTGTTCGGCATGATGGAAGGATTCTACCGGTCCGCGCCCGGGGCGGGGTGGCGGGCAGGCAGGTCGGAAGGGGCCTGTGCCCCGTCGGACACGGGGCAGCTTCGGGCTGGCGGGCGCTGCGTCTTGGGGTGGAAGGGGGGAGCGCAGGCCGGGTCCGATACGCGTACCGCCAGCGCCCTTGGCCACGTACAATCGGCGGATGAACCAAGCTGTCTCTTCCCCCGCCTCCGCTTCTTCCGACGCTTCCGCTGCCCCCCTGGCGTCGGTGGCCGTAGATGTCGCCGTGTCCGATGCCGTGCCGTCGGTGGCCGAAGGCCCGGAGGGTCCGGGTTTTGTTCATCTGCGGATGCGCTCCGAGTATTCGGTGGTGGATTCCATCGTGCGGCTGGATGAGGCCGTGGCTGCGGCCGTGGCAGACGGGCAGATGGCGCTGGCGCTGTCGGATGCGTCCAACCTGTTCGGCTGGGTGAAGTTCTACAAGCAGGCTTCGGGCAAGGGGCTGCAGCCCATCTGCGCGGCCGATGTCTGGATCACCAATGCCGAGAACCGCGAGCGGCCGTACCGGCTGCTGCTGATCGCGGCCAACAATGCCGGCTACCGGCGGCTGTGCGAGCTGCTTTCCAAGGCCTGGCTGGAGAACGAGTACAAGGGCCATGCCGAGCTGCTGCCCGAATGGCTGACGGCGGAGACGACGGGCGGGCTGATTGCGCTGTCGGGTGCCGGCGGCGGCGAGGTGGGCCAGTTCCTGCTGGCGGGCAACCATGCCCGGGCGGTCGAGGCGGCGCAGCACTGGGCCGCGGCGTTCCCGGATGCCTTCTATCTGGAGGTGCAGCGCGACGGCACGCCCGAGGCCGAGAGCTGCACGCGGGCCACGGCGCGGCTGGCGGTGGAGCTGGACCTGCCGCTGGTGGCCACGCACCCCATCCAGTTCCTGCGCGAGGAGGATTTTCGGGCGCACGAGGCGCGGGTGTGCATTGCCGAGGGTGAGGTGCTGGCCGATCCCAAGCGAGTGCGGCGCTTCCAGCCGTCACAGTATTTCCGAACGCGCGCGGACATGATGGCGCTGTTTGCCGACCTGCCGGCGGCGCTGGCCAACACGGTCGAGATCGCGCGGCGCTGTGCGGTGACGCTGCGGCTGGGCAATCCGCAGTTGCCCATCTACCCGACGCCGGAAGGGGTGTCGATCGAGGAGTATCTGGTTCACCAGGCCGAGGACGGGCTGGTGAAGCGCTTGGAGAGGCTCTATCCCGATCCGGAGGTGCGGGCGCAGAAGACGCCCGAGTACGAGGTGCGGCTCAAGCGCGAGTGCGAGACCATCATCAAGATGGGGTTCCCGGGCTACTTCCTCATCGTGGCGGACTTCATCGTCTGGGCCAAGCAGAACGGGGTGCCGGTGGGGCCGGGGCGGGGTTCGGGTGCGGGTTCGCTGGTGGCGTTCTCGCTGGGCATCACCGATCTGGATCCGCTGCCGTACGCCCTGCTGTTCGAGCGCTTCCTGAACCCGGAACGGGTGTCGATGCCCGACTTCGACATCGACTTCTGCCAGGACAACCGGGGCAAGGTGATCGAGTACGTGCGCCGCAAGTACGGCTACGACGCGGTGTCGCAGATTGCCACCTTCGGCACGATGGCCAGCAAGGCGGTGATCCGCGATGCGGGCCGGGTGCTGGACATGCCCTACAACTTCTGCGACCAGCTCTCCAAGCTGATCCCGATCGAGCAGGCCAAGCCGCTGTCGCTGGACAAGGCGCTCAAGGCCGAGCCGCAGCTGGCCGAGCGGCTGGCCAACGAGGAGGAAGTGGCGGAGCTGTTTGCGTTGGCGCGGCCGCTGGAGGACATGACCCGCAACATCGGCATGCACGCTGGGGGCGTGCTGATTGCGCCGGGCAAGCTCACGGACTTCTGTCCGCTCTACCGGGCGCCAGGCACCGATTCGGTGGTCAGCCAGTACGACAAGGACGATGTGGAGGCGGTGGGCCTGGTGAAGTTCGACTTCCTGGGCCTGCGAAACCTTACCATCATCGACCTGGCGGTGCGCTATGTGAACGAGCGGCGCGCGCGCGAGGGGTTGGAGCCGGTGGACCTGGACAATCTGGGCTTCGACGACCAGGCGGCCTACCAGATCCTGCGTGACGGCAACACGGTCGCCATCTTCCAGGTGGAAAGTGACGGGATGAAGAAGCTGCTGAGAAAGCTTCAGCCCGACCGTTTCGAGGACATCATCGCCGTGCTGGCGCTGTACCGACCGGGGCCGCTGGGCTCGGGCATGGTGGACGACTTCATCCTGCGAAAGCGCGGCGAGCAGGCCATCGACTACTTCCATCCGGACCTGAAGGACTGCCTGGAGCCCACCTACGGGGTCATTGTCTACCAGGAGCAGGTGATGCAGATCTCGCAGATCATCGCCGGCTACACGCTGGGCGGTGCGGACCTGCTGCGCCGGGCGATGGGCAAGAAGAAGGCCGAGGAAATGGCCAAGCAGCGCAAGACCTTCATGGAAGGCGCTGCGGCCAAGGGCCAGGATCCGGATCTGGCCAGCCAGCTCTTCGACCTGATGGAGAAGTTTGCCGAGTACGGCTTCAACAAGTCGCACACGGCGGCCTATGCGGTGGTCACCTACCAGACGGCATGGCTGAAGGCGCATTATCCGGCCGAGTTCATGGCGGCGACGCTGTCGTCGGACATGGACGACACGGACAAGGTGCAGATCTTCGTGCGTGATGCCCAGGCCAACCAGGTGGAGGTTCAGCCGCCCGACATCAACGCGTCGGCCTATCGCTTCGAGCCGGCGGCGCCGCGCGCCATCCGCTACGGGCTGGGGGGCGTGAAGGGGGTCGGGCAGTCGGCCATCGAGAACGTGGTGGCGGCCCGTGAGGCGGGCGGCCCGTTCATCGATCTCTTCGATTTCTGCGAGCGGATCGACCGCAAGCTGATCAACCGGCGCACCATCGAGGCGCTGGTGCGCGCGGGCGCCTTCGACCAGCTGGACCCGGACCGGGCGCGGCTGCTGGCCAACGTGCCGCAGGCAATGGAGGCGGCCGAGCAGAAGGCACGTGAGCAGGCAGCCGGCCAGGGCGGGCTGTTCGACGATGCTTTCTTCGGGGGCACCGACGAGGCGCCGGCGCGCGAATGGCTGCCGGCTGAGCGCTGGGACGACCGCCAGCGGCTGCTGGAAGAGAAGGGCGCGCTGGGCTACTTCCTGACGGGGCACCTGTTCGACGCCTGCCGGGACGAGGTGCGCCGCTTCGTGAAGACACGTATCGGCGATCTGGAAAAGATCGTTGGCAAGCATTTCGGGTCCACCCCCGTGACGGTGGCGGGCATTGTTTCGGGCCTGTCCACGGCCATGACGCGGCGCGGCAAGATGGTGCGCGTCATGCTGGATGACGGCTCAGGCACCGAGGAGATCGCGGTCTTTCCCGAGGCGTGGGAGCAATACCGGCACCTGCTGAAGGAAGACGAGCTGGTGGTGGTGCAGGGCAAGCTTTCCAAGGACGACTACAGCGGCGGTCACCGGCTGTCGGTGGAGCGTATCCTGGATCTGGGCACGGCGCGCGGTGAGCATGCCAGGGCGCTGCAGCTGACCATCGCCGGCCGGCCCGATGCGGCTCGGCTCAGGGAGCTGCTGATGCCGCACCGGGTGGACGGAAGCCAGGGCGAGGGTTGTCCAGTGGAAATTCATTATTACAGTGACAGTGCAGCCGCTGTGCTGCGGCTGGGACACCAATGGGCGGTGCGGCCTGATGACGCCTTACTGGTCGGCCTGAAGGGCTGGCTGACCGAGGCGCGGGTCGAGATGCGCTATCGATGAGTGGAGCTGATTTGGCGAAGGACAAGGGAAAGGCAGACCGGACGGACGAGGCCACCGTTGAGACATCCGGCTCGGAGAAGGCGGACGCGGTGGCGACGCCGGCGGAGCACACTACCGTTCGGCAGCCCTCCAGCGAGCGGGTACTGCTGGCGCGGCTGTTCCGTTACGTGCGGCCGCACTGGCGGGTGTTCGCGCTGGGGGTGGTGGCGATGATGCTGACTGGCTCGACCGAGACGGCGTTGCCCGCCATCATGCAGCACCTGCTAGATGACGGTTTCGGTGGCAAGGGCAACCCGCAGCTGATGTGGACGGCGCCACTGATGATCATCGGGCTCTTTGTGGGGCGCGGCATGTTCACGTTCACCATGAACTACGCGATGAACGAGGTGTCGAACTCGGTGCTGTACGACCTGCGCAAGCAGATGTTCGACCGCCTGGTGCAGATGCCGGTGAGCTATTTCTCTAGTCATTCGGCGGGCACCATCATCGCGCGGCTGGTCAACGACGTGCAGAACGTCACGCAGTCGCTGGCTTCGGTGCTGGTGATCATGGTGCGCGATACCTGCGTGATCCTGGGTCTCCTGGGCTGGCTGCTGTACCTGAACTGGCAGCTCACGATGATCGCCTTCGCGCTAATCCCGATGGTGGCGCTGGCCGTTGGCGCGTTCTCGCGCCGCATGCGTCGACTGTCGGGTGAGCAGCTGCGCTACACCGGCGAACTCACCAGCGTGGTGGGGGAGGCCATCCACGGCAACCCGGTCATCAAGGTCTATGCCGGGCAGGAGCACGAGCGCAGCCGCTTTGCGGCGGCCAGCCGGCAGTTGCAGGGGTTTGCGCGACGGATGACGGTGGCTTCGTCGCTACTGGTGCCCATCACGCAGGTGATGGCAGCGGTGGCGGTGTCGCTGGTGATCGCGCTGGCACTCTACCAGTCGCAGCAGGACCGCACCACGGTGGGCGGCTTCGTGTCGTTCCTGACCGCCATGCTGATGATCCTGAACCCGCTCAAGCACCTGGCTGACGTGAACGGCCAGCTGCAGCGTGCCTTCGCGGCGGCCGATGCGGTGTTCCATTTCATCGATGAGCCCATCGAGAACGACCACGGCACTCGGGAGATCGGGCGGGCCAAGGGCGCGCTGCGCTTCGAGGACGTGCGTTTCGGCTATGAGGGCAGCACCAGCCTGGCGCTCAAGGGCATCGACCTGGAGATCAAGCCGGGCGAGACGGTGGCGCTGGTGGGCGGTTCGGGTGGTGGCAAGACCACGCTGGCCAACCTCATCCCGCGCTTTCACTCGGTGACGGACGGGCGTATCCTGCTCGACGACATCCCCATCGAGTCGCTGAAGCTGGAGAGCCTGCGCCGGCAGATTGCCTGGGTGAGCCAGCAGGTGATGCTCTTTAACGACACCATTGCCAACAACGTGGCCTACGGCAGCCGGCGGGGCGCCAGCGAGGCTGATGTTCGGGCGGCGTTGGAGGCGGCCTATCTCACCGAGTTCGTCGCGTCGCTGCCCGATGGCATCAACACGATGATCGGCGACAACGGGATCCGGCTCTCGGGGGGCCAGCGGCAGCGCCTGTCGATTGCCCGGGCGCTTCTGAAGAACGCGCCGATCCTGGTGCTGGACGAGGCTACCTCGGCGCTGGACAACGAGTCCGAGCGCTTCGTGCAGGCGGCGCTGGACAAGCTGATGCATGGCCAGACCACGCTGATCATCGCGCACCGGCTCTCCACTATCGAGAAGGCCGATCGCATCCTGGTGCTGGATGACGGCCGTATCGTCGAGTCCGGCACGCATGCCGAGCTGATCGAACGGGGCGGGTTGTATGCGCGCCTGCATGCAGGGGGAACGCTGACGTAATGGATCATCACCTGCAGGGCACGCATGCGGCAAGCCGTGAAGGCCGACCGACGGTCTCGCTGATCATCTCCACTTATAATCGGCCGCGGGCGCTGGACCGAGTGCTGGCCAGCGTCGCGCGCCAGCAGGATATGCCGCTGCAGATCCTGGTGGCCGACGACGGCTCGGGGCCGGAGACGGTCCAGGTGGTGGCGCGCTGGCGCGAGCACCTGGGCGAACGGCTGCTGCATTGCTGGCAACCTGACGAGGGGTTTCGGCTCAGTGCAGCGCGAAACCGTGCCATTCGTGAAGCCCGGGGGGATCTGCTGGTCTTTGTCGACGGCGACTGCCTGCTGCGGCCGGACTTCGTGCGGGCCCACCGGCGGCTGGCCGAGCCCGGATTCGCCACGGCTGGCAACCGGGTGCTGCTGAGCGAGCGCCTGACTGCCCGGATCGAGGCGGGCGACTGCAATCCGCTGGACTGGAGTCCGTGGCAGTGGCTGCGAGCCTGGTGGCGGGACGATGTTAACAATGTGGCCAGCCTGCTGCGCCTGCCCGGGCGGTGGTGGCGTCATCCGAAGGGGCGGCCCTGGCGGCTCTTCAAGGGCTGCAACATGGCGCTTTGGCGTGATGACATCATCCGCATGAATGGTTTCGAGGAAGAAATCGCCGGCTGGGGCTTCGAGGACACGGATCTGGTCCTGCGCTGGTTCAACCTGGGCGGGCGACTGAAGAACGGGCGTTTCGCCACGACCGTGCTGCACCTGTGGCACCGGGAGGCGGCGCGTGATGCCGCTGAGGAAAACGAGCGGCGCGCCCGCCTGGCAGGCAGCCGGGGGGCTACCGTGGCGGAACAGGGGCTGGCGCAGCTGGCCGACCACGATCGCCATGTGCCGCCGGGAGGGATCTGATACATGTTTCTGGTGAATGTCGCGCACGGCCTGCTGGCACTCTACCTGCTGACGCTGCTGGCCGTGCCGAAAGTCCAGACGCCCCTGGTGGCGCTGACCTGCCTGCTGGCCATCATCGGTGGTCAGTGGCTGAAGGCGCCGCCGCTGGGCCGTCGCCTGCGCGAGGGCTGGGCCATGGCCGTGCCGCTGGTGGGCTATGCAACGCTGTTTGCCGTGCAGATTGAGATGGGTTGGCTGCGCTGGCGTGACTGGGACCAGGTGCTGATCTGCGCGCTGGGTCTGGGCGTGCTGCTGTCCAACCTGCCGGCCCGGGGGCCGGCCGTGCATCGCTGGCTGCTGCCGGCCGCTGC
>CALIXC010000318.1 GCA_938046755.1 uncultured Lautropia sp. | reverse complement strand
CGGCATTGTCCGTCGGCAACGGTCCGCCCGACAGTCAGTTTGCCTGCCTGGCCAGGCATCGTCTGCATTCAAAGGAGCGTGCGCGGGACGACCGATGGTTCGACTGCGAAATGAACAGGGACCGTCCGGCTTCCGGGCTACCATCGGTATAGAATCGGATTGTCAATTTATGTCATATAACGGGGCGGCAACCGATACCCCGAAGAGGAGCGATCATGTTGAGTACATTGATGCAACAGATAGGCATCCATCCATTCTGGGCACAGCTGCTGCTGTTGCTGGTCATCATCTATTTCGGCATCCGCTTCGGTGGGGTGGCACTGGGCCTGCTGGGCGGGCTGGGCATCACGCTGCTGGCCTTCCTGTTCGGCGTGGCGCCCGGCAAGCCGCCCATCGATGTCATCCTGATCATCATTGCGGTGGTCACGACCTCGGCCACGCTGGAAGCCACCGGGGCGCTGAACCTGATCGTGCGGCTGGCCGAAAAGCTGTTGCGCCGTCATCCTGAGCGGGTCACCTACCTGGCGCCGATCTGCACATTCTCCCTGACGATGCTGGTGGGGACCGGCCATGCGGTCTATCCGCTCCTGCCGGTGATCTATGACGTGGCGTATTCCAAGGGGATCCGTCCCGAGCGCCCGATGGCGATTGCCTCGGTAGCCAGCCAGATGGGCATTACCGCCAGCCCGGTATCGGCCGCACTGGCCACGGTAGTGGCCATCGCCGCCACCCACCATGTGGCCATTTCGGTGCCCCAGGTCCTGTGCGTGACCGTGCCTTCGTGCATCATCGGCATGCTGGTGGCCGCTACCTGGAGCCTGAAGCGAGGCAAGGATCTGGCCGACGATCCGGATTTCCAGGCCAGGATGCAGGATCCCAAGATGCGCGAGTACATCGAGGGGGGCAGCCATTCGGTGCTGGGCGAGGCCGTGAGTTCGCAGGCGCGCAGTGCGCTGACGATCTTCCTGTTGGGCATCGTGGCCATCGTCTGCCTGGCTTCGGTGGCGCAGCCGCTGCTGCCGCTGGATGCCAAGGGACAGCCGCTAACGATGGTGCCGGTGATCCAGTTCGTCATGCTGGCGGCCGGCGCGCTCATCCTGTTCTTCACCGGCGTCAAGCCCAAGGCCATCTCGGATTCCAAGGTCTTCAATGCCGGTATGATCGCGGTGGTGATGATCATGGGTATTGCCTGGATGAGCGATACCGTCATCTCGGGCAACAAGGGCTACATCACTGACCTGCTCAAGGCCGAGGTGGAACGCCATCCGTGGACCTTCGCACTGGCCATGTTCGCCTTCTCGGCCTTCCTGAAGTCTCAGGCGGCCACGCTGACGGTGATGCTGCCGCTGGGCTTTGCGCTGGGGCTTTCTCCAGCCACACTGCTAGGCTCGGTGCCGGCCAGCTATGCGTACTTCTTCTTCTGCTTCTACCCGAGTGACCTGGCGACGATCAACTTCGACCGTACCGGCACCACGCACATCGGCAAGTACATCCTGAACCACAGCTTCATGGTGCCTGGCCTGATTGGCGTGGGGGTGGCCACGGTGGTGGCGATGCTGATCGCGCAGGTGGTGGTATGAGACAGGGGCTGGCGGTCCTGGTGGAAAGCCCACGGCCTGTGACCGTCAGCCGCGCAGTTTCTGCAGGAACGGATTGTGGGCGATTTCCCACAGGAAGCCGTCCGGGTCCGCGATATAGCCGCTGTAGCCGCCCCAGAACACTTTCTGTGGCGGTTTGACGATGGTGACGCCGTGGTCGCGAAAGCGAGCAAAGAGCGCATCGACCTCGGCGGTGGTAGCTAGGTTGTGAGCCATCGAAAAGCCGGGAAAGCCGCCCGGCATCGTGACAGGGCTGTCATGGCAGGCATCCTTGGCCAGCGCATCACGCTGGAACAGTGCCAGTATCAGCGCACCGCCCGTCTGGAAGAACGCAATGTGCTCGTTGCTTTCGGCGCTTTCCTGCCAGCCGAAGACTTCCTGGTAGAAACGGCGTGATCGGCCAACGTCCGCAACGCCAAGGGTGATGTAGTTGATGTGCTGGTCCATGATGGGATCGAATGGGGTCGGGTCGTGGTGGACGGAATCTGCCGTGGTGGGCGCTGGCTTCAGTCACCCAGTCGCGCAAACAGCGCATCGGCCACGCGGCGGGTGGTCTGCAGCATCTGGATGGTGAGGGGGGCGATGAGACGCCAGCCGCCGGGCCGACCGGTGCGCAGGCGCCAGGCGTCGTCGAGCTTCTTCCATTGCACGAAGAAGTGCTCGATGAAGCGCAGCATCAGGCCCAGCTGCAGGGCCAGGCGTTCGGGCGACAGGCCCACCAGGCGAAGCGGCTGTAGCAGCCATTCCAGCACGTCCAGCAGCGCGGCGGGACGGGTGGTGACGGTAAGCACTGCCCCCAGGCTGCAGGTGCAGGCCAGCCGCACGGTGGCGGACCAGGCCAGGTCCGGGCGACCCATCCAGAGCTGAAAGAGCGCCACCAGGCCAGCGGCCACCAGCACCGAGAACATCAGGCGTCGGGCCGGACGGGTGGCGCGGCCCAGACTCAGCCACAGGGCCAGCGCCAGGCCCGCGATGATGCCCAGGATCAGCGGGTCCTTCACCCAGAAGAGCACCAGGCCCAGCAGTACCAGCAGGGCCAGCTTGAGGCCGGCTGGTACACGGTGCAGCCAGCTGGGGATGTCGCTGTAGAGGCTACCCATGATGAGGCGCCGTGCTCTGGGCGGGATGAGCGGTTTCAGTGGAGCGGGAGCCTTTCGCGAGGTGAGGGGCTTTCGCAGGGTGAGCGGCTTCAGCGATGAGCTGGCGCACGTGCGCTTCGTAGGCTGCGCAGACGTCCGGGCCATTGCCGTCGGCACGGATCTGGCCCTGGTCCAGCCACAGCACGCGCGGGTAGGTGCGCACGTGGTCCAGCAGGTGGGTGGAGACGATGAGCTGGCGGTCGGTCTGGTCCAGGTCATGGGCCAGGCGGGCCTGGCCGGGCAGGTCCAGGCTGGCATAGGGCTCGTCCAGCAGCAGAGTGGCGGGGCCGGCCAGCAGCAGTGTCAGCCAGCAGACGTGCTGGCGCTGGCCCTGGCTCAGTGCCGAGATGGCGCGTTGCGCCCAGTCGGAGAGACCGCGTTGCGCCAGGAACTCACGGGCCTTCTGCAGGGCCTCGCGTTTCTTCAGGCCGGGCAAGCCCAGGGCCAGCTCTTCTTCCACGGTGGGGAAGATGATCTGGTCGTCAGGGTTCTGGAACATCATGCCGATGCGCTGGCTGCGCTTCAGACGCCCCTCGCGCTGATGGATGTCCATACCATCGATATGGATGCTGCCCTGGTCGGGGGCTTCCAGGCCGCACAGCAGGCGCAGCAGGCTGGTCTTGCCGGCACCGTTGTTGCCGATGAGGCCGATGCGGTTCTCGGTCAGTTCCAGCTGCAGGCCGGCAAAGACGGGTGTGATGCCGCGCGTGAGGTGTACGTCCTGGAGGTGCAGGGTGGGCATGGGCAGATGACAGGATCGGGCGATGCGCCGAAGCCGGTATGCGGGCCTGGGTGCGCGCCTTCAGTAGGAAAAGCGATGGATTCTGGCACGAAAGGGGGCTGGCGATGAAACCGTGATCAGTTCGGAACCCAGGTCGAGGGTGGTGGCGTACAGCGGTGGGCGTTCGCCCTCGGCGGTGGGCAGGCGCACGTCCGGGTAATGGATGAGGACCTGTGGAAGCTGGTGCGCTTCCGGGTGATCGGTGAGGAGCGCCGGTGGAATCGGGTGGGGGCCGTGGTACTCGCGGCCGGAGAAGTCACCCGGCTGGCGTGGCGGGGCGGCGAGCTTGTGGGCCGCCATGGCTGGGTCCAGCCGGTCGGGATGATGCTGCTGCAGGAAGGCGATGAGCGTTTCCACGTCGGGCAGCTGGCTGTCCAGGGTATTGAGTGAGCCCATGCTGCTGATGCCCTCGCCCCAGGCCTTCAGTGTGGATTCCTTGCGGGTCCACATCAGCAGGAAGGCCAGCTCCTGCAGGGCTTCGGGCATGGCCAGCAGCCGGGCGAGCTCGTCGGGGGTGGTGATGCGATGGACCAGGGAGTCGAGCGTTTTTACTGCGCGTCCCAGCACTTCCAGGTCGATGCCGAGTTCCTGGGGGCCCAGTGCCACCCAGGCGACGTGTTCGCTGTGGGTGAGGTTGAAGTGCAGGGTACTCTGGTGGATGGGGTCCAGGCTGGGCTTGCCCCTCGGGCTGCGTACGAAGCGCACGTCGGCGGGTGAGGTGTGCAGTTCGCGCGCCAGAAGGGTGCGAAGGCCGGCGCGGGTGGCGCGGTAGCGGCGTTGCAGGTGCTCGAAGCGGAAGCGCTCGGCGCGGGTGTGCTCGGGAGCGGCGATCCAGTGGTCGGATTCGGGGGGACGGGGCGCATCAAGGTCGATGCGCCAGCAGTCGACGACGGGGAGGTTCGCTTCCGGCATGGTGGTTCCTGGAATAGGTCTGGACGGGTCCTTCGAGTTTACCGCCGTGCGTTCGGCTGCCTTCTTGCCGGGATCCGTCTCCCTACCTATTTTGCGGCGGCCTTGATGCGCAGGATCTCGTGCACGAAGTCACTCATGCGTCGGGCGAAGGCGGGGTCGTCCAACCAGCCGATGAGCGCGAAGGTGTCCGGCTTGCCGCCGTCGTCGGCTTCCACACGCTCACCCTGGTAATGCTGGAAGAAGATGGCCTTGCCGCCGCGGATCTTGCCACGATGCAGCACGGCGATGCGGCCGTTTTCATCCTGGGCGAAGACACCGGAAATGGCGCGGCTGATGCCCTGGGTGGGAAAGTTGATTTCCGCAGCCAGCGAGACTTTCTTGCCGGCCACCGGCGTGTCGGTGCCGAAGCCGTTGAAGTGCTTGGTGTCCTGCGACTGGCCGGCGAACCAGAGGCCCAGCGTGTCGTCGTAGGCCACATCGGCCTCGAAGCCGCCGCCGGCGCCGCCGACGGTGCAGGCAATCCGCTGGGGCAGCGCGGTCTGCAGCTGATGGACGAGGGTTTTCTGGGCGCCGTCGATGTCGGCAGCGTTGCTGATGACGGTCAACATGTCGGATGGGTCTCCTGGTGGGTATGGGATGATGGATGTCATCTTAGCCGATGGGCGGGGTGCCTGAGTCGGCATGATCTTTCCAACCTGCGGATTTCCGGCCATCTGTCCTGCCATCCGAGGTGATGGGGGCAGGAAAGGAAAAGGGGGCGGTCCGACATGTTCGTCGGCCCGCCCCTGCCGGGCGCCTTCCGGGGTGCTGTTGCGGTGTCGGGTCAGTGCAGCTTGCGAAGACCTCCCAGCATGCGGGCCATCAGGCCGCCCTTCTTGCTGGTGGCGTTCTCCTGGGGCGCGGGTCCGGACTGGGCCTCTTCATAGGCGTGGGCCACCTGGGCCAATGTCTCGAAGACGAAGCGGCGCGGGTTGACACGACGGCCGGTGAGCACTTCCATGCGGGCGATGGCCTGCATCACCAGCATCGAGTGGCCACCCAGGTCGAAGAAGTTGTCATCGGGCCGGATGTCGTCGGTGCCCAGCAGCGCCGCCCAGACGCCGGTCAGCGTGGCTTCCATCGAGCCCGCATCATCGGTGGGCAGGGGCGCTTCGGCCGTGGCCACGCCAAGTTCGGCAGCGTCGGATGACGGGGCTGCTTGGGCCTGCACGCCGGCACCTTGCGCGGCGGAAGATGCAGCAGCGGCCGTGGGCATGGCTGTCGGCGTGTCGGATTCTGCCGAGGCCCTGGAAGGAGCGTCTGCTGTCACTTCACGCGCGGCTGCGTGCTCAGTGCCGATTCCGTCGCGGGCAGGGCCGGTTCCGGAAGGGACCGTGCGGGCACCTTCCTTCTCGACGCCGATCTCCTCGCCGAAGTTGGGCTGGTGCGCCGGTACGGCTGACGAAGGCCGGGCGGAAGCTGCCTGCGGTGCGACCGGCAGGGCGCTGAGCGGATGGTCGACCCCACAGAGCACGGCGGTCGGAATATGCGTGAGCATGTCGGCCAGCGGGGTACCGGGCGTGCTGTCCAGCCAGCGGGTCAGCAGCAGCTGGTAGGTCTCGGCGATCTGGCGCACGCGCAGCGCGTCGAAGATGTCGGTGTTGTACTGCAGACCGCCCACTAGGTGGTTGCCATTGGCCAGGAACCACAGGCCCAGGTCCTCGGCGGTGCCAGGCTGAAGCACGTACAGCGGCTTGTCGTGCAGGTTGCCCCATTGCAGCTGGCGCGCCGTGGCTTCCTGGAACGAGAAGAAGGCCTGCCAGAGCGGGGGACGGGACTCGTCGCGGGACGGGCCCATGGCCTGCAGGATGCGGTCGGCCGGCACGTCGCTGTTGCCGAAGGCGGTCACGACGGTCTGGCGGACCTGTTCGAGCAGCTGACTGATGGTGTGCGGGGTGTGCTTATGGGTACCGGCGCCGACGGCCATGCCGGCAGGTGTGGCGCTGGCCGGCCTGGCGTGGGCCGGTGCACGATCCGAAGCCTGATCGTTGCCGAAATGGAAGGTGAGCGGCAGGGCGTTGACGAAGAAGCCCATCACTTGTTCCAGCTCAGGCAGCTCGCGGCCACGCACGGGGGTGCCGATGCGCAGCGTGGGCTGGCGCGACAGACCGTGCAGCAGCAGCGCCCAGACGGCCAGCAGCGTCATGAATGGCGTGGTGTGCTGCTGGCGGGCGTGCTCGCGCAGCCGGGCCACCAGGGGTTCGGGCAGGTACAGCCATTCGGTGCTGCCCAGGCCGCTCATGCGGGCCGGGCGCTTGCGGTCGGCCGGAATGTCCAGGGGCGGCAGTTTCGGATCGATGATCGACAGCCAGTGGTCGACCTGTTTCTGCAGCGTGTCGCTCTTCAGGAACTGGTGGTGCCAGCCGGCGAAATCGCCGTAATCGATGGCCAGCGGCGGCAGCGGATCGGCTGCGCCGGGTTTTTCCATCTGGTGCGCATACAGGGCTGCCATTTCCTGATAGAGCAGGTCGAAGGACCAGCCGTCCCAGATGATGTGATGCGGCATGAAGAACCAGACATGCTGCTCGTCGGCCAGCCGGAACATGCGGGTACGGAAGAGCGGCGCGCCATGCAGCGGAATCGGTTCCTGGGCCAGTGAATCGATGGCATGGCGCAGTGCCGCTTCCTGGTCCTGACCCTGAAGCTTGCTGAGGTCCATGGCTGGGAAGAGCGAGACCTGCAGGTTGTCCATCACGCGCTGCTCGGGCATGCCCTGGGCATCGGTGTCTATGATGGTGCGAAGGATCGGCTGGCGCTGCATCAGCTGGTTGAACGCACGCTGGAAGGCGTATTCGTTCAGCTTGCCGGTGAGGCGGTGGGCCGACGGCGTGTTGTAGACCGGGGTGCCGGGATTGATCGACTCCAGGAAGTAGAGCCGCTGCTGCATCAGCGACAGCGGCGCGACGCTGCGATCGGCGCGACGGGTGATGGTGTCGGCGGGCTCGGTTGCCGACGTGTGGCCGGCGGCCGGGTAGGCCGGCTGCTCGGTGGTCTGGGCGGACGGCTGGCCTTCGCCCCCCTCCAGCCAGGCGGCCAGCTGTAGCGGTGTGGGGGCCTCGAACAGCGCAGCCAGCGGGAGCTTGCGACCCAGTTCGCGGCCCAGCGCCTGCAGCAGCTGGGCGGCCAGTAGCGAATGGCCACCCACGGCGAAGAAGTCGTCATCGACAGCCACTTCGGGAATGCGCAGGTACTCGGCCATCAGCGCCTGCACGCGGGGCAGCAGCGTGGACGTCGTTGCGGCGGCCTGCATGGTGGCGGTCGATGCGGGCACGGCAGCTGCCGCGGTGATCGTGGCGGCCGTGGCCTCGCCTGCCGATGTCGAGGTCATGCCTCCAGTGGGCGTGTTGGCGCTCGGGCTGGAAGCCGGGGTAGGCGACCGGGACGTCGTGCTCCGGGCGGCGCCGGACGACTGGGGCATGACGGTGCTGGCATGCCGGTTGGGGATGCTGCGGGCCAGCTGATCGGGCCGAGGCAGGGCCTTGCGGTCGATCTTGCCGTTGGGCAGCAGCGTGAAGGTGGGCAGCCAGACGAAGTGCTGCGGCACCATGTAGTCGGGCAGCTGCCTGCGCAGGTGGCTACGCAGGGCGCTGGCCTCCTCGCGGTTGGCTTCGCGCGGGGCGGCCTCGGGATCGTCAGCCACCTGGTAGGCCACCAGACGCTGGTCACCGGGTACGTCCTCGCGCACGATGGTGACGACCTGGGTGATGCCCTCGAAGGTGGACAGCACGGATTCGATCTCGCCCAGTTCGATGCGGTAGCCGCGCACCTTCACCTGGTGGTCGAGGCGCCCCAGGTGCTCCAGCGTGCCGTCATGGTGCCAGCGACCGCTGTCGCCGGTGCGGTAGGCGCGACGTCCGTCGATATTTGCATTCTGGTTCTGTCCAGAATGATTTTTGAACGAATCATCGGGAATAAAACGATCTTCTGTGAGTTCCGGGCGGTTCAGATAGCCCAGGGCCACACCTTCGCCGGCAATGACGATCTCGCCGGCCGCACCCACCGGCACTTCCTGGCCATGGGCGTCGACGATGTGGATGCGAGTGTTGTCGATGGGGCTGCCGATGCGAATGTACGACGGCTGCGGCGGAACCTGCCAGCAGGTGGACCAGACGGTGGTCTCGGTGGGGCCGTACATGTTCCACAGCGTGACCGGCAGCGCAGTGAGGTCGCGCGCCAGGTCCAGCGGCAGCGGTTCTCCGCCTACCAGGGCACGGAAGCCCTCGGGCGGTTGCCAGTCGGCGGCCAGCAGCAGGCGCCAGGTGCCCGGGGTGGCCTGCATGACGGTGATGTTCCAGTGCTGAAGGCGTTCGGCCAGACGATGGCCGTCGCCGGTGTCGTCACGGTCGGCCACGTAGACGGTGCCGCCGGCGATCAGCGGGGTGATGAGCTCCAGCAGCGCGATGTCGAAGGACAGCGTGGTGACGGCCAGCAGCCGGTCGCTGGCGCGGATGCCGGGCTTGCGCTGCATGGACAACAGCAGGTTGGCGGCGGCGCGATGCGGCACGGCCACACCCTTGGGCTTGCCGGTGGAACCGGAGGTGTAGATGACGTAGGAGGCCGCTTCGGGGCGGGACAGGTCCAGACGCTTCTCGATCTCGCCGCTGGCGGGCAGATCTTGGATCAGCTCGTCGGCCGAGATGGTCAGCGTGCGCTCGGCCGGCCAGCCGAACTGCTGACAGACCTCGACGGTCTCGGCATCGGCCAGGACGAGCACCAGGTCGGCGTCTTTGGCCATATAGGACAGACGATCCTGCGGGAAGTGCGGATCGAGCGGCACGTAGGCAGCACCGGTGCGCCAGACGGCCCACTGGGCCACCACCATGGCCACGCCACGGGTCAGGCACAGACCCACGCGGCTGTCGGGGCCCACGCCGTACTCCTGCAGGCGTAGGGCCAGCTGGTGGCTGGCATCCAGCAGGGCGCGGTAGCTGAGTTGGTGACGGGCGTCGGCCAGGGCTATCTTCCGGGGCTGGGTGATGCCGATGCGGTCGAGCAGGGCCACCGGGGTGCGGCCCAGACCCTGTTCATGCTCCGTCTGGTTCCAGCGGGCCAGCTGCGCCTGCTGGTCGGCGCCCAGCGCGGGCAGGCGACCGACGATGCGCTGCGGGTCCTGCGTCATGGAAGCCAGCAGGGCGGCATAGCTCTGAAGCCACTGCTGGATGCTGGCATCGTCGAAGAGCGCTGTGCTGAACTGGCACTCGATGCGCAGGCCGGTGTCCAGTGGGGTGAGATTGAAGAACAGCTCGAAGTTCTCGAAGCGACGGGCCACCGGGTGGATGGTGGTGTCGAAGCCAGGCAGCGCGGTGAGCGCCGGATCCAGCCGCTGGTCGAGGTTGAACATCACCGACACGAGCGGTAGCCGGGACGGATCGCGCCGGAGTGCCAGGTGGCGCAGCAGCGTGCCGAAGGTGAAGCGCTGGTGGTCGAAGGCGTCGAGTAGCTCACGCTGCACGCCGGCCAACCAGTCGGCGGTGGTGGATTCGGCGTCAATGCGGCCGCGCACCGGAAGCAGGTTGACGCAGTGGCCGACGATGTCGGGCAGTTCGGCTGCCATCTGGCCGGCGGCGGGAACGCCCACCACCACGTCGGCGCTGCCGGTCAGGCGTGACATCAGCAGCTCGAAGCCGCCCAGCAGCAGCGAGAACAGGCTGATGCGCAGGCTGCGGGCTGTCTGCTGCAGGCGCTCGAAGTCGGCTGCCGGAATGAGATGGTCGATGCGGTTGGCCGCGACCTGGCGACGGGCCGGGCGCGAGTGGTCGGTGGGCAGATCGGTGACGGGCACGTCCTTGGCATAGCGGCCGGTCCAGAAATGCACGTTGGCGTCGGCTTCGGCACTGCGGGCAAAGCGGGCTTCGTCGGCGGCGTAGTCGGCGTAGGCGGATGACGCCAGGGGTTCGCCCCGCATGGCGCGCGCCAGGTCACGCAGCACGATGCCGAAGGAGTAGCCGTCGCAGACCAGGTGATGGGCGGCCAGCAGCAGCACGCCATGCTGGTCGGTCAGACGCAGCAGGTGAGCGCGAAAGAGTGGGCCTTTGCCCAGGTCGAAGGGGGCGGTGACCACCTGCTGGCGCCAGTCGGTCAAGCGCCGGTTGCGGGTGGATTCGTCCTGCATGCGCAGATCCACCACATCGAAGACGAGCGGGGCTGCTTCGGCGGGCTGCACCAGCATTTCGGAGCCATCGTCGCTGAAGACGGCGCGCAGGGCCTGATGGGCCTGGTGAACAGCCTGGCAAGCGCCCTGCAGCCGGGTGACGGCAGCATCGTCGAGCAGGCCGCGCAGGTCCAGCTCGACGGCTTCGTTGTAGGCCAGCGAGGCTTCGCGGCCCAGATGGTCGGCCAGCCAGACCTCGCGCTGGGCATCGGTGGGCGTAATGACCTGTTCGATGGCAGGGGCGGCAGGGTCGGCCGCGAAGGGATCGAAATCCACCGCCACGCCCACCAGGCCGGCGGGCAGCGGGTGTAAGGGGTTGGATTCGTGGCTCATGGCTTTTCTCTCTGGTGGAATGCGGCGTCATTTCGACGGACGCCCTGGCCGTGAGTGCGGGTCAGGAGAGGTCCGTCGATGCCTTCTTGTGGTTATGTGTCAGGCGCTAGCCTTCAGTTGCATGTAGCTGCCGGGCCGGTCAGGGTCGGCGATGAACCAGGCGGCCTTGCCCTGGGCATCACGTCCCAGGCGGGCACCCGGTACCGGCGGCTTGCTTGGGTCGAAGCTGGAGGACGCGTCGGCGGCATTCTGCACGGGCTTGCCCGGCAGGAAACCGTCGGCTTGCAGTTCCAGCACCGAGTCGCAGAAGGCCTTGCGGATGGCCTCGACATCGGCCTCGCTGTGCGCCGTGGTCATGAAGCACGGGAAGTTGTCGAGGATGTGGATGCCGCGGCTGCGCATCATGGCGAACAGCAGGTCCTGGTACGGGTGATCTTCGGTGAAGACGATCCGCCAGACCGAGGCGAAGTGCTTGACCGCGATGGGCGCACCGTGCTCCTGGCAGAAGGCGTTGAGCGAATCGACCAGTTGTGTGGTGGTCTCGGTGAGCTTCCGTTGCAGCTCCGGGCCCGCTTCCTTCAGGTACGAGAGCACGGCGTGGCAGGCGGCCAGCGCCAGCGGGTGCCGCACGAAGGTGCCGGCGAAGTAGGTGACGCCGACGGTGGGGATCGAGTCGTCGCCGTACTGCCAGGCGCCGCCATCCAGGGCGTCCATGTACTGACGCTTGCCGGCGATGATGCCGATGGGGAAGCCGCCGCCGATGACCTTGCCGTAGCTGGCCAGGTCAGCGCGCACGTCGAAGTGGGCCTGAGCGCCGCCGGGGCCGGTGCGGAAGCCGGTGACCACCTCGTCGAAGATCAGCAGGGACCCGGATTCGGCGGTGATGCGGCGCAGCTCGTGCAGAAACTCGCGTGGCTGCAGGTCGGGGCGACGGCTCTGCACGGGCTCGACCAGCACGGCGGCCAGGTTGTCGGCGTTGTCACGCACCCATTGCAGGGCGTCGGGCTCGCCGTATTCGAGGATGACGACGTTGGCGGCGGTGTTGGGCATGATGCCGGGGGCGGCCGGCATGGCACGACCTCGGGCGCCCAGACGCACGATTACTTCGTCGAAGATGCCGTGGTAGGAACCGGCGAAGACGGCGATGCGCTCGCGGCCGGTGACGGTGCGGGCGATGCGCACGGTGCCCATGACGGCTTCGGAGCCGGTGTTGCAGAGTGCGGCACGGTCAAAGCCGGTCATCTCGCAGACCAGCTCGGTGACGGGGCCGGACAGCGGATGCTGCGGGCCGATCTCGTAGCCGAGGTCGAGCTGGCGACGCACGGCGTCGAGCACGAAGTCGGGCTGCCAGCCGAACAGGCTCATGCCGAAGCCGTTCAGGGCGTCGACGTACTCATTGCCGTCCAGATCCCACAGGTGCGAGCCCTTGGAGCGCTCGATGACGATCTGGTAGATCATCTCCTTCAGGCGCGGGCGGAAGCCGTTGACGACGCGCGGGTCGGCCGAGTGCGGGCGATGCTGCTGCGTGTAGTCGCGCGAGGCGCGGGTGCGGTCGACGTAGCGCTTGATGAAGGCATCGAGCCGGGCTTCCTGGCGCGGGGTGAGTGCGTCGTGCTGCTGGCGGTAGATGCGGGCGATGGCGCCGAAGGCGCGCTTCGGATCATCGGTGGGGCGCTCGTCGGCATCGGCGCTGCCCTGGACGGCGCTGCCCGAAGCGGCAACGGCAGGAGCAGCAGGTGTGCGGGCCGGCGGATTGGCGACCGGGGCATCGGTGGCGGTGATGACGGCCTGGGTGGGCGCGGCCATGGCGGGCTGGCCAGTCAGCAGGCGCAGTTGGTTTTCCATCAGCTGCAGCTGTTGGCTGAGAAGGTGCGAGACGCTATCGACCGCGCCTGCCGGGGCGAGCGGGGCCAGCAGCGAGGCCTGGGCGGATATGCCCGAGGCGGTCTGAGGCAGAGCCGTTGGTGCAGTAGCGGCCGGAAGCTGAGGGGCCGCGGCGACGGTGCTGTCTGCGGTGGGTGCGGCCACGGCAGCATCGGCCGGCAGGATGCCGTCCAGGTGCTGGACGACGGCGTTGGGGCTGGGCAGGTCGGTCATCAGCTGGCGGAAGCTGATGGGCGCGTTGAAGTGGCGCTTGATCTGCAGGGCCAGCTGGGTGAGCAGCAGGGAGTCCAGTCCCAAGTCGACGAAGGCGCTGTCGCGGTCCTCGGGTCCGACGGTGATTCCACAGACTTCATCGATGGTATCGGCCAGTTCCTGATGCAATCTCGCTTGGCGATCGTTGGTGCTCATAGTGTGCGTGTGCTGCTTGAGGAGGTTCGTGTTTTCTGAAAGGGATGGGGTGGCCGTTGCTGCTTGGGTGCGAGTGGCACTGGCCGAGGCATGAGGGACAGCGGTGTCGGAGACTGCATGTCGGGTCGGGCCTGCAGCCTGCGGTGTTGCGGTCTGCGCTGGCTGACCTGTGCGCGTCTGCAGGGCTGCACGCAGCGCGCCGATGGCGGCTGCGGCCGCCGTGATCAGGCCCTGATGGTCGGTGCCGGGTACGGATACGGCCATTGGCATGGAAGACGGCGCAAGCGGCAGGCCGCCCCTGACGGGAAGTCCCGGGCTGGCCAGGGGCGTGTCCGTCCGGGTGGGGGCCGGTGCAGGGCTGACAGACGGTGTGGCAGCCACGGACACCGCGCAGGCCTCGCCGGAGGTGGCGTGTGCTGCAGGCGGTATGCTGGCGACGCGTCCGTCAGCGGCTGGTGCATCCAGCCAGTAGTGCTTGCCCTCGAAGGGGTAGGTAGGCAGTGGAATGCGCCGCCCCTGGGCCGGTGCGAGGCTGGCCGCTGGCAGGCGGTCCAGGCACCACATTCGGGCGCGGGCGCGGGCAAGCGACCTCACCTCGTCATCGGCCGAGTCCAGGCTGGCGACACAGGCCGGCGCCTTCTGGCCCGAGGCGGCACGGCGCACTAGGTTGCCCAGAATGCGACCCGGACCGACTTCCAGGAAGGTGCTGTCGGGGGTTTCGGCCAGCACATGTTGTACGGCATCGGCAAAGCGCACGGTGTCACACAGCTGAGCGGCCCACCAGTGCGGGTCGGTGGCCTCGGCATCGGTCAGCGGTCGGCCGGTCCGGCCCGAGACGATGGGAATGGTCGGGGCTGAGAGACGGACCCGGGACACGGCCCGCTCGAAGGGCGAAACGGCCGGCTCCATCATGGCCGAATGGAAGGCGTGCGAGGTCTTCAGCCGCTGGTTGGCGATGCCTTCGGTTTCCAGCTGCCGTGCCAGAGCGTCGATGGCGACTTCGGGGCCGGCCACCACACAGGCTTCGGGCGCGTTGATGGTGGCGATCGATAGCTCCGAGGGCAGTCGTGGCGCTACGTTGGCGGCCGGTTGCCGCACGGCCAACATGGCACCGGCCGGCAAGGCTTGGATGAACTGGCCGCGCAGGGCCACCAGGCGGGCAGCATCAGCCACCGGCATCACGCCTGCGATGACGGCGGCAGTGAATTCACCCAGGCTGTGACCCACCAGCAGGTCGGGCAGCAGCCCCTGGTGCTGCCACCAGCGGGCCAGTGCGTATTCGATGGCAAAGAGTGCCGGCTGGGTCAGAGCCGTCTGGGCCAGGTCGGCCTCGCTGCCGTGAAAGACCAGCGCGCGCAGGTCGGCACTGCCGTGGCGGGCCTGGGTCAGAGGGGCTGCGCTCGTTTCGGGCTGCCCGGCCGTGCGGCCCGATGGAAGATCGCCCGGCGAAGGGGCTGAGCCCGACGTGGCCTGATGTCCGACGGACGAGTGCTCGTCCGGACGTGAGCGTCCATCGATAGCCGTGTCCGGCCCCTGGAATGCGGTCTGCCCATCGTTGCCCGGCAGGTCCTCGCTCTCGACGGACTGGCCTGCGCCATGAATGAGCGTGTTCAGCCACGGATGACCGTTGGCACCGGGCAGGGGGCCGATGGCGTCGGCGACTTCGTCGAAGGCACGGGCAAAGACAGGCTCTTGTTCATAGAGCCGGCGGCCCATGGCTGCGTACTGGGCACCCTGACCGGGAAAGAGCCAGACCAGAGGCCCCTGGGCGGCTGCCGTTCCATGGATGTGGTCGGGGGCGCTGTCATTTTCCAGGGCGGCGATGGCTTCGTCCAGCGTCCGGGCCAGCACGCACTGGCGCTGCGGCAGCGGACTGCGACCGTGGGCCAGCGTGAAGGAGATGTCGGCCAGGCTGGCAAGCGCCGTCGACAGGGCAGGATCTCCGCTCTGGCCGGCGTGTGCCGCGGCATCCCTGCTGGCATGAGCTTCATCGGCATCCGCTGGGGCCTGTGCTGCCTGCAGCCGGCGCAGGTGCTCGGCCAGCTGACAACGTTGGGTGGCCAGGGCCGTGGGCGTGCGTGCACTGAGTGGCAGGAAGGCGAGTGGTGCATCGGAGGCGTGGCTGGCCGGGATGGAAACCGCCTGCGCAGTGCCGGATGCCGTTCCGGTTGTAGCGGCACCGAGCGCCAGGTCGACCGGCGCTTCCTCGATGATGATGTGGGCGTTGGTGCCGCCCACGCCGAAGGCGCTGATGGCCGCACGTCGCGGCGTGCCGGCCGTGGCCGGCCATGGCGTGGGCTCGGCGGTGACCCGGAACGGGCTCTGTTCCAGCTGCAGGCCAGGGTTGGGCTTCTTGAAGTGCAGGGTGCCGGGGATGAGGCTATGCTGCAGTGCCATCACCGTCTTGATGGTGGCTGAAGCGCCAGCGGCGATGACCGTGTGGCCGATGTAGCTCTTGAGCGAGCTGAGCACGGCAAAGCCGGTGTCCTGGGTCTCTTCGCGCCAGGCGCGGGTGAGGGCGCGCACTTCCACCGGGTCGCCCATGGGGGTGGCGGTGCCGTGGGCTTCCACATATTGGATACTGCGGGCGGGCAGGCCGGCGTCGTTCAGAGCAGCGCGGATGACGGCGTGCTGGCCTTCCACGCTGGGCGCGGTGAAGCTGGCCTTGTTGCCGCCGTCGTTGTTGATGCCCACGCCGCGGATGAGGGCGTAGACGGTATCGCCATCGCGGCGGGCGTCGGCTAGGCGTTTGAGCAGCACCACGGCGGCGCCGTCGGAGAATACCGTGCCCTGGGCATCGGCATCGAAGCTGCGGGTGCTGCCGTCGGGCGAGAGCATCGAGCCGGCTTCGTAGCGGTAGCCGCTGTTGACCGGCGCGGTGACGGCGGCGCCCCCGGCCAGCGCCATCCGGCACTGGCCTGCGCGCAGCGCCTGCACGGCCTGGACGATGGCCACCAGCGAGGTGGAGCAGGCGGTATGCACCGAGACGGCGGGCCCCCGCAAGTCCAGCCGGTTGGCGGTACGGGTGGCGATATAGTCCTTCTCGTTGTCGAGCATCACCTGGAATTCGCCCAGAGCGGCGATCTTTTCCGGGTAGTGCTGCAGGTGGCGCTGGAAGTAGGTGGCGTTGTACATGCCGGCGAAGACGCCGATCTGGCGGTCGCCGTCGCGCGGAGCGTGGCCGCCGTGCTCAAGGCACTGCCAGGCCAGTTCCAGGAAGATGCGTTGCTGCGGATCCATCAGCTCCGCTTCGCGTGGGCCGATGCCGAAGAAGGCGGCGTCAAAGCGCGCCACGTCGTCGAGCACGCCGCGTGCTGCCACGTAGTCGGGATCGCCGGTGAGGCTGGCGGGCAGAGAGGGATCCAGCTCGTCGGGTCGGAAATGACGGATGCCGTCACGGCCGGCGACCAGGTTCTGCCAGAGTTCCTCGATGCTGGCCGCGCCCGGGAAGCGCCCGGCCATACCAATGATGGCGATGGTGCGCTCGTCCTCGTCCGTCGGGGTGGCGACATGAGTCTGGCTGGCGGGGGCAGCATGCGGAGCACAGCCATCCGTATCGGGGGCAGCCTGGTCGCCCTGATGCGTTCCGGCATGCGGGGCCGTGTCTGCCTGGGCCTGAAGGGATGCGTGCCCGGCACTGTCCGTGGCACTGGCGGGCTGCAGGATGTGTTGCAGCTCGGCGGCCGAAAGCCCTTCCGCGATGCGCGCGGCAAAGGCTGTCACCGTGGGGGTGCCGAAGAAATCCTCGATGCCGATGGCCGGTCCGAAGGTCTGCTGCAGGGCTTCCAGGGCCTGGGCGGCCAGCAGCGAGGAGCCTCCCACCTCGAAGAAGTTGTCGTGGGCGCGCAGTCCCCGGATGGCCAGGATCGGTTCCAGCAGCGCGATGATGCGCTGTTCGAGTCGGCGCTTGAGCGCGGGCGTCAGGGCGTGGCTGCCGGTGGCTGCCTGGCCATCAGGGCGAGGGGGCGTTTTTGTAGTGCGAGGTGCACCGGATACAGGGTGTGGCGTCGATGACGCAGCGGAAGCGGCGATCTCGCGTTTATTTTGGTTTGAATGTGCAAGATTTGTATCGCTCCTGGTTACGTCACGGCCTGTAACCTTCGTTTCTTCTGTAAAACCGGCGTCGGAATTATTTGCATGTGTTGTGTCTTTGGCCTCCATGGCCTGCAGGGCGCGGCGGTCCAGCTTGCCGTTCAGGGTAATCGGCAGTTGTGGAACGGCCACGAAACGCGCGGGCATCATGTAGATGGGCAGGCGCTGGCGGCAGTGATCGCGCAGGGCGTCGTCATCGGGCAGTGCCTGGCCGGCGGCTGCCACCAGCCATGCCACCAGGCGGCGCTCGCCATTGGGCGGGCATTCGTCGGTGATGGCGGCGTTGGCCACGGCCGGATGACTGGCCAGCACAGCTTCGATCTCACCCGGCTCGATGCGAAAGCCCCGGATCTTGAGCTGGCCATCCAGCCGGCCCAGGTATTCCAGGCGACCATCGTCCAGCCAGCGCACGGCGTCGCCGGTGCGGTAGAGCGTGTCGTGGGGACCACCGAACGGGTCGGTGACGAAACGCTCCTTCGTGAGATCCGGACGGTTCAGGTAGCCCAGGGCCACGCCCGGGCCACCGATGTAGAGTTCGCCGGTCAGGCCCGGTGGTACGGCGTCGCCCAGCGGGCTCAGCACGCGCACGTAGGTCCAGTTGATGGGGCGCCCCAGCGGCACGGTGGCGTGGCTGTCCAGATCGTGTTCGGACACCGGCCCGGTGACGGCGAACGTGGTGGTCTCGGTGGGACCGTAGCCGTTGATCAGCTGTAGCCCGGGCAGCGCCTGCAGCGCCCGGCGCACATGACGGGGCGACAGCGCCTCGCCGCCCGTCATCAGCGTGCGCAGACCCTGCAGGTGCAGCGGATCCTCGTCGACGATGCGGTTGAAGAGCGCGGCCGTCAGCCACGCGGTGTTGACCCGTTCAGTGCGGATGGTCTCGGCCAGGCCGCTACCCGAGGGGATGGCTTGCGGATGGACGACACAGGTGCCCCCATTGAGCAGCGGCCCCCAGATTTCCAGCGTCGAGGCATCGAAGGCCAGCGGCGCTGCGTGCAGCATCACCACCTTCGGGCCCAGCGGTGCGTAATACTGGCGGTAGACCAGCCGGACGATGGCACGATGGGGGATGACCACCCCCTTGGGTGTGCCCGTGGAACCGGAGGTGTACATCACGTAGGCGGGTTGCCGTGCCGGGTTACCGTATAGGCCCCGTTCCTGCTCGGACAGCTGTTCCGATAGGCGACGGGGAACGGCATCGAATCCCACGAGCGTATCGGTGTTGTCGTGTTCGATTCCTTCGATGTCAAGCGTCGGTATGCCGCGCGCCCTGGCCAGGGCCAGCTGGTGAGGCTGGGTGTGCGCATCCACCAGCAGCAGCGCGGGCTGGCTGTCCTCCAGCATCAGCGACAGGCGCTGTTCCGGGCTCGCCGGGTCGATGGGCACGTAGACGGCGCCCAGCCGCAGGATGCCCAGCATCAGGGCGATGGCCTCGGGCCGGCGCGACAGCAGCATGGCAACGTGGTCGCCGGCGCCCACGTCCAGTGCCTGCAGGCGGTCAGCATGGCGAAGCGAGATCTCGCGTAGGGTTTCGTAGCTCCAGGTGATGCCGGGCTTGCCGGGCATGCGCACGGCCACGGCATCGGGGTGACGGCGGCATTGCAGGTCGAAGCGCTCGATGACGGTGGCCTGTGGCAGGCGCGTGTCCCCATCGATGGGGCCGGACCAGGTCTTCAGCACCAGTGGTTGGATGCTGGTGGCCAGATTGGAGAACTGGCACAGCGGCTGCGGGCCCTGCAGCACCTGTTCGATCAGCAGGTGGCGCAGCAGTCGCCGCCAGCCGTGCAGCGCGATGGCATCGTAGCGGCCGCTGGGAGAGCAGATGGTTACGTCTTCACCGACAAAACGTAGTGAAATGTCAGCCTTTTTACGGGGCGTCGATGATTCGGCATCGGCCGGGATGGCATCATGCCCAACGGGCACGATGTCGACAGTGTCGGCATCGGCTGGCTCGGCTTCATCGACGAGCAGCGCCAGCCCGGTCTCGCCTTCCCAGGAGCGGCACCCGTCGTCCACGCGCTGGCGCGCGAGCGCCAGCAGGCTGGCGGTGTCGCCCAGTTCGCCGGGTAGCGTGCCGCC
>CALIXC010000317.1 GCA_938046755.1 uncultured Lautropia sp. | reverse complement strand
AGCCCGCACCCCGCTCACCCCGGTGCTGGCCCGCATCGCGCTTGTACGCCTTGCCCGGCAGGACCCGGCCCGCGCTGCCGCCCTCATGGACGCCGGCAAGACCCCCGATGGCCGTGCCCTGAAGCTGAACGCCGCCGACCGCGCCTTCGTCTGGTCGCAGATCGCTGCCGCCGGCATGTTCCGCCTCGATCCCCAGGCCCCCGCCTGGGCCGAACACGCCCGGAATGCCACCGTCAGCGACCACACCCGCGTCTGGCTGGCCCGCGCCGCCCTGGCCGAACAGAACTGGACCGGACTGGAGCGCATCCTGCGCGCCATGGACCCCACCCTGCGCCAAAGCCCCACCTGGACCTATTGGCACGGCCGCGCCCAGGACGCCCTGGGCCACCACAAGCAGGCACGCCACATCTTCCAGGGCCTGGCCTCACGGCACGACTACTACGGCAAACTGGCCCGTGAAGAACTGGCCCTGCCCCCCGCGCCCCTGCCCAGCCCCAAGGCGCCCCCGGCCAGCCTTGTCAAGGCCATGGATGACAACGACGGCATCCGTCAGGCCATGGCCTTCTACGCCCTGGGCCTGCGCGGCGAAGGCAACCGCGAATGGAACTTCCAGATGCGCGGCCGCAACGAACAGGAGCTGCGCGCCGCCGCCACCTGGGCAGCACGCCACGGCCTGCTCGACCGCGCCATCAACACCGACGAACGCATCCTCACCGGCCAGGCCGACTACAGCCTGCGCTTCCCCACGCCCTTCGCCGAACAGCTGCTGACCATCACCAGCCAGCATGCCATCGACCCCGCCTGGGTCTACGGTCTCATCCGCCAGGAATCCCGCTTCGTCATGCAGGCCCGCTCCCACGTCGGCGCCTCCGGCCTGATGCAGATCATGCCCGACACCGCCCGCTGGGTAGCCCGCCAGATGGGCCTCACCACCTACCAGGCCGGCCAGATCGACGACCTCACCACCAACCTCACCTTCGGCAGCTACTACCTCAAGCGTGCCCTGGACGACCTGAGCGGCTCACCCGTCCTGGCCACTGCCGGCTACAACGCCGGCCCCCGCCGTGCCCACACCTGGCGCGCCAGCCTGTCACGCCCCTTGGAAGGCGCCATCTTCACCGAACTCATTCCCTTCACCGAAACCCGCCAGTACGTGAAGGCCGTGCTCTCCAACACCGTGGACTACGCCACCCTCTTCTCCGGCCAGCCCCAATCGCTCAAATCCTGGCTGGCCACCATCACGCCACAGCCGGTGGGAGTAGCACAGTTGCCATAATGTCGGCAACGGCCATCGAGGCATGGTCGAGCCCCCGGAGAGCCCAGCCCCTCCCTCTCAGCAGGAGACGTCATGACCATCCCCAATGCCCGTGCCCCCCAGTTCCAGATCTACCGCGTCGGCGGGTCCGTCCGTGACGAACTGCTGGGGCTGCCCGCCGGCGACCGCGACTGGGTGGTCGTGGGCGCCACGCCGGAACAGATGCTGGCCCAGGGCTTTCAGGCCGTCGGCAAGGACTTCCCCGTCTTCCTGCACCCCCAGAGCCACGAGGAATACGCACTGGCCCGCACCGAGCGCAAGACCGCGCCCGGCTACAAGGGCTTTGCCGTGCATTTCTCACCGGATGTCACGCTGGAAGACGACCTGCTGCGCCGTGACCTCACCATCAACGCCATCGCCCGTGCCGCCGACGGCAGCCTCGTCGATCCCTTCCACGGACAGGCCGACATCCAGGCCCGGATCTTCCGCCACGTCAGCCCCGCCTTCCGCGAAGACCCCGTGCGCATCCTGCGCCTGGCCCGCTTCGCCGCCCGCTTCCCCGATTTCACCATCGCCCCCGAAACCCTGGCGCTGATGCGCGAGATGACGGCGGCCGGCGAAGTCCACGCCCTGGTGGCCGAACGTGTCTGGCAGGAACTCTCGCGGGGACTGATGAGCCAGCGGCCTTCGCGCATGCTGCAGGTCCTGGAACAGGCCCATGCGCTGCGCATCCTCCTGCCCCACCTGCCCGCACCGGACACCCACCCCGACTGGCTGACGGCCCTGGACGCCAGCGCCGCGGCCCACGATCCGCTGCCCGTGCGCTTTGCCATCCTGCTGGCGGGCATGACCATTCCGGCAGAGTCCCGTATCGAACTCGGGCGCCAGGCAGAAACAGCCGCAACGCCGGACGCGGAGGAACTGCCGGACACCCAGGGCGCATCCACAACCTCTGAAAGCAACAGGATCGCCGACAGGCTCCAGGCAAACATTCCTCAACCAGCCTCACCCACCGTCTCCGGGAATGTAGATAAAACCAAAGCGGCGAAATCCGTCACCGAACAGGCCAAGGCCCTGCGCGCCTCCAACGAGTGCACCGATACCGCCACGCGATTAGCCAACGAAATACCAGGCTCCATTCCGCAGGCGGCTCATCGGTGGTTCCTGTCTCCTGATCGCCAGAACGCCAAAGCCCTGCTGGCCCTCTTCAACCGACACGACGCCTGGCGTCGTCCGGAACGGCTTCGGCTGCTGCTGACCGCCGCGCAGCGGCTGGCCTTGCCCGATCATCCGGCACAGGTTGCCGAAGCCGATCAGGCCATCTCCCTCATGCCGGAGAGCGACTCGACGCAGCCTTTCCGTCCCGGAAAAGGCGACAGTCCGTCATCACCTGCCACCGTCAATGGCGTGTCCGGAACAATCTCACAATATTCGGTTTCGAACATCATCCATCGTATTGAACAGGCGCTTTCCGTTGCAGCCGCTGTCGACACGGGCGCCATCGCCCGACAGCATCAGGCCAACCCTGCAGCCATCCGAAGCGCCATTGATGACGCCCGGCGTGAAGCCATCTCGGGCTACCTGGCATCCAGGTCATGATAGGCGATAGACGCACAACCTGTCGCCGACTCCTTTTCATGCATCGCGGGATGCCCCCATACGATACAATCCCGCCCGCCAGACCGCTGGCATGAAGCGCGCGTGCACGTGTCCGCCATCCCGCATGGCAGCGCGTGTCCATGACACGGCTTCCGGGGCATTCCGCCCCCGTGGTTCGAAAAACGCCCACGTTAAAAAACTAGGGAAGACCTGAACACATTCCCCCTCCGGGCAGCATTCGCCCTGGGTCACAGGAAGGATCCGTTCAGGAACGCCCAGAGGATCCTTCCATGTCATCCCCCCAGAAAGCCGCCGTGATCTTCTCCGGCGGGCAGGACTCGACCACCTGTCTTTTCCTGGCACTGCGCGAGTTCGGCCCGGGCAACGTCGAGGCCATCACCTTCCAGTACGGCCAGCGCCACGCCATCGAGCTGGACAAGGCCCGCTGGATCGCCGAAGACCTTGGCGTGAAGCAGACGGTCATCGACACCTCGGTTATCAAAGCCATCACCCACAACGCGCTGCTGGACGAAAGCACCACCATCTTGCAGGAAGACGG
>CALIXC010000316.1 GCA_938046755.1 uncultured Lautropia sp. | reverse complement strand
GGTTCTGGCGGAAGCGCCCCTGCTTACCCTTGAGCATGTCGGACAGGGACTTCAGGTCGTCCTTCTCGTACCAGGTGGCCGTGGGCAGCACGATGTCGCCGTACAGGCAGGTCGTGCTCATCCGGAAGTCCAGAATCGTCACCAGATCCAGCTTGCCCTCCTCGGGCATCTGCTCGGGCGTGCGCACCTCGGTCGGACGCACCGTGTCGCTGGCATCACAGAACACCGAGTTCTGCGTGCCCAGCAGGTACTTCAGGAAGTACTCGTGCCCCTTGCCGCTGGAACCCAGGATGTTCGAACGCCAGACAAACAGGTTGCGCGGGAAGTTCTTCGGATTCTCGGGGTCATCACAGCTCATGCGCTGCGAGCCGTCCTTCAGGCCTCGCACCAGATACTTCACCGGATCCTCACCGGCCTTCTCGGCGGCATCGACGATTTCCAGCGGGTTGTTCTCCAGCTGCGGTGCCGACGGCAGCCAGCCCATGCGCTCGGCGCGGGCGTTGAAGTCGATCAGCGCCAGCGGCTCCATCGCCTTCTTGTCCGCCGTCGGTGCCAGGATCTCGCCCACGCGCAGCTGCTCGTGCCGGTACTGGCCCGTGTGCGCATAGAAGAAGCTCGTGCCGTTCATCTGGCGCGGCGGACGCGACCAGTCCAGACCGAAGGCCAGCGGTGCCCAGCCGAACTGCGGACGCAGCTTCTCCTGGCCCACATAGTGCGACCAGCCGCCACCGCTCTGTCCCACGCAGCCGCACATCATCAGCAGGTTGATGATGCCGCGGTAGGACATGTCGGTATGGAACCAGTGGTTCAGACCCGCACCGACGATCACCATGCTGCGGCCACGCGTGTCGTGCGCGTTCTGCGCGAACTCGCGTGCCACCTGCGTCACCAGCTCGGGACGCACGCCTGTGTGCTTCTGCTGCCATGCCGGCGTGCAGGGAACATCGTCCTCATAGGACTTGGCCACGTTCTCGCCGCCCAGCCCCTGGTCCACACCATAGTTGGCCATCTGCAGGTCGTAGACGGTGGCCACCAGACCCTCGCTGCCATCGGCCAGCTTCACGCGCTTGACCGGCACGTTGCGCGGCAGCAGGTCATCCTTCTCGCCACCGAAGTAGCTGAAGTACACGGCCTTCACGTCGTCGTGCATGCCCTTCAGGCTCAGCACCGGATCGATCTCCCGGCCGCTGCCGCCATCGCGCTTCTCCAGGTTCCAGCGCCCCACCTTGCCGGTGCCCGCCTTGTCCTCGCCCCAGCGGAAGCCAACCGAACCGTTGGGCGCCACCATGTCACCGGTCAGCGTATCCACCAGCACCGTCTTCCATTCGGGGTTGTTGGTCTCGCCCAGGTTCTCGGGCAGGTGCGAGGCACGCAGGAAGTAGTCCGGCACCAGCTTGCCGTCGTGTTCCTTAAGCGTCACCAGCATCGGCATGTCGGTGTACTGCTTCAGGTAATCCACGAAGTACGGCGACGGGTTGTCGCGGTGGAACTCGGTCAGCACCACGTGGCCCATGGCCAGCGCCAGCGCCGCATCGGTCCCCTGACGCGGGGCCAGCCACACATCGCTGAACTTCACCATCTCGCCGTAGTCGGACGAGACTGCCACCGTCTTGGTGCCCTTGTAACGCACCTCGGTATAGAAGTGGGCATCCGGCGTGCGGGTCATCGGCACGTTCGAGCCCCACACCACCAGGTAGCCGGAGTTGTACCAGTCGGCCGACTCGGGCACGTCGGTCTGCTCGCCCCACACCTGCGGGCTGGACGGCGGCAGGTCGCAGTACCAGTCATAGAAGCTCAGACAGGTACCCCCGATCAGGCTCAGGTAGCGGGCACCCGAGGCGTAGCTGATCATCGACATGGCTGGAATGGGCGAGAAGCCCATCACCCGGTCAGGACCATACTTCTTGATGGTGAGCGCGTTGGCCGCCGCAATGATCTCGGTGGCCGTGTCCCAGTCGGCGCGCACGAAGCCGCCCAGGCCGCGCACGCTCTTGTAGCGGCGCGACTTCACCGGATCCTGGCTGATCGACTCCCAGGCCGAGATCGGATCCATCGTCTTGCGGGCCTCGCGCCACATCTCCATCAGCTCGCCCCGGATCATCGGGTGCTTGACGCGCTGCGCCGAATACACATACCAGCTGTAGGAGGCGCCCCGCGGACAGCCGCGCGGCTCATGGTTGGGCAGATCCGGACGCGTGCGCGGGTAGTCGGTCTGCTGGGTTTCCCAGGTGATCAGCCCGCCCTTCACGTAGATCTTCCAGCTGCACGAGCCCGTGCAGTTGACCCCGTGGGTGGAGCGCGCGATTTTGTCGTGCTGCCAGCGGGAACGGTAGGCGTTCTCCCAGGCACGGTCTTCCTTAACCACGGCGCCATGGCCTTCGGAGAAGGACGAACGCACCCGGGAAAGGAATTTCAGCCGATCCAGAAAATGACTCATCGTCGATACCTTTTGTTTAGAGCAGCCGGCTTGCGCCGGCCATGTTCAGAAACCACTCAGCAGGGGGTGCGGGCACCCTTGCGGGCATAGAACCACCAGGTCACCACCATGCAGCTGAGGTAGAAGGCGATGAATGCGTACAACGCCATGTCCACCGAGCCGGTTGCCTCCAGCGAAGTGCCGAAACTCTTCGGAATGAAGAAGCCGCCATAGGCGCCCACCGCACCGGAGAAGCCCAGCACGGCCGAAGCCTCCTTGTTGCCCTGGACCACCGCCTGGCGCTGGGCCTCGGGCGTCTTCTCGGCTTCCTGCGTGCGCGCCGTCAGGAAGATGACGGGAATCATGCGGAAGGTGGAACCGTTGCCGATGCCCGAGAGGGCGAACAGCAGGATGAACATGCCCAGGAAAGCCGGGAAGTTGCCTGCATGCCCTTCCGAGGGCAGCGTGAACAGCACGCCCACCACGGCCAGCACCATCAGCAGGAAGGTGTAGAGCGTCACCGTTGCACCGGCCTTCAGCCGGTCGGAGATCCAGCCGCCCACCGGTCGCGTCAGCGCACCCACCAGCGGCCCCAGGAACGCATACTGCGTGGGATTCACGTCCGGGAACTGCGACTTGGTCAGCAGCGCCAGTCCGGCCGAGAAGCCGATGAAGGAACCGAAGGTGCCGACGTAGAGCCAGCACATCAGCCAGTTGTGCTTGCGACGGAAGATGATGGCCTGATCCTTGAATGAGGCCTTGGCATCGGCGATGTCGTTCATGCCGAACCAGGCCAGGATGGCCGAGATCACGATGAACGGTACCCAGACAAAGCCGGCGTTCTGCAGCCACAGCGTCTTCTCGACACCCTTCTCCACATAGTGCAGGCCCTCACCCGTGAAGCTGCCCACCATGGCGCTGGAGATCACCAGCGGCACCACGAACTGCGCCAGGCTCACCCCCAGGTTGCCAATGCCCGCGTTGAGGCCCGTGGCCGTGCCCTTCTTCGCCTTCGGGTAGAAGAAGCTGATGTTGGCCATGCTGGAGCTGAAGTTGCCGCCCCCCAGGCCGCACAGCGCGGCCAGAACCAGCAGTGTGCTGTAGCTGGTGCTGCTGTCCTGCAGCGCCAGGCCCATGCCCACGGCCGGCAGCAGCAGGCTCAGCGTGGAGATCACCGTCCAGCGGCGCCCGCCGAAGATGGGCACCATGAAGCTGTAGAACACCCGCAGCGTGGCCCCGGAAAGTGCCGGCAGCGCGGTCAGCCAGAACAGCTGGTTGCTGGTGAACCGGAAGCCCACCTTGTCGAGGTTGACCGTCACCACGCTCCACAGCACCCAGATGGAGAAGGAGATCGTCAGCGAGATGATCGAGATCCAGAGGTTGCGCTTCGCGATGCGTGCGCCGGTCTTTTCCCAGAACTCGGGGTTCTCCGGATCCCAGTGGTGAAGGACATGGCCCTTCACGGGGGCGTCGTTGGATGTTGGCATGATGATCTCCGTGTCTCCTTGACTTGTTATTGGGCAGCAGCCTTGCCCTGCACGCCTTCAGCTTCCTCGCGCGGGTGCTGAACATCGCTGTAGCGGCTGAAGTGCATCCAGATCAGGCTGACCGAGACCGTGCCGAACAGCAGCATGAAGCAGCTGGAGCGGACGCCCGTCAGGTCGAGCGCGATGCCGAACAGCACCGGCAGCAGGAAGCCGCCCAGGCCACCCGCCAGACCCACCACGCCCGAGACCGCGCCGATGTTGTGGGTGAAGTCATCGGAGATGAACTTGAAGACCGAGGCCTTGCCGATGGCGGTGGCGATGCCCATCAGGAACAGCAGGAAGGTGAACACCCACGGGTTGTGACCGATATGGAAGCTCATCGGGCCGTTGACGGTGCTGATGGTCAGGTCGGTCTGTGGATAGCTGAGGAAGAAGAAGCAGATCCACATGATCCACAGCACGTACCAGGTGGTGCGATAGGCGCCGGCGCGGTCCGAGATCCAGCCACCGATGGCACGCAGCACGCCGCCAGGCAGCGAGAAGCAGGCAGCCAGGAAGGCAGCCAGCTGGATGCTGAAGCCGAACTCGTTGATGTAGTACTTGGTCAGCCAGAGGGCCAGCGCCACATAGCCGCCGAAGACCACCGAGTAGTACTGGCAGTAACGCCAGACGCGCGGGTTACGCAGCACCTGCATCTGCGTGCGCAGCGAGGTGGCGGAGGGAACGTTGTGCGCCGGGTTGGTGCGCGAGAAGAACCAGAAGATCAGTGCCGTGGCGAGCATGCCCACCGAATAGACCTTGGGCACAATGGTCCAGGCGCCACCAGCCGCAGCCATCAGCGGCGGAGCAATGAACTTGGTCATGGCCGAACCGGAGTTGCCGGCGCCGAACACGCCCATGGCCAGGCCCTGCCGGTCCTTCGGGAACCAGCGCGCCACATAGGGCGTGCCCACCGAGAAGGAACCACCGGCCAGACCGACGAACAGCGACAGCAGCAGGAACTGCCAGTATTCGGTGGCATAGGCCATCAGCCAGATGGCCGGCACGGTGGACAGCATCAGCAGGAACAGCACGATGCGGCCACCGAAGCGGTCGGTCCAGATGCCCAGCGGCACCCGCACCAGCGAACCCGTCAGCACCGGCATGGCGGTGAGCAGCCCGAACTCGGTTTCGTTCAGGCCCAGTTGCGCCTTGATGGGGATGCCCAGCACCGCGAACATCATCCACGCGGCGAAGCAGACCGTGAATGCGAAGGTACTGGAAGCCAGCACCGAATAGGCGCCTGGGGGAACGGGACTGTGCTGGATCTTGTCGACCATGGCGGAAATAGCCTCTTTTCATTCTTGTAAGGAGCCTGCCCGGGGCTTTCGCCACGACAGTCAAAAAATGGCACTGACCGTCAGGATCATCCCGGGAGACCCATGCGCCAGAATGTAGAACTTGTTCACATCGTTCACCATTCCTCATAGGGGGAATACCCCCACCTACCCCGGGACTAGTTCCAAAGAACTATATTCACCAAACCACTGATTTCACGGGAAAAACATACAACGACCCGCAAGATTTCATGCGTTGCACAACCATTCCCGACGGCATTCATGAACTTCATGAATGGAAAGGACGCAGAAAAACCGCCGGATCGGCAGACACGGCCAGCCCGCAAATCCATAAAGACCCTATCGAATAATATTGATCGTTATTGAAAACGATTATCCATACATATCCGCTTCGTGGTCCGCCCCAAAATTCGGGTCTGTGCCATGAAAAGGCTGCCCCGGTCATAGAATCTCCTCCATGCAGTCTTTCTGGCCCGCGCCCCCACAATCGCCCCATGAGCGCGTTCCGGTGCGTCGGGCATGCCGCCCCCTGCCATGTGCCGTCCACCTCACCGACTCGCCATGCCCCGGGCCTATCCCACCATCCCCTCCTGAACAGCATCCTTCCCATGGACAAAGACATCCAGACCTCCTGCCCCGCCGCCGACCCTCAGCCGGTCGTGCAATCGGCCGGCATGGCCGCCATCTTCATCGTGCTGTCCCTGGCCGACGGCGACGAGGCCGCCAACACTGTGCGCGACGCGCTGGGTGAAGTGCCCGCCATGCTGCGCACCCTGAACCTGCGCCTGCCCGGTGCCACCCTCAGCTGCGTGATCGGCATCGGCCACGACGCCTGGCCCCGCCTCTTCCCCAACTATCCCCGGCCCAAGGGGCTACACCCCATGAAGGCCTTCAAGGGCGCCAAACACACCGCTCCCGCCACGCCCGGTGACCTGCTGCTGCACATCCGTGCCACACGCACCGACGCCTGCTTCGAGCTAGCCATGCGCATCCGCGAACAGCTGGACGACGCCGTCGTGCCGGTGGACGAGGTCCATGGCTTCCGGTACCTGGATGCCCGCAGCATGGTGGGCTTCGTCGACGGCACCGAGAACCCGCAGGGTCAGGAGGCCGTCGAGGCCACGCTGATCGGCGACGAGGACCCGGCCTACGCCGGCGGCAGCTACGTCATCGTGCAGAAGTACATCCACGACATGGCGGCCTGGAACGCGCTGCCGGTGGCCGAGCAGGAAAAGGTCATCGGCCGTACCAAGTATGACGACATCGAGATGGACGACGAGGTGAAGCCCACCAACTCGCACATCGCGCTGAACGTGATCGAAGACGAAGACGGCAACGAGCAGGCCATCCTGCGCGCCAACCTGCCCTTCGGCAACCCGTCGCGCAACGAGTACGGCACCTTCTTCATCGGCTATGCCCGGTACCTGGAGATCATCGAGCAGATGCTCACCAACATGTTCATCGGCCGGCCGGAAGGCAATTACGACCGCCTGCTGGACTACAGCCGCGCCGTGACCGGTACCGCCTTCTTCGTGCCGTCCGCTTCCTTCCTGGAAGAAGCGCTGGGCGGAGACTGAACCCGAACGGCACCGGCGCACCTACCCGGGCAGGCGACGCCCGGGTCAGATCCTCCCGAAGCATCAAGTCGGTGCCGTTCGTAGCAGGAGGCCGTCCGTTGGGCGCATGGCCCACCACCAACTGATGCAAGCGGCCGCGGGGCGCGGCACACTCATGGGCCAGGCAGGGTCCGGGAATGGATCCTTCCCGGCTTTTCTTGATCCATGAGGGTAGGTTGCCCGTGTCCGCAAATCTTCCACCGCAAGCAAAGAACGAACGTGCCGACAAGGCCGATGCCGTGCAGCTGCCCGGCATTGCCCGCGTGCTGATCCAGCACCAGCTGCTGTCGCCCGAGCAGGCGCGGGAAGCCCATGCCAAGGCCCAGGCTGCCGAGAACGGCAACTTCCTCGACGAGCTGGTCATCAACAGCAAGGTGCTGAGCCCGCTGCGGCTGGCCACCTTCCTGGCCGAAACCTTCGGCATGCCACTGATGGATCTGGCCAGCCTGGACTTCAGCACCCTGCCCCTGGATCAGATCGATCGCAAGCTGCTGGCCGAGACCCGCGTCATCCCGCTGATCAAGCGCGGCAACCGCCTGGCCGTGCTGCTGTCCGACCCGACCGACAACCAGGCCATCGAGCGCGTCAAGTTCCAGCAGCAGGCCATCATCGACCCCATCGTCGTCGAGCACTCCAAGCTGGTCAAGCTGATCCAGAACCTGGACCAGAGCACCGCCGACAAGCTGGCCGACCTGATCGGTGACGTGGAAGAAGAATCCGCCGTCGCCGATGGCGCCGTGGCGCTGGAAGACAACGCCGACGTGGACGATGCGCCGATCGTGCGCTTCCTGCAGAAGGTGCTGATGGATGCGATCCAGGGCGGCGCCTCGGACATCCACTTCGAGCCCTACGAGAAGTTCTACCGGATCCGCTTCCGTGTGGACGGCGAGCTGCGCGAGATCACGCAGCCGCCCCTGGTCATCAAGGACAAGCTCGCCTCGCGCATCAAGGTCATCTCCCGGCTGGACATCTCGGAGAAGCGGGTGCCGCAGGACGGCCGGATGAAGCTGGTCATCTCCAACAACCGCGCCATCGACTTCCGGGTCTCCACGCTGCCCACGCTGTTCGGCGAGAAGATCGTGATGCGTATTCTGGACCCCTCTTCCGCGAAGCTGGGGATCGATGCGCTGGGTTATGACCCCGAGCAGAAAAAGGCGCTGACCGAGGCCATCGCCCGTCCCTACGGCATGGTGCTGGTCACCGGCCCCACCGGTTCGGGCAAGACCGTATCGCTCTACACCTGCCTGAACATCCTGAACCAGCCGGGCGTCAACATCGCCACCGCCGAGGACCCGGCCGAGATCAACCTGCCCGGCATCAACCAGGTCAACGTCAACGACAAGGCGGGCCTGACCTTCGCGGCGGCCCTGAAATCCTTCCTGCGTCAGGATCCGGACATCATCATGGTGGGTGAGATCCGCGACCTGGAAACTGCCGACATCGCCATCAAGGCCGCCCAGACCGGCCACATGGTGATGTCCACGCTGCACACCAACGACGCCCCCACCACGCTCACCCGTCTGATGAACATGGGCGTGGCCCCCTTCAACATCGCCTCGTCGGTGATCCTGATCACCGCGCAGCGTCTGGCCCGCCGGCTGTGTACCCAGTGCAAGCAGCCCGTGGACCTGGACGATGACGCCCTGCTGGCCGCCGGCTTCACCGAAGACGACCTGGACGGCAGCTGGCGCCCCTACAAGGCCGTGGGCTGCGAGCGCTGCAACGGCTCAGGCTACAAGGGCCGGGTGGGCATCTACCAGGTCATGCCGATCTCCGAAGAGATCCAGCGCATCATCCTCAATTCCGGCAATGCCATGGAAATTGCCGCCCAGGCCAAGCGCGAGGGCGTCAACGACCTGCGCACCTCGGGGCTGATCAAGGTCAAGCAGGGCCTGACCACCATCGAGGAAGTGCTGGGCGTCACCAACGAATGACCCCCCTGTCCGGCTGGCTCACCCCGGCCCTCCCCCACCGCTTTCCGAAAGAACCGAAAACTCCGGAGTGACGCAACAACATGGCAGCCAAGGCAATGACCGCAACGGGCGCAAAGAGCGCCACCTCGCGGCCCAAGGAATTCAACTTCGTCTGGGAAGGGCGCGACCGCGCCGGCAAGACGCTGCGCGGTGAGACCCGGGCCAGCGGCGAGACCATCGTCGTCAACACCCTGCGCCGGCAGGGCATCGTCGTCACGCGCATCAAGAAGCAGCGCTACAAGGCGGCACGCGGCAAGATCCAGGACAAGGACATCACGCTGTTCACGCGCCAGCTGGCCACCATGATGAAGGCCGGCGTGCCGCTGCTGCAGGCCTTCGACATCGTGGCCAAGGGGACGGACAACGGCGCCGTGGCCAAGCTCTTCACCGACATCAAGGCCGATGTGGAAACCGGTACCGCGCTGTCGCAAGCCTTCCGCAAGTATCCCCTGTACTTCGACAATCTCTTCTGCAACCTGGTGGGCGCGGGTGAACAGGCCGGTATTCTGGACGACCTGCTGGACCGGCTGGCCATGTACAAGGAGAAGATGGAGGCCATCAAGGCCAAGATCAAATCCGCCCTCTTCTACCCCACGGCCGTGATGGTGGTGGCCTTCATCGTGGTGGCGGTGATCATGCTGTTCGTGGTGCCCGCCTTCAAGAGCGTGTTCGAGAGCTTCGGCGCCGACCTGCCTGCCCCCACGCTGTTCGTGATGGCGCTGTCGGACTACTTCGTCCAGAACTGGTACATCATCTTCGGCGGCATCGGCCTGGGCATCTACTTCTTCCTGCAGGCCTGGAAGCGCTCGCCCAAGATGCAGATGTTCATGGACCGGCTGTTCCTGAAGCTGCCCATCTTCGGGCCGGTCATCCGCAAGGCCACCATCGCGCGCTGGCTGCGCACGCTGTCCACCATGTTCGCCGCTGGCGTGCCGCTGGTCGAAGCCCTGGACTCGGTGGGTGGTGCCGCAGGCAACATCGTCTACCTGCAGGCCACCAAGAAGATCCAACAGGAAGTCTCCACCGGTACCAGCCTTACGGTAGCCATGAACAACGCCAACGTCTTCCCCAACATGGTGCTGCAGATGGCCTCCATCGGCGAGGAATCCGGTTCGCTGGACTCCATGCTGGGCAAGTCCGCCGACGTGTATGAGCGCGAGGTGGACGATGCAGTGGAAAGCCTCTCCTCCCTGATGGAACCGCTGATCATGGTGGTGCTGGGCACGCTGATCGGTGGCTTGGTGGTGGCCATGTATCTGCCCATCTTCAAGCTGGGCCAGGTGGTGTAATACTTCCATTCGCCACCCCGGGAAGGCGCGGACGGCAGCACGCACCGCCCTTCCCCGGAAACCGGGGCGGCCATGCCCGCATGGTCGCCCCTTCACATTTCAGGGGAGTCCAGCCGGAATCCCCCGCTGACACCCCTCGCGGCAGCACATGGACCGCAGGGATAGACCGCAGGGGTCTGCCCGGCCCCCGCCAGGAACCAGGGAAACAAGCATGGGCATCGAAAACATCTACTGGATCACGCCGGAATTCTCCGTGATCGTCGCCGGCGTGGTGGGCCTGCTGGTGGGCAGCTTCCTCAACGTGGTCATCCACCGGCTTCCGCTGATGATGCAGGCCCAGTGGGAGGCCGAACTGGAAGAAGCGCTGGCGCAGCAGAACGCCACCGCTGCAGACGCCGCCACCCCGGCCGAGAAGAAGCCCCCCTTCAACCTGCTGGTTCCGCGCTCGCGCTGCCCGCACTGCGGCCACCAGATCACTGCCCTGGAAAACATCCCGGTACTGTCGTGGCTCTTCCTGCGCGGCGCCTGCCGTGAATGCCGCAAGCCCATTCCCGTGCGCTACCCGCTGGTGGAACTGCTGACCGGCATGCTGGCCGCCGCCAGCGTCTGGCATCTGGGCTTCGGCGTCACCGGCATCGCCGCCGCCGTGTTCTGCTGCGTCCTGGTGGCCCTCACCTTCATCGACTACGACACCCAGCTACTGCCCGACAGCCTGACGCTGCCGCTGCTGTGGGGCGGGTTGCTGCTCAACCTTACCTCGCACGGCATGGCCCCGCTGCCCGATGCCGTCATCGGCTCCATGACCGGCTACCTGTCGCTGTGGAGCGTCTACTGGCTCTTCAAGCTGATCACCGGCAAGGAAGGCATGGGCTACGGCGACTTCAAGCTGCTGGCGGCCCTAGGCGCCTGGTTCGGCTGGCAGGCCCTGCCCGCCATCATCCTGATGTCCTCGGTCATCGGCGCCGCCGTCGGCATCGGCGGCTTCGTCGGCGAGGCCATCCAAGCCTCCGACGCGACCAACACGTTCGCGTCGACGCTGCGGTTCGCCGGCGTCGCGGAGGACCAGATCGCCAGCCTGGGCGCCGCCGCCCAGAAGTACGCGGACGACACCGTGTACGACCTGGCCGACATCCAGGGCATCACCGCCCAACTCGCCGCCAACAACGTCGAGGGCTTCGACAAGTTGGCCGAGGCCGCCGGCAACCTCAACGCCGTCGCGGGCGGCACCAAGAACACCTACAAATCCCTCGGCCTGGCACTCGTCCAGGTCAACGGCGCCGGGAAGCTCCAGACGCAGGACTGGAACCAGATCGCCAACGCGATCCCCGGCGCGTCCGGCAAGATCCAGCGGGCGCTCGCGGACATGGGTGCTTACACGGGGAATTTCCGCGACGCGATGGCGCAGGGGCAGATCTCGGCGGAGGAGTTCAATCAGGCGCTCCTCGAGCTCGGGTCCGACGGCACGGCTGTTGCGGCCGCGTCGGACCTGTCGCGCATCGAGAACGCGGCGGGAAACTTGCAGGCCACCATTGTCGGCGGCCTGAAAGACACTATCGACTACATGAAGCCCGCGATCACCGGAGCCATGAACTGGCTCTCGGAGACTATCGGCGGGTTCTTCTCCTGGGTGAAGGACAACCAGGAGACGGTCAAGCTGTTCGGCGTTGCGATTGCCGCGTGGGCGGGAGCGTTCGGCGCGCTCACGATCATCAGCTCGGTCGTGGGCTGGGTGAAGGGGCTGACCTTCACCGTCGAGGCGCTCAACAAGGCGCTCGCGGCGAACTGGATCGGCATCATCGCCGTTGCTATTGCCGGGCTAGTCGCATGGATGGTGCACCTGTACAAAACCAGCGAGGACTTCCGGGCGAAGGTCCAGGAGATCGGCGCGGTCTTCCAGCAGATCTGGGAGGGCGTGATCCAGCCTGTATTCGAGGCTGTGTGGGGGTGGATCAGCGGCACCCTCATTCCTGGCATCGAGTCGATAGGGAAACTCCTGTTCCAGGGTGACTTCGACGGGAACTTGTTCGGCCTGGACGAGGACTCGATGGTCGTCGATGTGCTCCTCACTGCGAGGGATGCTGTTGTTGAGGTCGCGCGGACGATCAGTGACGTGTGGTCCGGGGTCGTCCAGCCCGCACTCGGCGCCGTGTGGGACTGGATCACGGGGACTCTGGTCCCCGGCATCGTGGGGGTGTGGGACGGCGTCCTGCGGCCCGTGATCGAGGGCGTCGGGTCCGCCATCTCACTGGCGTGGGCGGTCGCCCAGCCGGTCCTCCAGGCCCTGTGGTCCCTGCTCACCGAGGTCCTGGGCCCGGCCCTGCAGATCCTGTGGGAGAACGTCCTCGTGCCCATGTGGCAGGGGTTCTCCGATGCTGTGGCAGGGGCGTGGGCGGTCGTTGAGCCAGTCCTGCAGACCCTCGCCAGATTTTTCTCCGACACTCTGATGCCCGCCATGTGGGATTTCTGGACCGGCGTGGTCCAGCCCGTGTTCGAGGCGGTCTCGAACGCCATCATGGGGGCGTGGGAGTACTTCATCAAGCCGGTGTTCGACGTACTGACCGCCACACTCGGAGGAGTGGTAGGAGTGGCGTTCACGGTCTTGCAGGGGACCGTGGAAACAGTGTTCGGAGCGATATGGAATACGATCAGCACTGCGTGGGGGATTATAAGCGGTATATTCAGTGGAATAGTCGGGGTTATCGAGGGGACGCTCGGACCCGTATTCCAGTGGCTATACGACAACATCATCAAGCCAATATGGGACGCCATCGGCGACAAGATACAGGCCGTCGTCTCCGTTATCACCGATACGATATTCCCCGCTTTGCAGGGCGCTATAGATGGGATCAAAGCAGGGTTCGAGACATTCAAATCCGCTATTGAGACAGCGTTCAACGCGATCAAAGCGGTGGCTGTAGCGCCTATCAACTTCGTCATTGAGACGGTTTACCGCGATGGGATCAAGTGGGCTTTTGATTCTATCGCTGGCGCTATCGGGTTGGACATCCGCCTGCCCGATGTGGAGCCTATCGCCTACGCGACGGGCGGTCAGTTCTCGACCATGACGCCGGGGTACACGCCCGGGAGGGACGTGTACACGTTCTACTCGCCCGACGGGGGCGGCGCGCTGCGCCTGTCCGGGGGCGAAGGCATCATCCGCCCGGACGCGCTGCGCGCCCTCGGCGGCAAGAAGTGGCTCGATCGAGTCAACGCCTCGCGGGGCGTCGGCCTGGCCGACGTCGGTGACTACGGGGACCACCGTGGCCAGGTCGCGTTCGCGGACGGCGGGATCTGGGGCGCGATCACGGACGGGTTCTCCGCCGCGTGGAACTGGGTCAAGGACACTGCGTCAGCGGTCGCCGACATCATCAGCGACCCCATCGGGGCCGTCGTCAACCTCATCATCAAGCCCGCCAAGGCCCTGCTCTTCGGCAGCGACGACGACCCGTTCTGGGTCAAAGCCGTCCGCCACATCCCGACGCTGCTGTTCGACGGGATCAAGGACTTCTTCGTCTCGGAGACGGAGAAGTCGGGGCTTGCGGGCGGGGAGGGCCTGGTGGGTGCCGCGCGCGGCGCCATCGGCGTCCCCTACGTGTGGGGCGGGTCCTCGATCCCTCCGGGCCTGGACTGCTCGGGCCTGGTGTACTGGGCCGCCCAGCAGCTGGGCTGGGGCTGGCCCAGGCTCACGGCTGCGGGCTACCAGTCCGCCAGCACGCCCATCAGCTGGGCGGACAAGGTCCCCGGAGACCTGCTCTTCTGGGGGTCGCCGGCGTACCACGTGGCGATCTACTCGGGCGGGGACTCCATGGTGGAGGAGCCCCAGCCCGGGGGCGCCGGCCGGGAGACCTCGATCTGGGGGTCCCCCACGGTGGGCCGCTACGGAGGGGCCGCGAAGTATGACAGGGGTGGGTGGCTCGCCCCCGGCGTGCACCGACCGGCCAGCGCGAGGGCCGACCTGTTCCGCCGCGCTGGACGGGGGAACGGGCGCACCCCGCCCCGGACACGATGAGCAGGGCCCGGAAGAGCCTCATGTCATTCAACTCGACTGGTGCTCAACCAGGCTGCGATGTTCCTGGTATGCGCCTCGGCAAACCCCCCTCGCGCAATCGCGGTCGGGCGTAGCATGTGATTTGTGCACGTTCCGGCCGTCCGAGAGGAAGCCCATGCAGCTCGTCATGATTGAGACCAATGGGAATCAGCGCCACATCTTCTCCGCGCCCCGCCTGCGCGACAGTATCGGCGCCTCCTCCCAGCTCGTCCGCCTCAAGGAGTGGACCGAGGACGCCTTGCGCAAGACAGGGGTCGTCGACGCTTGGCGGGAGGGGCGCCCGAAGCACGGCGGAAGGCCCGGCGCCACGGGCGCCCACCCGCTCGACGGCCTCGATACCCTGTGGGTCTCCCGCTCCTCCGGAAAAGTCATCTTCATGGTGGACGAGGCGGAGCAGGCGAAAGCCGTGATCGGGCGCGTCACCCGGACGGCGCTCACCGAAGCGCCCGGCGTGGATGTCTCCGGCGTGCACATCGACATGGGCGGCAGAACCCACGTCGATGAGGCCCTCCTCAAGGAGATCCACACCCGGGCCGCGCAGTACGGCCTGCGGCGTCCGCCCGCAGACGCCCGATTCCCCCAGATGCCCTTCCTGGCCAGGGCCAAGGACTCCGTCCTGCCCGCATCACCGACACTGGAGCGCCTGTACAGCTGCCCCGACGAGGCCAAGGACGATAAGGGGACACCGCTATCCCTGCCGGCCCGGATCAAACGCTACCAGGCCTTCTACGCGCGCAAGGGCCTCATAGCCCTCGCGTGCAAGGAGAACCACGACCTGGACGGATTCCGGGAAGAGATCGCGCGCGACCCCACGAAACTCGTCACAATGCTCGAAACGGCCTTCTCCGGCGGTGCTAGCGCCGCGACTACGGGTGGGGGAACGGAGGGCTCCCCCAGTAACGGGGACTCCTCCGCTCGCGACCAGGACGGCGCCAATGGGAACCGCTCCGACAACGGGAAGAGTGCCGGTGCTGAACCCGGCGCCGGCGGTCAGCACCTCCTCAACGCCGTTGAGGAGCGGTTCCAGGATGTCCCCACGGCATCGTGCCAAGCCGCCGGAGGGGCGTCAGCCCTGTCCAAAGTGGCCGTCATCCACATCGACGGCAATGGCGTCGGCGCCGTCATGCAGCATCTGGGCACAGCGATGAGCCGTGTCAGCGCGGACGATTTCCTGGAGGCCGTCGGCTGCGAGCCCAACGACGACGACGCGCTGCGGCGCTTCGTCCTCGCCGTCAACACCCGCCTGGAACAAGCCGTGACCAAGGCGTTCGCCGACGCCTGGCAGGATGTCGCGCTGTGGGCGAAGGCGGACGCCGATTCATCGGACCTGGACTTCACCGTCGTCCCGGTCGTCCCCGTCATCCTGGGGGGCGACGACGTCACCGTCCTCACCAGTGGCGACTACGCCCTCCCCTTCGCGGCCGCCTACCTCGAGCACTACGAGGCGAACACCGAGGGGGACCCGCTCCTCAGGCACCTGGGGCGCGAAGAGGGCACGGGCCCCATGACGGCCGCCGCGGGGGTCGCCGTCGTCCGCCGCAATTTCCCGTTCCACATCGCCTACGACCTGGCCGAACGCCTCGTCGGCAGAGCCAAGGAACTCGGCAAGGCCCACAGTCCCGTCCAGTCGACGCTGACCCACCACGTGCTCTTCGACTCCGCCGTCCTGGACCCTGCGGGGATCCTGCGGGCGTATTCCTCCTTCACCACCCGCCCCTTCCTGCTGGGGTCCCACAGCGGCGCACCGGATCGCGCGTCGCAGGAGCAGCACCAGTCCTGGCGCGCCGTATGCGAACGGGTCCGTAAGTTCAAGGGCCTCACCTCGGAAGAACCCGCGGCGGGCGCGGCCCGCTTCCCCAGAACACGGGCCGCCAGGATCCGCAAGCTCCGGTCCGACGCCGCCCAGGCGGGGCTTGCGGGCCAGGACGGCGTGAGCGGATCACTCGCGCAGAAGGCCGAGAAGGAATGGAAGGCCGTTGAGGAGGACGTGCCCCGATCAGCCGTCGAGGGAATCGGCGGCCCCCGCGCGCTCTTCGACCTCATGGAACTGAGCGATCTCCTCCCCGGCAGCTACCTGGACAGCCAGTGCCCCGCCGACGGCTCCGAACCCGAAACCCCCCAGGAGGCCCAGGAATGAGCACCGCAGACAGTGCCGCAGCACCGGGGACCGGATCCGCCCGGCCCCTCGACGTGACGATCGTCTTCCACTCCGACTGGGGCGTGTCCACGGGCACCGGCGTCGCCGGGGGAGTGGACGCGGTCGTCGAGAAGGACGAGCGCGGGCTGCCCGTGGTGCGCGGCACCGCGATCACTGGCGCTGTCCGCGAACAGGCGTTCGTCGTCGCACAGGCGCTCGACGGCGGCGCCAATGGCACTGCCGCGGACGG
>CALIXC010000315.1 GCA_938046755.1 uncultured Lautropia sp. | reverse complement strand
CCGCCGACGATCAGATTCCCATCGGGCAGTACGGCAGCTCCTTCATCGGCCGCACCAAGACCATCTACCGCATCGGCCTCAAGCATCGCTACGGCAGCCGGATGCAGACCATCTCCGGGCTGCACTACAACTTCTCCATCCCCCAGACCCTGTGGCCGCTGCTGCAGCAGATGCCCGGTCTGAGGCTCGACGAGAACCTCAAGCGCGCCCGCAGCCAGGGCTACTTCGGGCTCATCCGCAACTTCCGGCAGCACTCATGGCTGCTGCTACTGCTTTTCGGGGCCTCGCCCCTCGTGCAGCGCAGCTTCGCCGTGGGCATGCCGCACATCCTCAAGCGCTTCGGCCGGGATGCCCTGGGCCTGCCGCATGCCACCTCGCTACGCATGGGGCCGCTGGGCTACCAGAGCAACGCCCAGTCGCGCATCGGCGCCAGCTACAACTGCCTCAAGAGCTACGCCGAATCGCTCTACGACGCACTCACCCAGCCGTATCCCGCCTACGAGAAGATGGGCATCCTGTACGACGGCCAGTACCGGCAGCTCTCCACGTCGCTGCTGCAGATCGAGAACGAGTTCTACGGCACCATCCGTCCCAAGCAGCCCATCCGTCCGAAGGAACGGCCGCTGGCCGCGCTGGCTGCCCGGGGTGTGGAGTACGTCGAGGTGCGGCTGATGGACCTGGATCCTTTCAGCCCCATCGGCATCACGGCCGAGACCATCCGCTTCCTCGACATCTTCCTGCTGTACTGCCTGCTGTCCGACAGCCCGCCCGACAACCCGAAGATCACGGCCGCCCAGGCCGCCAACCGGCATGCCGTGGCCCAGCGTGGTCGCGAACCCGGGCTGGCGCTGCAGCAGGGCGACGGCAGCCTGCGCTCGCTGCAGGACTGGGGTCAGGAGCTGCTGAAAGACCTGCAGCCGGTCGCCCAGCGCCTGGACGAAGCCTTCCCCGAGCACGGCGGTGCCTATGCGGCAGCCCTGCAGATGGCCCGCCAGCGACTGGAATCGCCCGACACCACGCCGTCGGCACGGCTGCTGGCCGAGCTGGCCGCCAACGAGGAAGACTCGCTGACCGCGCTCACCCTGGCCCGCTCGCAGGCCCACCGCCAGCACCTGCTGTCGCTGCCGCTGACCGCCGACGTGCGCGACGCCTACACCCGCATGGCACAGAAATCCTTCATCGAACAGGCCGACATCGAGGCCGCCGACACCGGCGACTTCGAGCAATGGCGCCAACAGTACATCACCTCGGTTTTCCCACTGATCAGTGACTGAACACGACGCACAGCAGGTGCTGCTGGTCCGCGCCATCGAGCGCCAGCCGGCCTCTTCCACCTGGACAGACGAAGACCGCCTTCACGCCAGCCAGGAGGCGCTGCGCCAGACCGGCCCCGAGGCCGAGCGCAGCACCTTCGTCATCGAACGCGCCCGGCTGGCCTGTGAACGGCTCATTGCCCGCAAGCCCGCCCTAGGCGACCTGCTGCACAGCCTGCAATGGCGCGGCTGGTTCACCCCCGTGGCGCTGCTAGTGGCCCTGCTGGCCGGCGCGCTACTCGACTCGGCCGGCGGCGATCGCATCAACATCCTCAACCCGCCGCTGCTGCTGATCATCGCCTGGAACCTGTTCACCTATCTGGTACTGGCCATCAACGCCATCGGCGCAAAAATGGGCCGCGGCCGCACCGGCGACAAAGGTGCCGCCGGCAAGACCGGAAAGAGCAGCCGGCACGCTACTTCCCAAAGCCAGGAGCCATCCAGCACCGGTGGCTGGCTGCGCCGCCATATCGTGCGCCTGGCCACCGGGCAGAGCTGGAAACGCGCCGGCCGCTCACGCGAGGGCAGCGTGGCCAACGCCTTCCGCGCTAGCTGGTTCCACGCCGCAGCGCCCCTCTACAGTCAGCGAGCGCTCACATTTCTACATGGCGGCGCCATGATGTTTGCCCTGGGCGCCCTGATCAGCCTCTATCTGCACGGCCTGGTCCTGGAATACCGCGCCGGCTGGGAAAGCACCTTCCTGAACCCGCAGCAGGTCGAGACCCTCACGCACCTGCTCTGGGGCCCCGCCAGCCTGGTCAGCGGCATCGCCCTGCCTGACGCCAACGGCCTGGCTGCCATCCGTTTTCCGCATAACCCCGGCGAGAACGCGGCCCAGTGGATCCACCTGCAGACGCTGACCGTGCTGCTGATCGTGGTCATTCCCCGCCTGCTGCTGGCGCTCTGGGCCCGCGAACAGTCCAGGAAACTGAGCACTCACTTTCCGCTGTCGCTTGATGAAAGCTATTTCCGCGATCTGCTTCGCAGCCAACGCGGCGAAGCTGCCGTCGCCTGGGCCCTGCCTTACAGCTACCACCTGAACGACGCGGCCCAGGCCGGTCTGTCCCAGCTGCTGCAGCAGGCGTTGGGGGGTTCCGTGTCCTTGCGCCTGCAGCCGCCGCTGCCCCTGGGCGGCGAGGACGACCTGCATCCGCCGCTGCCCGGCCTCGACGGCGCCAGCCTGGCGGCTGCCGTCTATTCGCTGTCGGCCACGCCCGAAGCCGAGAACCACGCGGCCTTCCTGGCCACCCTGGCCAGCCACGTGCCGGCCGGCCTGCCCCTGGTGGCCCTGGTCGACGAAAGCGGTTTCCGCGCCCGTTTCGGTGCCGACTCGAACCGGCTGGAAAGCCGCCGCAACGCCTGGCGCCGCATCCTCGCCAGTCGCAGCGACGTCCAGCCCCTGTTTGTCGACCTGGCCGCCACCGAACCCGCGCGTGACGTCCTGGACGGCCTGGACGCCCTCCTGGCTGCCTCAACCCGGACCATGCCCGCCAGCGCCTGATCCTCCTCTGCTTTTCTCATCGCCGTGCCCGACGCCGCCAACATCATCTCCCTCAGCCTGGTCTCCCACACCAATGTCGGCAAGACCACCCTTGCCCGCACCCTGCTCTCGCAGAGCGTAGGCGAGGTGCGCGACGAGCCGCACGTCACCGACACCAACGACCGCTTCGAGCTGGCCCAGACCCCGCAGGGCGACCAGCTGGTCCTGTGGGACACCCCCGGTTTCGGCGACAGCGCCCGTCTGGCGCGGCGCCTGCTGCAGTCCGACCGCCCCATCGGCTGGTTCGTCAGCCAGGTCTGGGACCGTTTCGCCGACCGCGCCCTGTGGTCCAGTCAGCAGGCCGTTCACAACGTCCGTGAGGAAGCCGACGTGGTGCTGTACCTGGTCAACGCGGCCGAGAACCCCGAGGATGCCGGCTACGTCGAGCCCGAGATGAAGATCCTGGCCTGGATTGGCAAGCCCATCATCGTGCTGCTGAACCAGATGGGCCCCCCGGCTGGCCACCAGGCCGAAGAAGCCGAGATCGACCGCTGGCGCTCCTATCTCACTCGCTTCGGCAACGTCCACCAGGTGCTGGCCCTGGATGCCTTTGCCCGCTGCTGGGTCCAGGAAGGTGCCCTGCTGCAGGCCGTCGAGCCGCTGCTGCTCCAGGCCAAGAAGGCCGCCTTCGGACGGCTGAACCGTCTGTGGCAGAACCAGCGCCGCCAAACCTTCGACCGTTCGATGCACGTCCTGGCCACCCGGCTGGCTGCAACCGCCCTTGACCGCGAACGCATCCCCAACAGCAGCCTGAAGGATCAGCTGCGTGAGGTGGGCAAGGTGCTGGGTGTCTCGCGCTCCCCGCAGGACGATGCCAAGCAGCAGGCCATGGCCAAGCTCGCTGAACGCCTCAACACCGCCATCCGCCAGTCCACTGACGAGCTGATCCAGGCCAATGGTCTGGTGGGTCACGCCACCGACGAGGTGCTCAGCCGCATGGCCGATCACTACGATGTGACCGAGAACCTCAATGAAGGCCATGCTGCTGTCGTGGGCGGTCTGGTCACCGGCGCACTGGCGGGCCTGAAGGCCGACCTGCTGGCCGGGGGCCTTACCCTGGGTGGCGGCATGATCGCCGGCGGCGTCCTGGGTGCCCTGGGCGGTGCCGGCCTGGCCCGGGGCTACAACATGGTGCGCGGCATCGACGCCATCACCGTCACCTGGACCGACGCCGTCATGAACCGCCTGGTCCAGTCCGCCTTGCTGACCTATCTGGCCGTGGCTCACTATGGCCGGGGTCGGGGCGAATGGGCGCAGTCCGAGCACCCCGCCCATTGGGAAAAGACCGTCACCGACGTGCTGGGACAGCAGCACGAGCAGTTCACCCAGTTCTGGCGCAAGCGCCAGAACTATGGTCCGGACGCCCTGGCCAGCGCCCTGCAGACCGAACTGACCCTGGCCATGGAGCGGATCCTGATCCGCCTCTACCCCAACGCGCTGTCGATGGCGGCCCTGGGCAGCGGCGCCCGGCGCCTGAACATCGCCCTGGCCGCCGACCTAGCCGAGGCCCGTGGCGATCAGCCCCAGCCCC
>CALIXC010000314.1 GCA_938046755.1 uncultured Lautropia sp. | reverse complement strand
GGCGTCTGTTGCCGCAAGGTCGACGAAGCGCCCTGCTGCCAGGGTCTCTGCTTCGGACGACGCAGGCTCGATGGCGATCGGTATCCGGAAGATCGACAAGAACACCTGGCTCTGTGATGCGCTGCAGGATGCAGGACTGGGCCTGATGGTCCGCTATCAGGTCTATGCGTGGGATCTGTCCGTGCGGGCAGCCCATCTGGATACGACGCATGGGTTCTTCAATGGCAGCAGCGTGTTCCTGTGTGTAGAGGGGCAGGAAGACAGGCCATGTTCGGTGGACATTCTGCCGCCCAACGGGGAGGCCTTTGCACACTGGAAAGTGGCAACGACGCTGCCACGCCCGGACCTGTCTGCGGGTGGCTCGAGAAGCGCCAAAGGCTCCGTTGACGCCCTGTACCAGTTCGGGCGCTTCCGGGCACCGGACTATGACGCACTGATCGATCACCCGGTGGAGATGGGGGACTTCCAGCTTGCGCATTTCGATGCAGGCAGCTGCCGGCACGAGATCGTGGTGACGGGTCGGGCCTCGGTGGACTTCGAGCGACTGATACGCGACCTGAAGCCGATCTGCGAGACGGAGATCGCGATGTTCGACCCCGTGAGCAGGAAGGCACCCGTCCAGCGCTATCTGTTCCTGGTGATGGCGGTGGGCGATGGTTATGGCGGCCTGGAACATCGGGCCAGCACGGCGCTGATCTGCTCACGCGATGACCTGCCCTGGCCCGGCATGCGAGGTACGCCGTCCGGCTATCAGACCTTCCTGGGGCTGGCGAGCCACGAATATTTCCACACCTGGCATGTGAAGCGGATCAAGCCGGCCCGGTTCGCCCCCTACGACCTGGACCGCGAGGTATATACCGATCTGCTGTGGGTATTCGAGGGCTTCACGTCGTATTACGACGATCTGACGCTGGTCCGCTCGGGGGCCATCGACGAGGCCGCCTATCTGAAGCTGTTGGCACAGGCAATGCAGCGTGTGGCATCAAACCCGGGACGCAGGCTCCAGAGTGTGGCGGAGTCCAGCTTCGATGCGTGGATCAAGTATTACCGCCCGGACGAGAATACGCAGAACGCGGTGTCCAGCTATTACGTGAAGGGATCACTGGTGGCGCTCTGTCTGGATCTGCTGATCCGGGAGAGGACCCAGGGCCAGCGTTCGCTGGATGACGTGATGCGGCTGCTGTGGCAACGGTATGGTCAGGGCTTCTATGACACCGATACGCAACGGACCGGATCAAGGGCAGGAAAAACCGCCGGGGTGAAAGGCTCTGCGGGACGCTCCCGGTCCGTGGCGACGAAGACGGCGGCCCGTGCCTCGCACCGCACGGTGGAAGAAACTGCCAGCCCGGATACCGCTCTGGATGTTGTTCAGAAAGGCACCACAGGGCGAGGCGTGGGCGAAGCCGACATGCCGGCCCTCATTCAGGAAGCGACAGGGCTGGACCTGCGACGGCAGATCCGTTCCTGGGCATATGGAACGGAAGAGCTTCCCCTGGCTCGGCTGCTGAAACCCATGGGATTGGCCGTCATCACGGAGCGTCCGGAAGATGTGCGGGTATCGCTGGGAATGCGCACGGGCATGCGAGATGGCGAACTGACAATCCTGACTGCGGAACGGGATGGACCGGCCACCGCTGCCGGCCTGTCAGCCGGCGACCACCTGGTGGCTGTGGATGGGTTGCGTTGCACGGAGGGTCGGCTGAAGACGCTGCTGGCACGCAAGGCGCCTGGCGAGACCGTGCTGGTGGCGGCCTTCCGGCGCGACGAGCTGCTGATGGCCACCGTGGGGCTGGTCGAGGCGCCGGGGACGATCCGGCTGGAAGCTCAACCCGGAGCCCATGCCATGCGGGCATCCTGGCTGGGCACTGCACAGAAACGGGGTGGCAACAAGAGCAGCGCCCGCCCATCGCGACGCACCTACCGCGCGGTCAGTAGCAAGACGCGGGTGAAAGCCGAGAAGTGACGCTTCTGAAGCCCCGGCGGCTTGCCGGGGGCTTTCAGCTCGCCAGCCAGCCGGCGAGCTCCTGACCAGGGTCAGGGGCTCGCATCAGGGCCTCGCCGATGAGGAAGGCGTGGATGCCGCCAGCACGCAGCTGGCGGATGTCCTGGGCACCGAAGATGCCGCTCTCGGAAACCGTGACCCGGTCGGCGGGCAGGCGATCCTGCAGGTCCAACGTGGTGTCGAGGCTGACATGGAAGTCGTGCAGATTGCGGTTGTTGATGCCGATGAGGGGCGTGTCGAGCTTCAGGGCGCGATCGAGTTCGGCGGCATCATGAACCTCGACGAGAACATCGAGGTGATTCTCGCGCGCGCAGGCAGCGAGTTCCGCCATCTGGGCATCGGTCAGTGCAGCAACGATGAGCAGAATGCAGTCGGCGCCGATGGCAGTGGCTTCAAGGACCTGCCAGGGATCGATGGTGAAGTCCTTGCGCAGCACCGGCAGGGAGACGGCGGCGCGTGCCTGGCGCAGGAAGTCGTCGTGACCCTGGAAATACTGCTGGTCAGTCAGCACTGACAGGCAGGTGGCCCCGCCCTTTTCATAGCTGCGCGCAAACGCCACGGAATCGAAGTCGGGACGGATGACGCCCTTGCTGGGGCTGGCCTTCTTGACCTCGGCGATGATGGCAGGGGGCGCCTGCAGATCGGCGGCAGCCTGGGCGACCTTGGCCTGAATGGCCCTGGCAAAGCCGCGCGGCGGATCTTCGGCAATGCGCTCGGCAGCCTGACGCTGCAGGGCGGCTTCGCCGATGGTGGCACGGGCATGGGTGATTTCCGTGCGCTTGGTCTGGAGGATCTTCTCCAGGATGGTAGGAATCTTCGTGGTGGTCATGTGATCAGGCCAGGGATTGCGTGACGCGGACGAATTCATCGAGCTTGCGGCGTGCAGCACCGGAAGCCAGGGTCTGTTGAGCCAGACGGATGCCATCGGCGATGGAGTCGGACACGCCACAGCAGTAAAGCGCGGCCCCTGCGTTGAGTGCGACGATGTCGCGTGCCGGGCCGGGCTGATCATCAAGGACACTCAGCAGCATGTCGCGCGATTGTTCGCGGTTCTCGACGCGAAGCTGGCGATTGGAGGCCATGGTGAAGCCGAAGTCCTCGGGGTGGATGCTGTATTCGCGGATCTGTCCATCACGCAGCTCGCCCACCAGAGTCTCGGCCCCCAGCGAGATCTCGTCCATGCCATCCATGCCGTGAACGGCCAGCACCCGTTCGGCACCCAATTGCTTCATGACGCGCACAAAGATACCCACGAGGTCGGGATGGAACACACCAAGCAGATTGTTTGGTGCCGAAGCAGGGTTGGTGAGAGGCCCGAGAATGTTGAAGATCGTGCGCACGCCGAGTTCCTTGCGGACGGGGGCAACGTTCTTCATGGCCGGATGGTGGTTGGGCGCGAACATGAAGCCGATGCCACACTGCGCGATGCTGGCGGCGACCTGTTCACTGTTCAGCATGATGTTGGCGCCCAGCGCCTCCAGCACATCAGCTGCGCCCGACTTGGAGGAAACGCTGCGGTTGCCGTGCTTAGCAACGGTCCCCCCGGCGGCAGCAACCACGAACATGACGGTGGAGGAGATATTGAAGGAGTGCGCACCGTCACCTCCGGTGCCCACGATGTCGATAAAGTTGCGACGATCAGCGACATGGACCGGATTGGCGAACTGGCGCATGACCTCGGCAGCGGCCGTGATCTCGCCGATGGATTCCTTCTTGACCCGCAGACCCGCCAGGATGGCCGACGTCATGACTGGCGAGACCTCTCCCTGCATGATCATACGCATCAGGTACAGCATTTCGTCATGGAAGATTTCCCGGTGGTCGATGATGCGCTTGAGGGCGTCCTGCGGCGTAATGCTCATGATGGTGGCTGGTTCGTGGTTGTTCAGATGACTGCAGCGGCATGCCTGCGGCAGCCCCATGACGAGGGGCTGCCTGGCAATATCAGGCCCGACGTTCCAGGAAGGTCTTCAGCATGGCATGGCCATGTTCGCTTTCGATGGATTCGGGGTGGAACTGCACGCCCTCGATGCTGAGTTCGCGGTGGCGCAGACCCATAATCTCGCCGTCTTCAGTCCAGGCCGTGACTTCGAGGCTGTCGGGCACGGTGTCTGGGCCGATGACCAGCGAGTGGTATCGAACGACCCGAAAGCGCTCGGGCAGACCTGCGAAGACGCCCTGACCTTTATGGATAACGTCGTCATGCTTGCCGTGCATGACACGCTTGGCGCGGACGACCTCGCCACCATAGGCCTGCCCGATGGCCTGGTGGCCGAGGCAGACGCCCAGGATAGGCAGCTGGCCGGCAAAGGTGCGAATGGCATCGAGCGTGATGCCGGCACCATCCGGATCTCCGGGGCCGGGCGAAAGCACCAGGTGCGACGGCGCCAGGTGACGGATGTCATCGAGGTCGATGGCATCGCTGCGATGGGTGACGACATCCGCACCCAGTTCGCCCAAGTACTGGACGATGTTGTAGGTGAAGGAGTCGTAGTTGTCGATCATCAGGACTTTGGCGGACATGACAATCTCTTGGGATTCCCCGAAATGGATGCGAACGTGATGGTGCCGTGCCCTCCGGCCGGTCGGCAACCTGCGAGAATCGACAGTTTAAACGGTTCGCGGGGCTGAGGCGCTGCGGACTGCCTGGTGGGCCGCTGGAATGGGACAGGACAGCAGTCGATGCCAGAACCAGGGCCGGGGCTGGATTACAGGCCGCGAGTCGTGAAATGGAGAATGCCCGGATGCGACGGAGGCGGCCGCGTGTTTGGTGAAGAACTAGAATGAGCCGACCTCCGGGGCCATCGTTCGATTTCGAGTCCATCATCATGCCATCCACCGACGCTTCCCTCCCTCCCCCCTCCCGGGTGCATCTGGTGGCTGCCGTAGTAATGACCGGGGTGGCTGCGGGCCTGGGCGCGGCGGCGCTGTCATGGCTGATCCACATGGTGCAGCACCTGACCTATGGACACAGCGAGGCACAGACGCGGATCGTGACCGACGGCACAACATCGGAGCACCGACTGTGGGCGCTGCTGGCGGGCGGGCTGGTGGTGGCGCTGGGCTGGACCTGCCTGCAGCTGAGGGGACGGCCAGTGGTGGGCGTCAATGGTGCGGTAGCGGCCGATACACCGGCACGACGGCGGCCACCGTTTCTGGAGAATGTGCTGCATGCCGTGCTGCAGATCGTGGCGGTGGGCTCCGGCGCACCGATCGGGCGCGAGGTGGCCCCCCGCGAGCTAGGGGCGCTGTTTGCCGGGCGAATCGCCGACAGCTTCCGGCTGGATGACGAGATGCGTCGGATTCTGGTGGCCAGTGGCGCGGCTGCCGGCCTGGCCGGGGTCTACCAGGTGCCGCTAGCGGGCACGATCTTCGCGCTGGAGATCCTCCTGGGCGCATTCTCGATCCACGCCGGGGTGGTGGCATTGGCCGTGTCGGTCATCGCAACACTGGTGGCGCGCATGGATGTATCGACAGAGACCTTCTATCTGGTAGGCCAGGTGGAAGGCGGTACCGTCATGGTGCTGTGGGCCGCGCTGGTGGGGGCGGTGGTCGGGCTGCCCGGTGCGGCGTTCCGTCGGGCCGTGCAGCAGGTGGAAAGCCATCGTGCCCGAGGCTGGGGGGTACTGTGGGCGCTGCCGCTAGCGTGTCTTGTCACCGGTGTGGTGGCGATGTGGCTGCCGCAGGTGCTGGGCAATGGCCGTTCTGCCGCACAGGCGGCCTATGACGGAACGACGCTGGCACTGTGTGCGGCGCTTCTGGCGGGCAAGACGGCCGTGGTGCTGCTAACGCTGCGGGCCGGTGCGTTTGGCGGCACGCTGACCCCCGGGCTGTCGATCGGCGCGCTGGCGGGGCTTCTGCTGGCGCTACTGGTGCGTCTGCTGCCGCAGACGGGCTGGGTACCGGATGTGGTGGTACCCGGGCTGGGCGCGCTGTCGCAGGTGGACCTGCTTCTCTCGGCACTAGCAGGATCGATCGGATTCCTGGCGGTGTCGATGAACGCACCGCTAACGGCCTTTGCGCTGGTCCTGGGCTTCACGGGGCAGCATTCGGCCGCCATGCTGCCGATGCTGGCGGCCGTGACGATGGCCATGGCAACGGCTTCGCTGTGGCCGGCACGGCGCTGAGCCACGACAACAGACGAGAGTTTCACCTCAGATGGATCGACGGCTCCCCACGGACTGTTGCGGACTGAGCTTCCGGGGTGAATGTCGTGGGCAGGATACGCTCGAGCAGCATGCGTATCTGATCGGACACCGGCCGCTTAGCCCGCGAGGATGTCTTCTTCTGCACCTCCCTGCAGCTCGAAAGGGCGATGCGCCTGCTCGTGGGCGATGAGCCACTGCTTGCGCGACAGACCCCCACCATAGCCGACAAGGTGACCGTCCTTGCCGATGACGCGGTGGCAGGGAACGATGATGGAGATGCGGTTGGCACCGTTGGCAGTAGCCACCGCACGAATGGCGCGCGGGCTGCCCAGTGCCTCGGCCTCGTACTGATAGCTGATGGTGCGGCCGTAGGGGATACGTTGCAGGATGGACCAGACACCCAGCTGGAAGGCCGTGCCGGGGGTATGGAGCGTCACATCGAAGCGCTGGCGAGTGCCCGCAAAATACTCGGCGATCTCCTGTTCGGCCCGCATCGTGTGGGGGTTGTGCCCGGGCTCGATCCGGGTGCAAAGCAAGCGGCAGAGATCTGCACGCTCGTGGTCCAGGCGAGCAGTATCGGTGAACTCCAGCAGGCAGAGACCCTGGGGGCTGGCGCAAGCCTGCATAGGACCGAGCGGTGTCTCGAAGGTATGCGCGCACAGGAACGGCGGGGATGATGGAATGGTCATATTCATGATCGGAAGAGACAAGCCGTCCCAGGAAGCCTGTACGGCCTGGAGTGTACCGTCCGTGATATGCCCGCCACCTGGGAATACGGCCCAACAGCGCGGAACAGCCAGATTTGACAGCCTCCCACAATATGCGGCAGAGATGTCGCTGCGTGCCATGTTGGTGCGACAATGTCGTCCATCATCTGCGCCATTATCTGCACTGGAGACAGCATGTCAACGACACCCGCCCGACGCTTCGATACCAACCTACCCGATACCCGGGGCTATTTTGGCCCCTATGGGGGACAACTGGTGCAGCCTGTACTGAAGCAGGCGATGGACGACATCGACGCCGCCTACGAGACGATCCGGCAACGGTCCGATTTCCAGGAGGAGCTGGCAGCGCTTCTGGCCGACTACGTGGGCCGGCCGAGCCCAATCTTCCACGCGCGGCGGCTGTCGAAGCAGCTGGGCGGTGCGCAGATCCACCTCAAGCGCGAGGATCTCAACCATACGGGTGCGCACAAGATCAACCACTGCCTGGGCGAGGCGCTTCTGGCCCGTTTCATGGGCAAGAAGAAGGTGATTGCAGAGACTGGGGCCGGCCAACATGGGGTGGCACTGGCGACCGCCTGTGCGCTGGTGGGTATTCCATGCGAGATCCACATGGGTCAGGTGGATATCGAGAAAGAGCACCCGAACGTGACGAAGATGCGTATCCTGGGCTGCCGGTTGGTGCCTGTAACGCAGGGTGCAGCGACACTGAAGGAGGCGGTGGACAGTGCCTTCGAGGAGTACCTGACGAATCCGACCGACTTCCTGTATGCGATCGGGTCAGTGGTGGGGCCGCATCCGTTCCCGAAGATAGTGCGGGACTTCCAGGCGATCATCGGACGCGAGGCGCGCGCGCAGTTCCTGGAACGACATGGCCGGTTGCCACAGCATGTGGCGGCCTGCGTAGGTGGCGGCTCGAACGCCATCGGCATGTTCACGGCCTTCCTAGATGATGCGGACGTGCACCTGGTGGGCGTGGAGCCGGCCGGCGAAGGCGTGGACAACCCGGGTCGCCATGCGGCGACACTAAGCCGTGGCAAGCCGGGCGAGCTCCACGGCATGAGCTGCTATGTGCTGGAGAATGCGGACGGGTCGCCGGCAACGGTGCACAGCATCGCGTCGGGACTGGACTATCCGGGCGTGGGGCCAGAGCACAGCTACCTGAAGGACGTGGGACGGGTAGAATACACAACGGCCAGCGACAAGGAAACGCTGGATGCCTTTCTGACGCTTTCGCAGGTGGAGGGCATCATTCCTGCACTGGAAAGCGCACACGCGGTGGCCTGGGCGATTCGCGAGGCACCGAAGCACTCGCCCGACGAGCACATCCTGGTGAACCTGTCGGGTCGGGGTGACAAGGACGCCGACTACGTGGCCAGCAAGCTGGGGCTCTGAAACACCCGGCCGGCCCTGCAATGCTGGCCGATCAGACGCCCAGGGACGGGATGGCGGCCAGCAGCTGACGGGTATAGAGATCCTGCGGGTCGTCCAGCACGGCCTGCGACTGCGGCACACTGCCATCATCCGGCACGGACGGCGACGGTACGACACCTGGCACGGGCAGGCGATGCTGGCGCCGGGTGACGGAAGGAATGGCAGCCATCAACGCCCGGGTATAGCGGTGACGAGGGTGCTGCAGCACCTGCCGGACCGGACCCGTTTCCAGGACTCGGCCACCGTACATCACCGTCACGCGATCTGCGGTCTCGGCAATGACGCCCATATCGTAGGTGATGAGCATGGCCGACAGGCCCCCGCTGGCGGCAGAGACGTCGCAGCAGCGCGATGATCTGCGCCTGCACGGAAACATCCAGCGCAGTGGGGGGGTCGTCGGCAATCAGCAGGCAGGGGTCGGCGCACAGCGCTAAGGCGATGGCCACACACTGACGCATGCCGCCGGAGAGCTGATGCAGATACTGTGAGAGCCGCCACTCGGGCTGCGGGATCTCGACTTCGGCCAGCAGGGCAAGCGCCCGCTCGGTGGCCTGCCCCTCGGACAGCGGCAGGTGGGTACGGATGGTCTCGGTAAGCCACTGCCCGATGGTGAGCACCGGGTTGAGGCTGGTGGGCGGGTCCTGGAAGACCATGCCGATGCGGCGACCGCGCAGGCGACGGATGGCCTCGCCCTGCAGCGTATCGATGCGCACACCTTCAAGTGTGACACTGCCGTGCGCCAGCCGGCCCGGTGCCTCGATGAGTCCGGCAACGGCCAGACCGGTCATCGATTTTCCGGCACCGGATTCACCGACCACACCGAGAATCTCGCCCGGCGCAATCTGGAACGAGACCTGGTGCAGCACCTGGTGCGGACCGCGGTAGGTGTCGAAGATGACATCGAGCGCATCGGCGACCAGCAGGGGTTTCGGGGTGTCCGTCACGGGCACCTCAGTGCAGGCGGGGGTCGAGTGCGTCACGCAGCCAGTCCCCCACCAGGTTGACCGACAGGGCGAGGGCCAGCAGCATCAGCGACGGAAAGAGCAGGATCCACCATTCGCCGGAGAACAGGAAGCCCTGGCCGATGCGGATGAGCGTGCCCAGCGAGGGCTGGGTCGGCGGCAGCCCCACGCCGAGATAGGACAGCGTGGATTCGGCGACGATGGCCAGCGCCAGACTGATGGTGCCGATGACGAGCACCAGCGCCAGCACGTTGGGCAGCACGTGGAAGAACAGGATGCCCGGCGAGGAGCGCCCCAGCATGCGGGCGGCCGCCACGTAGTCCTTCTGCTTCTCGACCATCACGGCACCGCGCACGGTGCGGGCGTACTGAACCCAGTCGGACAGCGCGATGGCGACGATGATGACGTAGACGGCCACGTCGTCCCCAGACCGCTGGGCAGGACGCCACGAGCAATGCCGAAGATGAGCAGTGCCACCAGCAGCACCGGGAAGGTGAGCTGCACGTCGGCAATGCGCATGATGAGCACATCCAGCCAGCCACCGCGATAACCGGCCAGCACGCCGAGGGTGACGCCGATGAGCATGGACAGCAGCACGGACAGGCCACCGACCAGCACCGACATGCGCAGTCCATACAGAATGGCGGACCAGACATCACGCCCCTGGTCGTCAGCACCCAGCCAGTAGCTACGCCCCGAGATGCCCTCCCCGCCCGGCGGCGTGAAGGCATCGAGCAGATCGAGCGCAGCAGGATCGAAGGGGTTCTGCGAGGCAATCCAGGGGGCAGCAATGGCCAGGCCGATGCAGGTCAGCAGCACCAGCAGGGCAGCCTGGGTCAGGCGCGATCCGGCCAGGCTGCGCACCAGCAGCGAGTCCGACTGGCACCAGCTACGACGTGTCGGTGGCGCATCCGGGCCATCAGAGCCATTCACCATGGCGTCCGAAGCATCCACCGGGAAAACCGGTGCGTCCCCCGAGGGGGCGGCTGCATCCAACCGTGATTCAGAGGAAACGGCTTTCATGGGGCAGGACGGAAAGAAGCATGGGCTGCGCGGCCTCAACGCCGGCGCAGCCTCGGGTCGGCCCAGGCATAGAGCAGGTCCACCACCAGATTGATGCCGATGTAGAGCAGCCCGATCATCAGCAGGTAGGCGGAGATCACCGGCACGTCCACCCCCTGGATGGAAGTGATGAACAGGAGCCCCAGCCCCGGCCACTGGAAGACGGTCTCGGTGACGATGGCAAAGGCAATGAGCGAGCCCAGCTGCAGGCCGATGATGGTAATGACGGGGATGAGGGTGTTGCGCAGCGCATGCCGACCATACAGCGTGGCGTTGCGCAGACCCCGGGCGCGCGCAAAGCGGATGTAGTCGATGCGCAGCACGTCAAGCATCTCGGTGCGCACCAGCCGCATGATGAGCGTGAGCTTGAAGAAGCCCAGCGTGATGGCGGGCAGCACCAGCGCCGACAGCCCGGACACGGTGAGCAATCCGGTCTGCCAGCCGCCGACATTGACCAGCGTGCCCCGACCGAAGGCCGGCAGCCACTTGAGCTCGACCGAGAACAGGTAGATGAGGCCGATGCCGATGAGGAAGGTGGGCAGCGAGACGCCCATGATAGTGCGCGACACGAGCGACGGCCGACGCATGGCGGTGTAGACGCCCAGGCCGATGCCGCCCACTACCGCGAAGAGCGCAGCGGCCAGCGACCGCTCGACGGTGGCCGGCACGCGCGAAGCGATGACCTCGGTGACCGGCTGGCGGAAACGATAGGAGATGCCGAACTGGCCGCCGAGAACCTGCTTCAGGTAGCCGGCGTACTGCACCGGCACCGACTGGCCGAAGCCCAGTTCGTGCAGCAGGGCCTCGCGCTCGGCCACCGAGGCATCCTCACCCAGCAGGCTGACGGTGGGGTCGCCGATGTAGCGGAACACCAGGAACGAGACCATCGACACCACCAGCAGCACCAGCACCGATTGGCCAAGGCGGCCGAGCAGACGGGCAAGCATGGATCAGGGCTTCTGGACCTTCACCAGCTTGAAGTAGGTGATGTTGTTAGGATGGATCGGCACGTCCAGACTGGGAATGGAAGCGTTGCTGATCATCTGGTCATGCAGCGGGATGTAGAAGCCCGCCTGGCGAGTGGCCTCCCAGATGCTCTGGATGGTGGCGTTGCGCTTGTCGCGGTTGCCTTCAGAGGACAGCGACTCGATCTGGGCATCGAGCTGCGGGTTGCTGTAACCCGTGATGTTCCAGGTGCCCAGGCGATTCTTGCCCCGGGTGTGGACCAGGTAGTCGAAGACATAGGCCGAGTCGTGGATGGGCCCCCCAGCCATACAGGTAGGTAGAAGTCGCTGTCGCCCTTGGTGAGCAGCGCATTGTGCAGGGCAAACGGCCGCGCCTGGACCGTGACCTTGACGCCGATGCGCGCCAGGAAGCCCACCACGGCGGTGGCGATGGCCTCGTCGTTCACGTAGCGATCATTGGGCGCATCCAGCGTGAGCGTGAAGCCCTCGGGGTAGCCGGCTTCGGCCAGCAGCTTACGAGCGCGCGCCGGATCTGCCTTGAGATAGGCGGCCAGCGCCTTGGTATAGCCATTGACGAAGGGAGCCGCCAGCATGCCGGTGGGGCTGGAGAGCCCACGCATCACGGCTTTCTGGATGGCATCACGGTCGATGGCCAGCGCCAGCGCCTCGCGTACCCGGGCATCGGCCAGCGGGTTGCGGGTTGCGGGTTGCGGTCAGTGACCGAGGAATGGCGCAGTTTGGCCGATCCCACGTCGAGCCCCAGGAAGATGGTACGGTTCTCGAGCCCACTGGCCACCTTCAGGTTGGCGTTGGACTTGAGTCGGGCCACGTCCTGGGCAGGCACGTCCTGCAGGAAGTCGATCTTGCCGGACAACAGGGCAGCTACCCGGGTCGCGGGCGACTTGATGGGCACATAGGTGAGCTCGGTGACCTGCAGCGGGAACTGGCCTTTGCCCCAGTAAGCAGGGTTGAGCTTCATGACCGTGCGCGAATCCACCTCACGCGAGGCGAGCGTGTACAGGCCGGTGCCGTTCACATGGCGCGTGGCGTAGTTCTCGGTTCTGGACGCCGTGTCCTGGGGCGCTTCCGCCTGGTGAGCGCGCGTCCATGCCTCACTCATGATGAAGAGGTTGGTGAGGTTGTCGGGCAGCACCAGGTCCGGGCCCTGGGTCCTGATGTGGACGGTGAGCGGATCGACCGCCACCACCTCGCGGACCGAGGACAGCAACGACTTCATCTGCGAGGATGGCGCCTGCGCCCGCTTGAGCGAGAACACCACGTCGGCAGCCGTCAGCGGGGTACCGTCATGGAAGCTGACGCCCGAACGCAGCTTGAACGCCCAGACGGAGGGATCGTCGGTCTGCTTCCAGCTTTAGGCCAGCGCACCCTGCAGCGAGTTGTCGGCCAGCCGGATCACCAGTGGCTCGTACATCTGGTGCAGCAGGTTGAAGTTGAGGCCGACGTTGACGGCGTGCGGGTCGAGCGTGGCGGGATCTGCCGAACGCGCCCAGCGCACGGGCGTGGCCTGGGTGGCTGCCAGCGGCTGCAGCGTGGTGAACAACAGGGAAGCGACAAGCAGTTTCTTGGTCATCTTGGTCCTTCGTTCGGCCAGCGGCCCTTGCAGGGGTTGCAAGAATGCCGCATTTCGAGGTCGGCAGATAGTGAGACACACTTCCCTGAGCGACGGCGAGCGAGGAAGCATATGCAGTTTCGCATATGCGTGCTGGGCGTACGCACACCCTCCACAAAGGAACAATTCAGTTACATCTTCGACAATGGAGCCTCAATCCTATTGACTTTTCCGAACAGCCTTGGCCAGAAAAGCACAGAGGTCTTTCGTCATTCAAAATATGCATGATTGATGATGCATATTCCTTTATTTGACGCCAATTATCGACAAATTGGCCGTTTTTCATTATGAGATACAGAATGGACGCGTGAACAAATGAAAGTCCTCCTGCTGAGATACCGTGCAATCCGGGAGCAGTGGAAAGTGCACCAAGGCCTTTGACAGATACAAATTGTATTTCATAGCCAACATTTCTATAAATATAGTCAAATTTAACTATATTTATAGAAATGTTGTTGTATTCAAACCAACACTCGCCGAGAAAACAGGTGCTCCAGCGAATACATTAGCACTGTTCACGAATATTCACACTGGAAACGCGGTCACAACAAGATTCAGCGAAGTCCATACCGTCATGAATCCGCTGTCGTCGTATGCTCGACGCCGTTCATCGGCATAGAGATAGCGAATGATCACAACAGATGCTGCAAGCATGAGCCTTGTATTCAAAAGGACCGACATCCAATTTTGTGAATCATGCTCATGTTGATGATTCGGGAATGGGCAGAATAGGGAGATGAAGCTCCTGATGTTTGTCAAGGCCCTCTGGGCCCGCGAACCTGCTGTTTCTGTTGTCCTGGATGGAGATCCTACATGTCTTGTTGTAACCAAAGGTAATTTCATACAGCGCCCATACGACTCCAGCACTGCCTTCCGCCGACACCGCAACCTGGACACAGGACGCGGGGGCCCTCTTCTCGATCTCAATCTTTCCCATCCATCTCATTCATTCCGAACTCGACACTCATGAACAAGCCCTCCTCCAGAAAATTCTCGCTTGCCATCGGCCTGCTAGCCCTGATGACCGTCAGCCCCTCCGTTCAGGCACAGAGTGCCGATAGCGCCATATGCGCCCAGCCAGCCCGAATGATCGCCGACCAGGGCTGGGGAGATGGCTACCTGGCAGGAATCAATCCGTCCTGGACATGGTCGCATGCGGGCTATTCGATCAGCGCTCGGGGTGGCTGGAATCACTGGCCGTCGTGGGAGAAGCAGCGCCTGCCACAGTTTCGTGGCGTGGGCGGCACCTGGAACCGGCTGATGCCCTGGTTCGTGATCTCAGGACCACAGGGCAGCCGCAGCCCGGCCCACATCCAGGTGGGTCAGATGTCGGTGTTCTATTTCTCGCGCAGCACGCAGCGCTGGCAGCTGCTGGCCAAGGATATCCGTCCCGAGATCGGCACCTGCACGGCCAACACGGCCCTGACCGACTGCCACATGACCAGCTCGCCGGCGGCCACCGCCTATTCTCCGAACCCCCTGCACGGCTGGTTCAACTTCGTGACGATCCCGGGAGACGTGCAGGCGATCTCGGTAAGCGTGCAGGCGCGCCTGATCAGCGGCGGTCGTGCACTGATGACGGTGGGCGCAGATTACTACCCGCCGGCCCACATCAGCATGCGCGGCGTGGCGATCCCAGCTGCAGGCAACTCGGCCCCGAAGACGCTGCGCAATGGCTGGACGACGGTGACGATGACGACGCTGGCCAACCAGACCAACGACGACACAGGGATCAGTCACGAGGTGCTCTACCGCAACGCCCCGTCGTGCAGCAATCCGGCAAGCTGATCGACGCCACGCCCGGTATACGGCCGGGCCAGCCCTTCCTGAATACTGAAAGCAGGTGCCGGCGTCCGGTATTCCCGCACCCCGGCGGCTCAGACCTGTGAAGGCAGGCAATGAACCGCCGACGGAGCAGCTGTGCAGTGTTGCTCCCGGGCCCTCTTCGCAGCCCGGGTATCAGTCAAGGCGGGCCATTTCACCCTCCGTTGACCAGACCGCTCTCTACCATCTCAGCGGCGCGCAGCACCGCCCGGGCCTTCATCTCGGTCTCCTGCCATTCCTTCTCGGGCACCGAGTCGTAGACGACACCAGCTGCGGCCTGAACGTTGAGGATGCCGTCCTTGAGCACGCCGGTGCGGATGGCGATGGCCACGTCCATCTCGCCCGAATAACTGAGGTAGCCGCAGGCGCCGCCATAGATGCCGCGCTTGACGGGCTCCAACTCCTCGATGAGTTCCATGGCCCGCACTTTGGGTGCGCCGGTGAGCGTGCCGGCCGGGAAGGTGGCGCGCAGCACGTCAATGGCGTCCATTTCTTTTTCGAGCTGGCCCTGGACGTTGGAGACGATGTGGATAACGTGCGAGTACTTCTCGATGGCCATCTGCTCGGTGACCTTGACGGTGCCGATGCGGGCTAGGCGGCCGATGTCGTTGCGGGCCAGGTCGATGAGCATCAGGTGCTCGGCGCGCTCCTTCGGGTCGGCCAGCAGTTCCGCGGCGGCACGAGCGTCGTCGGCCTCGGTCAGGCCCCGCTTGCGGGTGCCGGCGATAGGCCGCAGGATGACGCGCGGCTCGGGACCCTTCTCCTGGCGCACCAGGATCTCGGGCGAGGAGCCCGCCACGTGGAAGTCCCCGAAGTCGTAGTAGTACATATAGGGGGACGGGTTGATGGAGCGCAGCGCCCGGTACAGTGACAGCGGCGAATGAGCGAAGGGCTTGCGCAGCATCTGGCCGATCTCCACCTGCATCAGGTCGCCGGCAATGATGTGCTCGCGGGCCACGGCTACGGTGGCGAGGTAGTCTTCCTTGGCGAACGGGCGCTCAATGGGCGTATGCGCGGCCTGGTCACCGCCACCCATCACCAGGTCCTCGGGAGCCAATGCCGCATTGCGCATCCGCATGCGCAGCTCATGCAGCCGCTCACGGGCCTTGCCGTAGGCTTCAGGCTCGGACGGATCGGCATAGACGATGAGATAGATCATGCCGCTGAGGTTGTCGATGATGGCCAGCTCGTCCACCACCAGCAACAGCAGGTCGGGCACGCCGATGGGGTCGGGTTTCTCGACATTGCCGACCTTGGGCTCGATGAAGTGCACCACGTCGTAGCCGAAATAGCCGGCAAGGCCACCACAGAAGCGCGGCAACCCGGGCAGCAGGTGGACGCGGTTGCGCCGCTGGTACTGCTGCACGAAAGCCAGCGGATCGCCCTCAACAGCCTCGATCACCTGACCGTCACGCACCACCTCGATGTGGGCGCCCTTGGCGCGGATGGCGGTGCGGGCCGGCAGGCCGATGAAGGAGTAGCGGCCGAAGCGCTCGCCGCCCACTACTGATTCGAGCAGGAAGGAATTGCGACGATTAGCGGAATCGGTGAGCTTGAGATAGAGGCCGAGCGGGCTGTCCAGATCGGCCAGCGTCTGCATCATGACGGGGATGCGGTTGTAGCCCTGTGCTGCCAGCGCCTTGAATTCGAGTTCGGTCATTTGCGATGCCTGGGAAAGATCTGCAGAACGGGCAAAGCATACCAGTCCATCGGCGCATGAGCGTACCCTCCGAAGGCGCATGTCCCCAGAAGATGGAGGCATGGGCGCCATCCAGGGCACCCGGCAAGGCAGAAAGCCCGCCCTTACCGCTTCGCCGACGGTGCGGTGGGCACCAGCCCCCGCGACAGTTCCAGCCAAGTGGCCAGCTGGTCCAAGTCATCGATGATGGCGTCTGCATCGACCGAATCCAGCGGGCGCCCCTCGTTGTAGCCGTAGGGCAGTATCACCACCGGCATGCGGGCGGCACGGGCCGCCTGGGTGTCGTTGAGCGAATCGCCCACCATCAGCACCTGACCGGGGGCCAAGTACCAGCGATGGGCAGCCTCCAGCAGCGGCCCCGGATCAGGTTTCTTGGTGGGCAGCGTATCGCCGCCGATGAAGAAGTCGAAATACTGGCGCAGGTGGAAGTGCAGCAACAGCGGCTGGATGTATTCCTGCGGCTTGTTGGTGACGCAAGCCATGGGCAGGCCGATGTCGGCCATGCGCTTGAGGCCACTGGCCACACCCGGATAGAGCCGCGCCTCCTTGCCGTTGCAGTGCCGGTAATGCACATGGAAGCGCTTGCGCGCCTGCAAGAAGGTGTCGGAGCCTTCCTCGGTGGGCTGCCCGGCCGCAGCCAGCATGCGCAGGATGAGACGGTCGGCCCCCTTGCCCACGTAGGTGGCCACCTCGGCCACGGGGCGCGGCTCAAGCCCCAGATCGACCAGCATGCCGTTGGCAGCCGTGGCCAGATCGGGAATGGTGTCCAGCAGCGTGCCGTCCAAGTCGAAGCACAGGGCGCGCACGGCGGCCAGCCGGAGCTGCATCCCGGGATGCAGGGAGGATGACGACGGGACGTTGGCTTGTGACATGGTGGCGGCTCCTGTAATGGCAGCGGATACCCGCAGGCATGGACTTGCACTCCTGCGCTTACGCTCCACAGCCCATGGAATTCCCTGGAGCGCGCACGGCGGACAGCCAGAACCGGCCTGCGGGCCCGCGGCTCTAGACCAGCGCCTCGCGGAAGCGCTTCAGGACTCCATGGTACCCCCCGTCCGGGTCAGGCGCGCCGAAAACCGCTGAACCGGCCACGAAGGTATCGGCCCCCGCGGCAGCGATCTCGGCGATGTTGTCAACCTTGACGCCGCCATCGACCTCCAGCCAGATGTCGCGGCCGCTGCGCGCCTTCTCGACATCAATGCGCTGCCGTGCATCGCGCAGCTTGGCCAGGGTTCCAGGGATGAAGGACTGGCCGCCGAAACCGGGGTTGACCGACATGAGCAGCACGATGTCGAGCTGGTCCAGCGTGTAGTCCAGCCACGACAGCGGCGTGGCCGGGTTGAACACCAGACCCGCCTTGCAGCCACGCGAACGGATCAGCTGCAGGGTCCGGTCCACGTGGGGGCTGGCCTCAGGGTGGAAGGTGATGATGTCGGCGCCTGCGTCGGCAAAGGCCACAGCCAACGAGTCCACCGGCGAGACCATCAGGTGCACGTCGATGGGCATGCGGATGTGCGGGCGCAGCGCTTTGCAGACCATCGGCCCCACCGTCAGGTTGGGAACGTAGTGGTTGTCCATCACGTCGAAATGCAGAAGGTCGGCGCCAGCGGCCTCGATGGCCTGCACTTCTTCCTTCAGCCTGCCGAAGTCGGCCGACAGCATGCTGGGTGCGATCCGGTATGTCATGTGGCTTGCCCTGCCCTTGAAGCGAGTGTTGAATAGAATCATCGCATTGTAAATTCAGGAACCCCGCCCAGATCCGGCGCCCGGCCCATCCGGACGCTGCTTCTGGCCCATTCCATCAAGAGGAGCTGCCCATGAGCCCGGAGAACCGGTATGCAGTGGACATCACCGTCGAGACCCGATACGTGGAGGAACAATCGGCACCGATGGATGGCGTGTTCGCCTTCGCCTACACGATCACCATCACCAACCGCGGCACCATCGGCACGCAGCTGATCAGCCGGCACTGGATCATCCAGGACGACACCGGCGACCGCCGCGAGGTGAAAGGGCTGGGCGTGGTGGGCCATCAGCCGCTGCTCAAGCCCGGAGAGAGCTTCCAGTACACCAGCGGAAGCCAGCTGCCCACCCCGGGCGGCACCATGCAGGGCAGCTATTTCTTCGTGGCCGAGGACGGCGCCCGCTTCGATGCCGAGATCCCGAGTTTTCCGCTGAACATGTCGCGGACGTTGCACTGAGGAATGACAAGAACATGCAGGACAGGACGAAGCCCGATCGGCTGGCAAGCATTGATGGCACATCGCACCGGATCGGCATGGCGCCGCCGCAGGACCACTGCCCTGCAGGAATGCCGGTCTGGCAATCAGGCGTAGCCGCACCTTCCCGGCCGTACCGCCACGCACTGCCGGCGGCCTCGCTGGCCGTGCTGCTGGCACTGGCGGCCTGCGGCACGGCTCCGAAGAAAACCGTCCCGCCAGCAGTTCCAGCCGAGATTCCCGCCAGCCGCCTGCCCGGCCTGGCCAGCGACGACCTGCAGGGCTTTGCCGACGCCGTGAGCCGGCAGTGTGCACTGCCCCTCCCACCCGGCAAGTGGCCGGGACTGTGCGCAGAATTCGCCCGGCTGGGTGACGATGCGGCACTGCGGCAGTGGCTGGGCAGCCGCTTCGTAGCACGCGAGCTGCAGGATGCTGGCCAGCCCGACGGCCTGCTGACGGGCTACTATGAGCCGCTGCTGACAGGCAGCCGCATGCAGGAGCGTCCGAACCAGGTACCGCTGCGGGCCATTCCCACCGACCTGCTGACCATCGACCTGAGCGCGGTACAGCCCCAGCTGAAGGGGCTGCGGCTGCGCGGTCGACTGGACGGCCAGCGTGTGGTGCCCTATGCCGACCGCCGCGAGATCGAGACCCGCGAAACGAAGCGCGACTATGCCACACAGCCCGTGATCGCCTGGCTGGATGATCCGGTGGATGCCTTCTTCCTGGAAATCCAGGGCTCAGGCCGGGTTCAACTGCGCGACGGCTCGCTGATCCGCGTGGGCTACGCCGACCAGAATGGGCATCCGTACCAGGCCATCGGCCGGACGCTGGTGCAGCAAGGGGCCCTCAAGCGCGAGGAAGTGACAGCGCCTGCCATTCAGCAATGGCTGCGCGAGCATCCGGCACAGGCGCGCCGAGTGATGCAGACGAACCCGGGCGTGGTGTTCTTCCGGGAGCTGGCCACCGACCCGGCCGATCCCGAGGCCGGCCCGGTCGGCGCACTGGGGGTGCCCCTGACCCCCGGACGCTCGCTGGCCGTGGACCGCAGCCGCATCCCACTGGGCTCGGCCGTGTTCATCCAGAGCATCCACCCGGTCAGCCAGCAGCCAATGGAACGGCTGATGCTGGCACAGGATACAGGCGGCGCCATCAAGGGTAGGCGCCGTGCCGACTACTTCTGGGGATTCGGCCACGAGGCCGGCCTGAATGCCGGCCTAATGAAGGCGCCGGTGCGCATGTGGCTGCTGGCGCCCCGATAAGAGGGACTCAGCCCTTCTTGGCAGTTGCCTTGCCCTGAGCGTCGAGCAGCTGCTCCAGCTGCTCCGGCGAGATGGCACCCGGCACGCGGTTGCCGTCCGGAAAGAACAGCGTGGGCGTGCCGGTGACGTTGAGCTTGCGGCCCAAGGCCAGCACCTCCTGCACCGGCGTCTTGCAGTCGCCCGCGTTGTCGGGCTCCTTGCCATTACTCATCAGGTCGGTCCAGGCTGCGGACGGATCCTTCGCGCACCAGGCCTTCTGCGACTTGGTCAGCGACGACGGCGCCAGGATCGGATAGGTGAAGGTATAGATGGTCAGGTCGTCGATGCCGGCCAGCACGCTGCGCATCCGGCGGCAGTACGAGCAGTTCGGATCCTCGAAGATGGCCAGCACGCGCTTGCCGTTGCCATGGACCTGCTTGATGGCCTTGTCCAGCGGAAGATCACGCTTGAAGTCGATGCGCGACAGCTCGGTGGCACGCTCGCGCGTGAGGTTTCGCTGATTCTCGATGTCGATCAGCTCGCCCTCGGCCAGCACGTACTTGCCGGCGCCATCGGCATAGACCAGTATCTGCCCGACCTGCACCTCGTAGAGGCCTGGGATCGGCGTGGGGCGGATCTCCTCGATCTTCATGCCGGGGTTGCCCGCCATCAGGCGCTGCAGACCATTGCGGATAGCGGTCTGGGTACCTTCATCAACCTTGCCCGATGCGGCCTGAGCAGCCGTCGTAACCGCCACAGACTCCGCCGGGGCCTGTCCGCTGTCGGCCTTGGTCTCGGCCGCCGACAGCGGGGCCGCCAGCCAGGTTGCCATCATGCCCGCGGCCAGCATCTGGCCAACGGTACGGCGCAGGGCACGGCCGTGGCCATGCGTCGAGCGCATCTTTTCGATCATGGAATATCTCGCTTTGAGTGGTAACAACGGGCCGGACGCTGCCGATGCCCCTTCCCGGGCGGGTCGGTGGCAGCCCTGGCCCCTATATAGACACAGGCTCCCGGCTCAACGAATCGCGTGGGCGATCAGTTGACGCCTGGCCCAGCCGGATGTGGCCACCGCCTTCCAGCCCAGATTGCGCACCATGGCCAGCGGCGGGGGCAGCGCCGGGCCGAAGACCTGGTGCAGCCCCGTCATCAGCGTCTGCATGGTTGCCACCGGCTCGCGACGCGCCCTTTCATAGCGACGCAGTGCCAGCCAGGAAGGATAGCCGTGCGACCAACGATCGCCCCCCAGCAACGCCTCGGCCAGCGCCTGCACATCACCGAAGCCCAGGTTCATGCCCTGCCCGGCCATGGGATGCACGACGTGCGCCGCATCCCCGATCATGGCAAAGGCTGGAGCGATGACACGCGCGCAGCTGACGGAACGCAGCGGGAAACTGGCAGCCGGCGTGATGCATCGCAGATTTCCCAACGCACCGCGCGCCTGCGCCGCCACCTGGCGCGCCAGCTCATCGGCCGGCATCTCCAGAAGCGCCTGCGCCCAGTCGGTGGGCGCCGACCATACCAGGCTGACCCTCCCCTGCCCCGCCGGCCGGCCGATGGCCGTGAGCGGCAGCAGCGCCATCACCCCCAGATCGCCATCGAACCATTGCCAGGCAGCATCCCGCGTAGGAAGAGAACTGTCGAAATTGGCCACGACCGCCGTCTGACCATAGTCACGCACCGTGACGGACAGGCCAGCCAGCTCACGCAGCACCGAACGGGCACCATCAGCCGCCACCACCAGTCCCGCCTCCCAGCCCTGGCCATCGGCCAGTGTCAGTCGCGCCGGCGTGCGCCCGTCGGCCTGGGCCGGCAGCACCAGCGACGACACGCTGCCCTGCACCCATTGCAGCGGCAAGGAACGCGCGACCTCGGCCACGGCGGCATCCAGCGCCTGCTGAAGATTGCGTCCCTCGACGATGGTGGCCAGCGTCTCGATGTTGCCCTGGAAGGCCTCAAGCCGCAGGCTTTCCTGCGCATCGCCACCATCCTGGTCATGAAAGAGTCGCATGTCATGCACCGGGGCGAGACGCTGGGCATCCAGCCGTTCCCAAACGCCCAGCGATTGCAGGAGCTGCATGCTGGCGGGCGACAGCGCGAACACCCGCGCGTCCCAGTCGTCCGGCGCGAGAGGTTTTCCGCCCCCCGGTTCTGCCGCAGGACGAGGATCGATCAGCGCCACACGCCGGCCGGCGCGCGCGAAGGCCAGCGCGGCCGCTGCGCCGACGCTGCCCGCCCCTACAATGGCCACTTCACAGGTATTCATTTCGCCAGTATATCGGCGCGCGGCAGCGGAACGTGTCACGAAACCGTGTCCTTGCCCCGAAGCTGTAGCACGCACCACGACAGCCCCGAATCTGGCTCACCCTGAGCTTGATCGGGGGTCGCTCACGGCAGATTTGTGTTTTCAAAATACCTGGAATAGAATCGCGTTCTCAGACAGCAGCGGTTATTCAGTTGTTGGACAGCTGCCTGATGAAGGCCAAGTAGCTCAGTTGGTAGAGCAGAGGACTGAAAATCCTTGTGTCGGTGGTTCGATTCCGCCCTTGGCCACCAGATTCCACGCCCGGTCATGGCAACATGGCCGGGCATTTTTCGTTTGGGCACCCAGGTAAACGCCTTGGCCTTGGGAAGCTGTAAAAGCCCCCTCTCCATTGGAGACCCCCTTCATGGCGGCCCCTCATCGTTACGACATACATTTTTCCTGAAGCATGAATGCTGGGCGCATTCATTCATGCACGAAAGACGCCATGCCGGACACGGGTACGGGAGATACTCGGAATTGATGAAAATCAAGCACAATTGACTCTCATCAATCTATGACCATGCCCCCTGCTCTATCCTTGAAATGTCAGTAAACAAGTCGGTCAACAAAACGGTCTGACGCAAGGAGAGAACAGCATGAGTCTCAAAGCCCAGGATCCCCATGGGGAAAAAGAACCCGCAGGCATCGGCAGACGGCGCTTCCTGAACGCCGCAGCGGCCTTGGGCATCGGCAGCGTGGCGCTGGCCGGATGCAAGGAAGACAGTCCCAAGAATGCGCCGGCCGACGCAGCTGGCGCACCCGCCGCACCCGCCGGCGCAGCGCCCGAGCGTGACGCTCATGTAGGCGGCGCCGGTACCACTGAAGTCAAACCGGGCCAGCTGGACACCCACTACGGCCTGTGGAGCAGCGGCCACACGGGTGATGCGCGCATTCTGGGCATCCCGTCGGGGCGCGAGCTGCTGCGCATGCCCTGCTTCGTGCCCGATCCGCTGACCGGCTGGGGCATCACCAACGAATCCAAGGCCATCATGGGCACCAACCCCGATGGCTCACTGCAATACACCGTGGGCGACACCCACCACATGCAGGCCTCCTACAAGGACGGCATCTACGACGGCAAGTACTGCTGGATCAACGACAAGATCAACGCCCGTCTGGCCCGCTTCCGCCTGGACTACATGGTGTGCGACAAGATCACCAAGCTGCCGAACGTCCAGGGCTTCCACGGCATCTTCCCGGATAAGCGCGACCCGGTCGACCCGGCCATCAACTACACCACGCGCGTGTTCTGCGGCCAGGAATTCCGCGTGCCCCTGCCCAACACGGGCAAGGACATCGAGGATGCCACCAAGTACGGCGCGATCTTCACCTGCGTGAACGCGCTAACGATGGAAGTGAAATGGCAGGCGCGCATCAACGGCAACTGCGACCTCGTCGCCACCTCGTTCGACGGCAAGCTGGCCGCCACCAACCAGTACAACCTGGAAGAAGGTGAGTACTACACCGACATGATGTCGAACGAGCGGGATGCGTGTCTCTTCTTCAACGTAGCCCGCATCGAGCAGGCCGTGAAGGAGGGCAAGTTCACCACCATTGGCGACTCTAAGGTGCCCGTGGTCGATGGCCGCATCGAATCCAACAAGGATCCGAAAACGGCGCTGGTGTGCCGCGTGTCGGTGCCGAAAAACCCGCACGGCGTGAATGCCTCGCCCGACGGCAAGTACTTCGTGTGCTCGGGCAAGCTCTCGCCCACCTGCACCGTTATTGAGCTGCAGAAAGTGCTGGACTGGTTCGACGGCAAGCTGGACGACCCGGACAAGGCCATTGTGGCCGAGCCCGAAGTGGGCCTGGGGCCGCTGCACACGACCTTCGACGGCCGTGGCAACGCCTACACCACGCTGTTCCTGGACAGCCAGGTGTGCAAGTGGAACATCGAGAAGGCCATCAAGAAGTATGCCGGCGACAAGACGGTCAACCCGGTCGTGCACAAGATCGACGTGATGTACCAGCCGGGTCATATCAACGCCACCTGCGCCGAGACGCGCGCCGCCGACGGCATCTGGATGGCAGTGGGCAACAAGTTCTCGAAAGACCGCTTCCTGCCGGTGGGCCCGCTGCACCCGGAAAACGACCAGCTGCTGGACATTACGGGCGAGCAGATGGTTCTGGCACACGACAACGCTGTCCGTCCGGAACCACACGACTTCGTGATCTTCCCGCGTGACTGGCTGCATCCGAAGCAGGTCTACAATATGGACGACTTCCCGATGGCCACCAAGGACGCATCGGAAGCCGGTGTCACGCGCAATGGCAACAAGGTCACGGTGAAGATGGTGTCGTTCGCACCGTCCTACGAGCCTTCGGATGTGAAGCTGAAGGTGGGCGATGAGGTCACCTGGTACCTGACCAACATCGACAAGGTGGAAGACCTGACCCACGGGTTTGCGATTCCTGAGTACAACATCCAGTTCATCGTGAACCCGCAGGAAACCCGGTCGGTGACCTTCAAGGTCGACAAGCCGGGGCTGTTCTGGTTCTACTGCACCAACTTCTGTCATGCGCTTCACCTCGAAATGCGCGGCCGCATGATGGTCGAACCCTGATCGATCCTTCCTGATCTGATTGGAGACAAAGGCGAATGGCCGGCAGCCGGGCTGTGATGAACAGCCCGGTTCCCGGCCATTTTCGATAGGATGATGAATTCTTTCCGGATCTCAGCTAGACATGAAATGGACCTCTCTTGGGAGGGGGTTGTTGGCGGCTGCCGCCTTCGGCCTGCTGTCCCTGAATGCGTTGGCCCGGCCCGCTGCAGGGGCCGGCGGTTCCCAGGCGTACGAAGCCAAGTTGCCAGCCGAGCTGGCCACGGCGCCGGACATGTGTGCGCTGGTGCCCTGCAAGGATGTCTTCCCGGGCGCCACGTCATTCTCGCAGCGCAAGGGCCAGCCGCCCTACGTGGAGGCGCTGGGTGGCCCCGATGGCAAGCAGGTGCTGGGTTATGTGATGCTGTCGACCGACATCACCGATACGCCCGCCTATTCCGGCAAGCCTGTCGTCACGCTGATCGGGATGGACAAGAACGGCAAGTATGTCGGCGTGAAGGTGCTCAAGCACTCCGAGCCGATCCTCTTGCTGGGCATTCCTGAATCGGCGCTGCTGAAGTTCAACAACCAGTACCTGGGTCGTTCGGTCAAGGACAACATCGAGGTGGGTCAGTCCCGCCCCGAGGACAACGTGATCGGCGTGGACGCCATCTCGGGCGCCACCGTCACCGTGGTGGCCCAGAACCAGGTCATCATGACTTCGGGTGCCGCCGTGGCGCGCCAGGTCGGCATCCTCAAGCCCATCGAGCGCAAGCCGGTGCAGTATGTGCAGCCCAAGGCAGGTCAGCCGCTGCCCGACTGGGACACGCTGGTCAAGCAGGGCGCCATCGGCAAGCTCGTGGTGCAGCCCCAGCAGGTGGGGCTGGATGCCACCGGCTCGCCCTTCATCGAGCTGTGGTACGGCTCGCTCAACTCCCCCGTCGTGGGTCCGGCCATCCTGGGTGAAAGCACCTGGCAGAACCTGCGCGAGAACCTGAAGGAAGGCGAGAACGCCATCTTCATCATCCGCACCGACGGCAAGGAGTCCTTCAAGGGCTCGGGCTTCGTGCGGGGCGGCATCTACGACCGCATCCAGGTCCACCAGGGGAACGATTCGTTCACCTTCCGCGACACCGACGCGCAGAACCTGTACAGCATCAAGGCCAAGGGCGCACCGTCGTATTCCGAATCCGGCATCTTCATCATCCGCTCCAAGGGCTTCTCGGCCGCCTACCCGTGGAAACTGAGTTTCCTGGGCAACAAGCTCGACCGCAGCACCGGTACCAAGACCTTCACGGCCTTCGAGAGCGAATACTGGCTGCCGGCCCAGTATCTGGTGGGCGGGCATCCGAAGGTGGTTCGCCCCGATCCGGCCTGGCTGAAGCAATGGAAGGCCAAGTGGGTACAGCTGGTGCTCTTCGGCATCATGCTGACGGCCATAGCCGTGGTCTATGCCTTCCGCGAGCGGCTCACGCGGCTTTCCACGCACAAGAACAAGTGGCCGGTCAACGGCTTTAAGTATCCGTTCTGGATCCTCAGCATCTTCTGGGTGGGCTTCGGACTGCTGGCGCAGCCGTCGGTCACGCAGGTGCTCACCTGGTTCCATTCCATTCTCTTCAAGTGGGAATGGACGCTGTTCCTGAGCGACCCGTTCCTGTTCCTGTTCTGGATCTTCATCTTCATCACCGTCTTCGTCTTCGGACGGGGCCTGTTCTGTGGCTGGGCCTGCCCGTTCGGCTCGCTGCAGGAAGGCCTGCACGTCATTGGCGAGAAGATCGGTCTCAAGCGCTTCCAGTTCCTGCTGCCCATGAAATGGCACAACCGGCTGAAGTGGGTGAAGTACGGCGTGTTCTTCGTGCTGCTGGCGGTGTCGCTGTTCTCGATGGTCGAGGCCGAGAAGCTGGCCGAGGTGGAGCCCTTCAAGACCACCTTCCTGGTGGGCATCACCAACCGCAGCTGGCCCTATGGGCTGTTCGTGCTGACCATCCTGGGGCTGGCCATCTTCACTGAGCGGCCGTACTGCAAGTACATCTGCCCGCTGGGCGCCTCGCTGGCCATGCCCAGCACGTTCCGCTGGTTCGGCCTCAAGCGCAAGCCCGACTGCAACAAGTGCAAGGCCTGCGCCAAGGACTGCGGTTCGCTGGCCATCAACGCCGACGGCCAGATCGACCACCGCGAGTGTCTGCACTGTCTGGACTGCCTGATCCTGTATACCGACGCCAATGCCTGCCCGCCGCTGGCCAAGGAACGCAAGGTGCGTGAGCGCAATGGACAGCCGCTGACCCCGATCGGCAAGGATGGCTACTACATCCCGATCATTCCCGAAACGCCCACGCCGGCGCAGCTTCCCATCAAGGGCGTCGATCCGCGCTGGCCGTCCGAGCGGGTTCACCCCCGGGTGGAAAATCTCGTGGGCCGCCGCCGCTGGCTGGGCGAGATCGTCGACCACCTGTGGCCCTTCAGCCACGAAGGCTGGCAGGCCAACCACCTGGTCGTGGCCGTGGGTGTCGCTCTGGCCCTGGCCGCCACCCTGGTGTGGGTCCTGGCCGCCAGTGGCAGCGCCTCGCCACTGGGCGTGATCGGTGCCTGGTTCGGCTGGAGCGTGTTCGAGGTGCTAGTGCGCCTGCAGGGCAAGCGCTACGTGAAGGATGGCCCATGGTGGCGCAAGACCTACCGCCATGCCAACGTCATGGACATGATCAGCTATGTATCATTCAAGAACCTGCTGATCGGCGCGGCACTGTTCTGGTTGCTGACCCGCTCCGGTGCGCTGGTGCTCTGAAGGCATCTTCCCGATCATCCATGACAATATCCCGAGAGACCCTGCCCGGCGCACGCCGGGCCTCAAAACCGCGCCCACTGGGCGGCCTGCTGTTGCTGACCGGCCTGCTGGGCAGCACGATGGCGCAGGCTGCGGTCATCACCGTCCACCCGGGCGAGAAGATCCAGGCCGCCATCGACCGCGCCACGGCCGGTGACGAGATCCGCATCGAACGCGGCCGCTACGTGGAAAACCTTCGGGTTGACCGGACACTGACGCTGCGCGGCATCAACCGCCCCACCATCAGTGGCAGCAACCAGGGAGACACCATCCGTGTCATCGCCCCCGATGTCGTCATCGAGGGGCTGATCGTGAGAGATTCGGGCGACAGCCTGCTGAAGCAGAACGCCGGCATCTACATCCAGCCCGGTGCGCACCGTGCCATCGTGCGCAACTGTTTCCTCGGCTACAACCTGTTCGGGCTCTGGATCGAGAAGGCCAACGACGTGCAGGTGCTGGACAACAACATCACCGGCAAGCGCAACTACGACAGCGCCAAGCGCGGCAATGGCGTCGAGCTCTACAACACCAAGGGTGCACGCATCATCGGCAACGAGATCAGCTTCGTGCGCGACGCCCTCTACATCGACGTGTCGCACCACGCCATCTTCCAGCGCAACCGGCTGCACCATAGCCGCTACGGCACGCACTACATGAATTCCTACTACAACCTGTGGGAGGACAACGATACCTGGCACAACCGGGGCGGCCTGGCACTGATGGAGGTTCGTGACCAGACCATCCGCAACAATCGCGCCTGGAAAAACTCCGACCACGGCATCATGCTGCGCACGCTGCAGGATTCGGAGGTGGACGGCAACTGGGTAGCCAACAACGGCCGCGGGTTCTTCGTCTACGACGTGGAATACATCAAGCTGCGCGACAACGTGGTGGCCAACAACCGCATCGGCGTGCACCTGTCGGGCTCGCCCCGCAACGAGGTGGACGGCAACGACTTCGTGGACAACCAGCAGCAGGTCAAGTATGCCGGCACACGGGACCTGACCTGGGGCGGCAAGAAGGGCAACTTCTGGAGCAACTACCGGGGCTGGGACCGCAACGATGACGGCCGCGGCGACATCCCCTACGAGGCCAACGACATGGTGGACCGCCTGACCTGGCGTTATCCGGGCGTGCGCCTGCTGATGGCCAGCCCTGCCGTGCAGGCGCTGCGCATGGTGGGCCAGCAGTTTCCCATCTTGCGGGTCCCCAGCGTCGTTGAGCAGCGCCCACGCATGAACCCGCTGGCCGCCGAATGGGCTCCCTGGCTGGCTGGCACCCGCAACAACCTCTACAACGCACCGGAGAACCTGCGTCATGGCCGCTGAACGCCCTGTCCCATCGCTCGCCGACCGTCCCGGACAGACATCCGCGACCAACGCTGCCGAAGCCATCATTCGGCTTCAGGGGGTGACCCGCCGCTTCGGCACCTTCACCGCGGTCGACGACGTGACGCTTGACGTCCGCCCCGGCGAGGTGTTCGGCCTCATCGGCCACAACGGCGCCGGCAAGAGCACGCTCTTCAAGATCATGCTGGGGCTGCTGGCCCCCACGTCGGGCAGCATCCACATCGCGGGCGAACCGGTTGGACAGGCCAGTGCGCTGCAGGTGCGCCGCCGCATCGGCTACCTGCCCGAGAACGTGGCGCTGTGGGACAACCTGAGCGGGCTGGAAACCCTAAAGTTCTTTGCCCGCCTGAAAGGGCTGGATACAGCCGGCTGCGCCGCACTGCTGACGAAGGTGGGCCTGGAACACGCTGGCGACCGCCCCGTGCGCGCCTACTCCAAGGGCATGCGCCAGCGATTGGGCTTTGCGCAGGCACTGCAGGGCAACCCGCAGGTGCTGTTCCTGGACGAGCCCACCACAGGTCTTGACCCGCGCGCCATCCACTTCTTCTGGGACACCCTGGCCGAGCTGCGTGACCGGGGCCTGACCATCGTGCTCACCTCACACATCCTGGCCGAATTACAGAACCGGGTGGACCGGGTGGCCGTGATGGCCAATGGCCGCATCCAGGCGCTAGGCTCGCTCACCGAGCTGCGTGCCGGCTTCGACCTGCCGCTACACATGCAGATCCAGCTCAAGCCCAGCACCGACGCTGCGGCCATGATCCGCTGGCTGCAGGCCCTGCCCGACGGGCTGGCCACCCTGCCGGCGCATGAGCACCCCGCCACCGGCACGGTGGTGATCGACGTACCCCACCGGCACAAGATGCGCCTGCTGCAGCACCTGCTGTCGGCGCAGGAATACGTGGCCGACATCCAGGTGCAGGAACCTTCGCTGGAAGACATGTTCTTTGCCAGCCCGGATGATCATACAGCCCGGAACATGCCGGCAGCCGCCGGAACGCCCGACCGACAACCAACGACACCACAGACCCCGACAGGAGGACAGGCATGATTCAGCTCTCGCAGGTGGGCACCGTGGCCGCCAAGGAATTCCGCGACCGGCTGCGCAACCGTTGGGTGCTGGCCGTGGCGCTGGTGTTCGCAGTGTTCTCGCTCGTCATCGCCTACGCCGGCGGCGCCCAGCAGGGCACGGTGGGGCTGCGCTCGCTGGAATTCACTGTGACTAGCCTGGTCAGTCTCGTCATCTACCTGGTGCCGCTGATTGCGCTGCTACTGGGGTTCGATGCCATCGTGGGCGAGCGCGAGCGTGGCTCGCTGGACCTGCTGCTGGCCTACCCCATCACGCGCGGCGAGCTGCTGCTGGGCAAGTACCTAGGCCTGTCACTGGCCCTGGCGCTAGCCATGCTGGCCGGCCTTGCAGCCGTGGGCGTGATGCTCGTCTACCAGTTCGGCGCCAAGGCGCTCTTTCACTATGCCGGCTTCGTGCTGAGCGCACTACTGATGGGCATGTCCTTCCTCAGCCTGGCCGTGCTGGTCTCGGTGGTGGCACGTGACCGTACCCGTGCCTCGGGCGCTGCCATCGTGTTATGGTTCCTGTTCGTTCTGGTGTTCGACCTGGTGCTGCTGGGCGTGCTGGTGGCCACCGCGGGCCACTACGGCGGCGACATCTTCCCATACCTGCTGCTCCTGAACCCCACCGACGTCTTCCGTATCCTGAACGTCTTCTCCACCGAGGACGTGCGCAGTGCCTATGGCCTCGTCAACATGGTGCCACCGCTGGTGTCGGACATCGGCGTGCTGACCACCGTGATGCTGGGCTGGATCGTGGTTCCCCTTGCCTTTGCCAACTGGAGATTCCGACCATGAAGAAACCGTCGACGCGATATCGCTGCCGCTGCTGCAGCCCGCAGTCCGCAGACGATGCCCCCCAGCATGACCGGCGCCAGCTGATGATGGGCCTGATGGCCCTGGCCGCCCTGCCCATGCTGGGCGCCTGCGACAAGGAAAGCAAGAAAGCCGCCAGTGTGGCCCCTGTGGAGATCTCTCAGGACACGGCTTGCGAGCTGGACGGCATGCTGCTGGCCGACTACCCTGGCCCGAAGGGGCAGATCCACTTTGCCGACACGCCAGAGCCCGCCTTCTATTGCGACACGATGGAGGTGCTGAACACGCTGATGCACCCCGAGGAAGTCCGCAAGATCACCGCCGTGTACGTGCAGGACATGGGCAAGGCGGATTGGGACAACCCACAGGGCCACTGGATCGACGCTCGCACCGCCATCTACGTGGAAGGCAGCAGCCGGCAGGGTTCGATGGGCCCCACCTTCGGCAGCTTCAGCAACGAGGAAGATGCCAAGGCCTTCATCGCCAAGTATGGCGGCAAGCTGCTGCACATGAAGGACATCACCCCCGAGATGGTGGACCTGCGCGGCGGCGCCAACATGGACCACAGCATGTAACATGAAAAAACCCGTCGTCGGCGTAACGCGCCCCCTGACTGCCGAGGGCATCGGCAACCTCTGGCAGGCACGCCAGTTCTTCACCTACTCGGGCCTGGGTCGCCAGGCCAATCCGGCCATTCACGCCACGCTCGTCGAACCGCAGCCCGTGGCGGCAGCCGACGATCCGGCCAGCCCCCGCAGCACCGGCATCCAGCCGCAGGCCGGCTTCGAGTCCGTGACCCTGCTGCTGGAAGGCGACCTGGAGGTGCGTACCTCGCTGCCGGAAGGCCAGCCCCCCGTCGTGCTGGGCGCAGGCGACGTGCTCTGGAATGGCATGGGACGCGGTGTGCTCACCGAGACGCTGGCCGGCCCGCAGCTGACCCGGGAAGGCGGTACCGTATCGGCGGTCACGCTGTGGGTGAACCTACCGGCCGCCTACAAGCTCTCCGACCCCCACCGGCAGTACCTGCCGGCAGCGCAGATTCCTTCCTTCGTGCTGCCCGAGAGCGCTGGCACGCTGCGGGTGATTGCTGGCCAGTGGCACAACGACCTGGGCCCTGCCGAGACTGTGGGGCCATTACAGCTCTGGGACGTGCGCGTGAAGGCCGGCCACACGGTGACGCTGCCGCTGCCGCAGAAGTGGTACGCACAGCTGCTGATGCTCACCGGCAAGATCACCATCGACTTCTGGCCCGATGAGATCGGCTCGCCGCAGCTGGTGCTGCTGGACGCCTACGGCGACGGCACCACCTTCACGGTGAAGGAAGACACCCACCTCATCCTGCTGTGCAGCGAACCGCTGGACGAGCCCATCGTGGGCTGCGGCGACCTGGTGTTTGGCGACGAGCCTCACCTGCAGGATGCCGAGGCACGACTGAAAGACGGTGGTTTCGGCAAGCTCTGAAATCTGACTGTGACATGGCTGCACAGGCGAGTTGGCATTGGGGGGCTGTGCCCTCCTCATCAATTTAAAATAAAGTCACATTTGCCGCCGTGCGGGAGGTGCGCCGGGATCACTTCCCGGCCCTCTCGGAATGGGCGTCGACAATGTGAAACATCACCCCGGCCCTCTCCTCCCGCCCCTTCCCCGGCAGATGCACCTCTTGACCGATGATGAAGGAGAACCCGATGAGGACTTCCGCAATCGCCCTGGGGATAGCCGCCGCCCTGGCTTCCGGCTCCGCCAACGCATGGGAAACCACGTTGCTGGATACGAACACGCCCGCGAAGACGCAGACGATCACCAGCAAGCAGCTGGGCATCAAGGCGGCTTCGCCCTTTTCCATCAAGGTGCAGCTTCTGCACGGTGGACGCCAGGAAGGCGTGATGCTGGTGACCATCGACACTGGCGAAATGAAGATCACCGTCGTCCCCAACCGAGGCATAAACGTGGCGCAGGCCGTCTCGGGCAAGGTGCGCCTGGGCTGGAAGTCTCCAGTCCATGAGATCGTCAATCCGGCCTTTCTGGACCAGGGTGCCCGCAACGGCATCGGCTGGCTGGAGGGGTTCAACGACCTGCTGACCCGCTGCGGCTATGAGTGGGTGGGCCATGCCGGCGCCGACGAGGACGGCACGATGCTGACGCTGCACGGACTGGCCGCCAACATCCCGGCCTCCAACGTCATTCTGAGCGTCGACGAGAAACCGCCCTACACCATCCGCCTGAAGGGTCTGCTGCGCGAACAGGCCTTCAAGAAGGTGGACTTTACCATCGACACCGAGCTGAACACGGTACCGGGCGCCAAGAGCTTCACCATCAATGACCGGCTCACCAACAACGGTGACTATCCGAAGGAATACCAGGCGCTCTATCACAGCAACTTCGGTCCCCCGCTGATGGAGAAGGACGCAAAATTTGCCGCGCCAGTGCGCGAGGTCTCGCCCTTCAACGACTATGCCGGCAAGCTGCTGTCCACCTGGCAGACGTACCAGGACCGCACCAAGGATTTCGACGAGGTGGTCTACAACGTCTTCCCGTATGGCGACGAAAACGGCAACACCCTGACCATGGTGCACAACGCCGCCGGCACGCTGGGAGCCTCCATTGCCTACAACGTGAATGCGCTGCCCGCCTTCTCGCTGTGGAAGAACATGGACACCGATGCGCAGGGCTACGTGACGGGCATGGAACCGGGAACCAGCTTCTCGTACAACCGCAAGTACCAGCGTGACCTGAAGCTGGTGCCCACCATCGGCCCGAAAGAGCACCGCGACTTCATCCTCACCTACTCGCTGCTGGACAGCAAGGACAAGGTGGATGCGGCGCTCAAGCGCATTGCCGACATCCAGAACGGCCGCAAGACCACCGTGCGCGAGACGCCCCTGGTGACCTCCGGCGCACAGGTGATCGGTCGCTGAGGGATTGAAGGCCGGGCCTGCCCCTGAGTGGTCGACAACCGGACAGGCATCACCCGGCCAAGCGCAGCCCTGCCGCTTCAACAGCCGCGCGGATGATGATGTTCGTGGTCAGCGCAGCCGCTTCCCAATGCGGCATGTGGCCGATGCTGGGCAGCAGGTGCAGCGCCGTGGCCGGCGGTGCGTTGAGTGCATGCTGCCAGGGAATGACGGCATCCTCGCGGCCATGCACCAGCGTGACGGGCGCGCTCAGGCTGGCCAGCGTCTCGACGATGGAGCGGCTCTGCCGGCCCGTGATGTCCACCACGTCATCCACCAGCCGATAGAGCTGGGCCTGCGCCGCCAGCAGGCGTGCCCGCATGGTCCGCACATAAGCTGCCGAGCTGCGATAGTGCTTCACGGTGAGCGCTTCCAGCGCTCGGGCCAACGCGCCGTCATCCGCCGCCTCAATGACGGACACCAGGAAGTCGCGGTTGACCTCCTCGCCCAGTCCGCTGGGCGAGAGCAGCACCAGTCCGGCCAGCCTGCCCTCCCTTTCCAGCGATGCCGCCAGCGCCGTGGCCACCAGCGCCCCGAAGGAGTGACCCACCAGCAGCAACTGTTGCCCATCCTGCAACGCTTCACCGCCTTCACGGGCCCTGCAGGACGCCGGTGAGGCGAGGGGAGACGCCAAGCCAGCGGCCTCAGCACGGTGTGAGGAACCCTCAGCCTGCATCACCTCAGCCTGCGCCGAAGCACCCTGCCAGGCATCGAGTGCCGCCCCGATGGCCTGGGCCGCCTGTTCGGCCGTATCCACCTCGGCCGTGCTTTCCCCGTGCCCCGGCAGGTCGGCAGCCAATACCTGCAGCCCGGCACGGGCCAGGTTCAACGCAGTGGCCGACCAGACATCGACGTCACCGAACATGCCGTGCACCAGCACGACCGTGGGCCAAGTCCCTGCCCTCTTTCCGTCCCTGTTTCCGGCCTCGCCCGGGCTATCTGCCGCTGGCCAGTGCCTGAGCCGGATGTCGCCGAACGGCGTGCCGTGATGCGATGTCTCAACCATGGCTGCACCCGCTCCCGGCGCCCTGCCACTCCGCCCATTGGTTCACCTGTCCCACGCCTCGCCCTGCTGTTACGGCCACGGCCGCTCCCCGTCCCACCATCATTCCTGCCCCGGGTCCAAGGTGTCGTCTTCCGTGCGTTCCGGGAAGGTCCGCTGCACCAGCGCCAGGTCCAGCCAGCGGCCGAACTTCCTCCCCACTTGCGGCATGAGCCCGGTCTGCACGAAGCCCAGCCGCGCGTGCAGCCGCAGCGAGCCCGCATTGCTGGCATCGATGGCGCCGACCATCACATGAACGCCCTGCGCCTGCGCCAGCGGGAACAGCGCCTGGATGAGCGCCGTACCCAGCCCACGCCCGCGCTGGTCCAGTCGGACATGCACGCTGTGCTCCACCGTATGCCGATAGCCGGACCAGGAGCCGCGGAACGGGCCAAAAGTGGCATAACCCAGCACGCGGGAAATCGGAGTGTCTCCCTGTAGTTCGAGTGCCTGCAAGGCACTGTGGTTCACCTGAGCTTCCGAAGGCTGCCATGGAGAAGCAGCCCTGCCATCAGGGTAGTTCGTCTCCTCAGCCACCAGCACCGGAAAGCCGCCTTCCTGGCGCGCCTGAAACCAGGCCGTGCGCTCGTCCAGATCGACCGGCGTCTCGGCATAGACCGCCGTGGACGTGGCAATCAGATCGTTGAAGATGGCCAGAATGGCTGGCAGATCATCAAGACGCGCCGGACGGATGGTGAATGAGGGGGGCATGGACAAGCGGGCGCCCGGGCGGTTAGCCAATCAGGCTAGCCAGGCCGGGCAGACAGCAACGGAAAAAGGGGGAACAGCGGATGGCAGCCTTCCGGATGCCTCCGACAGGCCAGACGACGTCATGAAAGGCTCAATCAGCGGGCGATGTCACCCTTCAGCGTCACGCCGACGATAAAGGCACCAGCATGGCACTCATACTCGGTTGTGCTCTTGAACTCGCGCTTCTTGTAGTAGCTGACGAGGTTGACCACCTT
>CALIXC010000313.1 GCA_938046755.1 uncultured Lautropia sp. | reverse complement strand
ACGACCCGTGCCTGCGGACGGCGCCCCCGCCGCGCTGCCATCCGTGCCCTGGGCCGCCGTCCGGCTTGCCGCACCCGTCTTCTGGCCGGCGGCACCGTCCTGGCCAGCCTTCGCGGAATCCCGGGCCTGGCTCGCCGCAGCCTCACGTTCGGTGCTGGAAGCCAGATGCCAGCCACTGTTCTGCTCCAGCGGCGCTTCCAGCGCGGAGGAAGGTACCTTGTAAGGCGTCATCACGCTGCAGCCGGCCAGCGCCAGCAGCAGGCTGGCCGCCAGAGTGGTGCGGCGAAAGAGTGTCGTCACGGTCATCGGGGTCCGAACGGTCATTTCAGGCATGAAGGCAGGCCAGGAAGTGATGGAGAAAGGACAAAGCACAGGAGCCATTCAGTTTACGACGCCGGGAATGGTCCGGGTGCGATTGTGGTGGATATGCCCCTTTTTTGCAGAGGGGCATCCATCACCCGGACGGTCCGACACCGTGTCAGACTGTCCGGCACCCTGTCAGACGGTCCGACGCCATGCAATCGTCCGGCTTCCCGGCCAGAAGGCCCCGGTCAGGCATCCGCCCTGCCCGCTTCTTCCGTGCCCTCGTTGCCGTTGGGGCGGCTGGCAAACCAGGTGGCCAGGATGGGGCCCGAGACGTTGTGCCAGAAGCTGAAGACAGCGCTGGGCACGGCGACGATGGGCGCGCTGGCAAAGTGCAGGCCAGCCAGCGTGGCGCCCAAGCCGGAGTTCTGCATGCCGACCTCGATGGCGATGGCCTTGCCATCGTAGAACGGCAGCCTGAACAGACGCGCCGCCAGCAGCCCGCCCAGGTAGCCCAGACCGTTGTGCAGCACCACCACGCCAAAGATCAGCAGACCCGAATCGATGATGCGGTCTTTGCTGCCGGCCACGACAGCGCCGACGATCAGCACGATGGCGATGACCGAGATGAGCGGCATGCTCTCGGCCACGTGGTCGATGCGATGACCCAAGATGGCCTTGATGATGAGACCCACGATGATGGGCAGCAGCACCACCTGCACGACCGACAGGAACATGCCCGAGGCATCCACCTGCAGCCACTGCGAGGCGAACAGCCAGAACACCAGCGGGGTGAGCAGCGGCGCCAGCAGCGTAGCCACCGTAGTGCAGGCCACCGACAGCGCCGTGTTGCCACGGGCCAGATAGGTCATGACGTTGGAAGCGGTGCCGCCCGGGCAGGCCCCCACCAGGATGACGCCCACGGCCAGATCGGGCGGCAGGTTAAAAGCCTTGCACAGCCCCCAGGCCAGGGCGGGCATGATGAGGAACTGGGCGCACACACCCACCAACACGGCCTTCGGGTAGCGCAGCACGCCGGCAAAGTCCTTCACCGACAGCGTGACGCCCATGCCCAGCATGACGGCCGCCAGCAGGTAGGGAATCCAGCTACGCAGATCCAGGAACAGGCTCGGAAACACGAAACCCAGGGCGCCAAACAGCAGCACCCACAGGGCAAAGGTCTTGTTGGTGAAACGAACAATTCTCAGCAGGGTATCCATGCGGGCGGCGCTCCGGCAGCGAAGGATTCGGGGAAGGAGGAAATGGAAGCGATTCTAGCCCTGCCCCCGCCGCGGCCACTGCCGCAACCGCTCCAGCAGCAGGTACAGCGCCGGCGTGGTGTAGAGGGTAATGAGCTGGCTGACCGCCAGGCCGCCGATGATGACCAGACCCATCGGACGGCGCAGCTCGCCGCCATCGCCCAGGCCCATGGCCAGCGGAATGGCACCGGCCAGTGCCGCCACGTTGGTCATCAGGATCGGACGCAGACGCTGGCCGGCCGCCTGCAGGATGGCTACCTGCGGGGCCAGTCCTTCGTGGAGCTGCTTCTTCAGGGCCACGTCGATCATCAGAATGCCGTTCTTCATCACCACGCCGATGAGCAGGAAAAGCCCCAGCAGCGCGATGAGGCTGAACGGCGTGTTGCAGGCCCACAGCGCCAGCAGCGCCCCCACGCCCGCCGAGGGAATGGTGGAAAGCACGGTGATCGGATGCAGCAGGTTCTCGTACAGGATGCCCAGCACCAGGTAGACGGCCAGCACCACCCCCAGGATCAGCCAGCCCTGGCCGTCGGCCTTGACCAGTGACTTGGGCCGACCATCGTCGCCGTCGATGTCGGCAATGACGGTGACCGGCATGCGCTCAGCGTCGATCACATCACGCACGGCCTCCAGGGCCGCGGCGTCGGTCACGTCGGCCGCCACCGAGAAGCTGATGGTGGAAGCCGAGAACTGGTCCACGTGGCGCTCGCGGTCCTGAACCATGCCGAAGTGCCAGTGGGCCACCTCGGCCAACGCCACCGACTTGCCCTCGCTGGTGATGATCTGCACGCGATCCAGCGCCAGCGGGTTCTCGGTGAAGCGCTCGGAGACCTCCATCACCACGCGATACTGGTTGCGGTCCTGGTACAGCGTGGCCACCTGGCGCTGCGCGAACGAATTGCTGAGCGCCGCCGAAATGTCGGTCAGCTGCACGCCCAGTCGGCTGGCCGTGTTACGGTCGATGTCCAGCACGATCTGGCGGGTGTCCTCACCCAGGCTGTAGCGGACGTTCTCCAGCTCGGGGCGCTTCGACAGCGCCACGCCCAGCCGCTGGTTCCAGGTCCTCAGCAGATCCCAGTCGCCGGACTTCAGCACGATCACGTGATCGGCGTCGTCCCCGAACTTCGGGGGCGACAGCTGCAGGTCCTGTTCCACACGACCGAAGAACATGGTGCCCGCCATCTGCGGTGCGTTGCGGCGCAGGCGGTCGATGACCTGGCGCGCCGACACCTTGCGTTCAGCCAGCGGCTTGAGGGTGATGACCAGGCGGGCGTTGGTGAGCCCACCGTTGCCACCGCTGATGCCGGCCACGTCCTGCACGGCCGGATCGGACAGGATCCAGCGGCGGTAGCGCTCGATGCGCGGCTGCATGATCTGGAAGGAGAAACCGTCATCCCCCCGGATGAAGGCGCCGATCACGCCCGTGTCCTGCTCGGGCAGATCCGAGCGTGGCAGGTTGGCAAACAGCCAGACACTGGCGGCGATCAATCCCACCAGGGCCACGACCCCATACCAGGCGTAGCGCAGCATCCAGGCCAGCGACTGCTCATAGGCCGCCTGCAGATGATGGAAATAGCTGGCATGAAGCCCTAGCAGGCGCCGATGCCATGGGGCGCGGGCCACTTCGGCGTCATCCTGCAAGGACACCGATCCCGGCATCCCCTGCCCTGCATCGTGGGTCACATCCGGCATGCCCCCCGGCAAAGCAGCCGCCTGTGCAGCGCCATGCTCGGCTGCCTTTTGCCGTCTTTCCCGCGGCAGCACGTGCGCGCACAGCGCGGGCGTCAGGCTGATGGACACGACCAGCGAGATGACGATGGCCGCCGCCAGCGTGAGCGAGAACTCGCGGAACAGCCGCTCGATGATGCCGCCCATGAACAGCACGGCCACGAACACCACCACCAGCGCCACGTTCAGCGCCAGCAGCGTGAAGCTCACCTCGCCCGCGCCGCGCATCGCCGCCCGGTAAGGTGACAGCCCCCGCTCGGTGTGGCGGGTGATGTTTTCCAGCACGACGATGGCGTCATCGACCACCAGGCCGGCGGCCACCACCAGCGCCATGATGCTGAGGTTGTTGAGCGAGAAGCCCGCCAGCCAGATGACGGCAAAGGTGCCAATCAGCGAGACCGGAATCACCGCCACCGGAATGAGCGCGGTGCGAAGCCGTGCCACGAAGAGCCACACCACCGCCGCCACGATCAGGCACGAGAACACCAGCGTCCATTGCGCCTCGGCCAGACTGCCGCGGATGCCCAGCGAACGGTCCATCACCACGGTGAGGCTGGCCTGCGGCGGCAGGATGGCCTGCAGCTGCGGCAGCGTGGCCTTGATGGCATCGATGGTGGCCACCACGTTGGCATCGGGCTGACGGGTGACGAGCGCAATGATGGCGGGCTGATGGTTGTGGAAACCGCTGCTGTAGCGGTTCTCCACCGAATCGCTCACCTCGGCCACGTCCGAGAGCCGCACGGCCTGACCGTTCTTCCAGCGCAGCACCAGGTCCGAGAAGTCGGCCGCGTTCTTCAGCTTGCGACCGGTGGCCACCAGCCAGCGGTTGCCTTCATCTTCCAGAAAACCCTCGGGCGCCTCGGCGCTGGCGGCCACCACCACCTGGCGTGCATCCTCCAGCGACATGCCCAGGGCAGCCAGCGCGCTGGGCTCGAAGCGGATGCGCACAGCTGGCAGCGATGCGCCGCCCAGCGAGACCTCGCCCACCCCCTGCACGCGCGAGATCTTCTGCAGCACGATGTTGTCAGCCAGATCGTAGAGCTGGCTGGGCGGAAGCGTGGCCGACGACAGCGCCAGCGCTAGGATGGGCGACGTGGAGGAATTGAGCTTGCGGAAGGTGGGCCGGCCGGGCATGCCGGGCGGCAGCTGGTCGATGACGCCGTTGATGGCCGCCTGCACCTCGCGAGAGGCCTCGTTCAGGTCACGATCGATGTCGAAGAAGAGCCGCACCTCGGTGCTGCCGGTACTGCTGGACGACGAGATGGACGACAGCCCCGCAATGGCGCCCAGCGCCCGTTCCAGCGGCCCGGCCACGGTCGCCGCCATGCTGTTGGGGCTGGCTCCGGGCAGGCTGGCTGAGACCACCACCATCGGCGTATCGATCTGCGGCAGCGGCGCCACCGGCAGCTGTCGCCACGCCAGCCAGCCGGCCAGCAGGATGGCCAGCGCCAGCATGGTGCTGCCGATGGGTCGGCGGATGAAGGGACGGGACAGATTCATCGGCTATGGGCGATCACGGCAGGGACGACCTCATCGGCCTCGGCGCTGCGCGATCCGCTCGAAGAACAGGTAGATGACGGGCGTGGTGTAGAGCGTGAGCACCTGGCTGACCAGCAGCCCTCCCACCATCACCAGACCCAGCGGCTGGCGCAGCTCGGCGCCCGACCCGCTGGCCAGCATCAGCGGCAGCGCGCCCAGCAGCGCGGCCAGCGTGGTCATCAGGATGGGCCGGAAACGCAGGATGGCAGCACGGTGGATGGCCGCACGTGCCGAAAGCCGTTCATGACGCTCGGCCTCCAGCGCGAAGTCCACCATCATGATGCCGTTCTTCTTCACCAGGCCGATGAGCAGCACGATGCCGATGACGGCCACCATGTCCAGCGCCCGACCGCTGACGAGCAGCGCCAGTAGCGCCCCCACCGTGGCCGAGGGCAGCGTGGACAGGATGGTGATGGGGTGAATGGCGCTCTCGTACAGGATGCCCAGCACGAGGTACATCACCACCACGGCGGCCAGCACCAGCCACAGCGTGTTCGACAGCGATGCCCGGAACGCCTCGGCGGCCCCCAGGAAGCGGCTCTCGATGGACAGCGGCCAGCCCAGCTGCTGCTGCACCTCTTCCACGGCCGCCACCGCATCCCCCAGCGAATGGCCGTTGCCCAGGTTGAAGGACAGCGTGGCCGCCGGGAACTGCGACTGATGGTTCACCACCACCGGCGCCTTGCGGTTGCGCCAGTGCGCCAGGGCGGAAAGCGCCACCGGCGTGCCGTCGGACGCCGCCACGAACACGTGGTCCAGCGCCGCCATGCCCTGGGCCCGCGCCGGATCCTGCTCCAGCACCACGCGGTACTGGTTGGACTGCGTGAAGAGCGTGGCAATCTGCCGCTGCGCGAAGGCATTCTGCAGGGCCGCGGTGATGGTCTGCACCTGCACACCCAGGCGAGCGGCGGCGGTGCGATCGATCTCCACGTAGGCCTGCCAGCCGTCGTTCTGCAGATCGCTGCCGATGTCGGCCAGCTCGGGCCGCTGGGCCAGCGCGGCCTGCAGGCGCGGCACCCACTCGGCCAGCAGCGCCGTGTCGGGTGTGCTCAGCGTCATCTGGTACTGGGCACGGCTGATGCGGTCCTCGATGGAAAGCTCCTGCACCGGCTGGAACCAGACGCCCATGGTCCGGCGCTCGGCCTCGGGCCGCTCGGCCATCCGGCGGCGCAGCCGGTCGATGATGGCCAGCACGTCGTTAGCGCGGTCCTCGTGCGACTTCAGGTTCAGCAGCATCCGGCCCGTGTTGAGCGCGGTGTTGCTGCCGTCCACGCCGATGAATGACGACAGGCTGGCCACGTCCGGATCCTCCAGCAGCTGGCGGGCCACCGCCTCCTGCTGCTGCTTCATGGCCTCGAACGAGATCGTGCCGGGCGCCTGCGTCACCACCTGGATGACGCCACTGTCCTGCACCGGGAAGAAGCCCTTGGGCACCAGCAGGTACAGCCAGACCGTCAGCCCCAGCGTGGCCAGCATCACCAGCAGCATCAGCCCCTGGTGATCCAGCACGCGGTCCAGGCTGCGGCCGTAGGCGGCAATCAGCCGGTCCAGCAGCGCGGGACGCGCCGACGGCCCTGCTCCGTCGTGTCCTGTCTCGCCTTTCAGCATCCGCGCCGACATCATGGGCGTGAGTGTCAGCGACACCAGCAGCGAGATGCCGATGGCCACCGCCAGCGTGACGGCAAATTCATGAAAGAGCCGCCCCACCACGTCGCCCATGAAGAGCAGCGGAATCAGGACGGCCACCAGCGAGACGGTGAGCGACACCAGCGTGAAGCCGATCTCCTTCGCGCCGTCCAGGGCGGCCTGCAGCGCCGGCTTGCCCTGCTCCCGGTGGCGGGCGATGTTCTCCATCATCACGATGGCGTCATCGACCACGAAGCCGGTGGCGATGGTGAGCGCCATCAGGCTGAGGTTGTTGAGCGAATAGTCGGCCAGGTACATGGCGGCAAAGGTGCCCACCAGCGAGATGGGCACCACCACGGCCGGAATCAGCGTCATGCGCACCGAGCGCAGGAACACGAGCGTCACCAGCACCACCAGCCCCACGGCCAGCACCAGCTCCACCTGCACGTCACGCACCGAGCTGCGGATGCTCTCGGTACGGTCGGTGAGGATGCGCACGTCCACGCTGGCCGGCAGCGTGGCCGTCAGCCGCGGCAGCAGCGCACGCACCCGGTCAGCCACCTCGATGACGTTGGCATCGGGCTGGCGCTGCACGCTGATCAGGATGGCCCGCTCGGCGTCGGCCCAGGCGGCCAGAAAGCGGTCCTCGGGCCCCTGCATCACGGTGGCCACGTCGCGCACGCGCAGCGGCACGCCGTTCTTCCAGGTCACCACCAGGTCCTCGTACTGGGCCACCGTGGTCAGCTGGTCGTTGGCGTCCAGCGTGGTGCTGCGCACCGGGCCGTCGAAGCTGCCCTTGGGCAGATTGGCATTGGCCGAGGCAATCACCTTCTGCACGTCGGCCAGCGTGAGCCCGGCGGCCTTCAACGCGGCGGAATCGGCCTGCACGCGGATGGCCGGGCGCTGGCCGCCGGCCAGGCTCACCTGACCCACGCCCTGCACCTGCGCCAGCTTCTGCGCCATGCGGGTGTCCACCAGGTCATGGATCTGCGGCAGCGGCAGGGTCTTCGAGCTGACCGCCAGCGTCAGGATCGGCGTGTCGGCCGGATTGACCTTGCGGTAGCGCGGCGGGGCCGGCATACCGTCGGGCAGCAGGCTCTCGGCATTGTCCAGCGCCGACTGCACGTCCTGCTCGGCCACCCCCAGGTCACTGTCCAGCGCAAACTGCAGCGTGATGACCGAGACGCCGGCGCCGCTGGCCGAGGACATCTGCTTGAGGCCGGAAATCTGGCCCAGGTAGCGCTCCAGCGGCGCGGTGATCATCCGCGCCACCGTGTCGGGACTGGCGCCCGGCAGCGTGGCCTGCACCTGGATGACCGGATAGTCGACCTGCGGCAGCGCCGCCACCGGCAGCAGCCGCCAGGCCAGCATGCCGGCCACCAGCAGCGCCACCATCAGCAGCGACGTGGCGATGGGCCGCAGGATGAAGGGACGGGAGAAATTCATGACGGTGTTCAGGGTCCGGGCGGCGGGCCACCGGCCGGGCCTTCACCCGGCCCCGGGGCCAGCAGTGCATCCGGATCACCTTCGGTGGCGGCCACGATCTTCACGGCGCTGCCGTTGCGCAACCGGTCCATGCCTTCCAGCACCACCCGCTCGCCGGCGGCCAGGCCCTCGACGATCTGCACCCGATCGGCCGTGGTGGCGCCCAGCTTCACGACCTGCACATGGGCCTTGTCATCGCGCACCACATAGACATAGTTGCCCTGGGTGCCGAACTGCACCGCATCCACCGGCACGCTGACGGCCTTGGGCAGCGTCTGCAGCGTCAGGCGGATGTTCACGAACTGGTTGGGAAAGAGTGTCTCACCCGGATTGTCGAAGCGCGCCCGAACCCGCAGCGATCCGGTTGTGGTGTCGATCTGGTTGTCCAGCGTGGTGAGGCGGCCGCTGGCCAGCCGGCCCTGCTCGCTGCGGTCCCAGGCCTCCACCTCCAGACCGTTGCCGGCAGCGGCGGCCATCGCGTCGCGCAGCGCCGTCAGCTGCACCTCCGGCACGCCGAAGATCACCGAGATGGGGTCGGTCTGCACGATGCTGACCAGGCCGTCCGTGGTGGAGGGACCGATCATCGCGCCGATGTTGGTCTTCAGAAGCCCCAGCCGGCCGGCCACCGGCGCGTGGATCTTCGTGTAGCCCAGCTGTACCCGGGCATTGTCCACCTTGGCCTGGTCGGTGGTCGAACGTGCCTGCAGCTGCCGCACCAGCGCCCGCTGGGTCTCCAGCTGCTGGCGGGACACCGAATCCTGCCGATAGAGCCGCTCGTAGCGCGCCAGATCGGAACGGGCATTCTTCAGCTCGGCCTGGTTCTGCGCCTGGGTGCCTCGCGCCTCGTCCAGGCTGGCCTGCAGCGCACGCGGATCCAGCTCGGCCAGCAGCTGGCCGGCCTGCACGTGCGCACCTTCCTGGAAATGCACGCGCAGCAGCCGCCCTTCCACCTGCGGCACCACGGTGACGGTGTTGTAGGGGGTGACGTTGCCCACGGCGCGAATCACCACCGGAAAGGCCCCCTGCTCGGCACTCACCACGCTGACGGTAACGGGCGACATGCCACCCGGCCCGCCGGCGCCCGGCGGCGGGGGCGGCCCATCGGGCACGACGGTGCCGTGGGAAGCGGGTTTCAGAACCCAGAACCAGAGGCCGGCACCGACGGCCAGCAGCACCAGGGCCGTGACCACCAGCGTGGTACGGCGTCCGGACGCCTTGTGAGACGATAAGGACATGAAGGCGAAAACAGCAGGGAGAAGGAAGCCCTTATCATACGGGGATGCCTGCACCGGCCGGCCCCTGGCAGCCCGAACTTTGCAGGAACTTTACACAGCGCCGACGGCAGGCGTGCCCAGGAAGCGACAGACGGCCCAGCCGGTGTCGCACCGCCCCCGTGCCTTCCCGGCGCCCGCCTCATGCCCGCCGACCCGCCCTGTGGTGCCGGCCATGGCATCATTGCCGGTTCAGGCCCGGACCGCGCCATGCCACCGGCACCCTCCGCACAACCCAGGAGCCCATCCCTCTGATGCCCATCCGTCTTTCCCGCATCCCCGGCACGCTGTTGCTGCTGGCCGCGGCCGCCACGCTGGCCGGCTGCGCCAGCGACCGCTCGCGCAGCGGCTTTCTGGAACCCTATCGCTTTGCCATTCCGCAGGGCAACTACATCAACCAGCAGATGCTGGACGAGGTGCACACCGGCATGGCACCCGACGAGGTGCGACTGCGCATCGGCACCCCGCTGCTGGCCGACGTGTTCCACCCCAACCGCTGGGAATACGTCTTCCGCTTCCAGTATCCGAACGGCGATTCCGAGCTGCGCCGCGTGACGGTGTTCTTTGCCGACGGCCGCGTCAGCGACATCAAGCATGATCGCCTGCCCGAGCGCGACGACCCGAACGATCCGGCCCTGCCCGGCTACCAACCCACCGAAAGGCACGTGAATTCATGAAGATCGCCATCACTGGCGCCTCCGGCCGCATGGGGCGCATGCTGATCGAGGCCGTCCTGGCCGCCCCCGACATGGAACTGGCTGCGGCGCTGGACCGCAGCGACAGCCCGGCGCTGGGCACCGATGCCGGTGCCTTCATGGGGGCAAAGACCGGCGTGACCATCACCGACCGCACTGACGCAGCCCTGGCCGGCTGCCAGGTGCTGATCGACTTCACCCGCCCCGAAGCCAGCATGGTCTACCTGGACGCCTGCCGGCAGCATGGCGTGAAGATGGTCATCGGCACCACCGGCTTCTCGGCCGAAGAGCGCGCCCGCATCCAGCAGGCTGCACAGGACATCGCCATCGTGCAGGCCGCCAACATGAGCCCGGGCGTCCATGCCGCCATCCGGCTCATCGAGCTGGCCACGCAGATGCTGGCCGACACCGACATCGAGGTCATCGAGGCCCACCACCGCCACAAAGTGGATGCCCCCTCGGGCACGGCCCTGGCCATCGGCGAGGCCATCGCCACGCAGCTGGGCAAGCCGCTGGCCGAGATCGGCGTCTTCGCCCGCGAGGGCCACACCGGCCCGCGCCAGCCTGGCAGCATCGGCTTTTCCACCATCCGCGGCGGCGACATCGTGGGCGACCACACGGTGCTCTTTGCCGGCAACGGCGAGCAGATCGAGATCCGCCACCGCGCCACCAGCCGCGCCCACTACGCCGACGGCAGCCTGCGCGCCTGCCGCTTCCTGGCCGACAAGGCCCATGGCCTGTACGACATGCGGGCCGTGCTGGGGCTTTCCAGCGGCAACCAATTGGCCTGATCGGGGGCGTCGCTTACTTCGCCGCGCCGATGGCCTTGAGCACGGTATCCACCGTCAGCAGCTCGGGCAGCTGCACGGGCGCGGCCTTCGGATCACGGCCGTCATAGAACAGGTAGAGCGGCACGCTGTTGCGGCCAAAGCGGGCCAGCTCGGCCGAGATGGCCGGATCGCGGCGCGTCCAGTCGGCCTTGAGCAGCAGCACGTTGCGGTCGCGGAAAGCGGCCTGCACTTCGTCGCGGTCCAATGCCACTTTCTCGTTGACCTGACAGCTCAGGCACCAGGCGGCCGAGAAGTCCACAAAGACCGGCACGCCTGCGGCGCGGGCCGCTGCCTGGCGCTCGGGCGACCACGGCTGCCAGCCCCGGCA
>CALIXC010000312.1 GCA_938046755.1 uncultured Lautropia sp. | reverse complement strand
GGGGCGCTGGGGCTGGCCGTCTACACCGTGATCTGCATTGCTGGCTACACGCACAGCGGGCTGGAAAAGAATGGCCGCCCCTGGGTGGTGGTGGGGGCCGGTCTCCTGGTGGCCAGCGCCGTGCTGCGGGCGCTAGCCTACTGGTTCGATCCGCCGGTGCTGCTGCAACTGGCGGGGCTGGCGTGGTGTGCCGCCTTCGTGATGCAGGGCTGGCATATGCTGCCCGTTTTTCTGCGCCCCCGGCGGGATGGCCTATGGGGATGCCAGGGGGTGCAGGAGTAGGCGCGCTTACAGGCCGTAGACCTTCAGGCGAGCCTCGACGGGCTCGAAGGACTTCTCGCCAGCCGGGGCGGCAATGCCGCCGAACACCAGCTGGGCGCGCAGCTTCCACGAGGCCGGCACGTTCCAGGTGCGGGCCACGGCTTCGTCGATGACCGGGTTGTAGTGCTGCAGGCTGGCGCCCACGTTGATGCTGGCCAGGGCCGTCCAGATGGCGTACTGGTGCATGGCGTCGGCGTGCTCGGCCCAGATGGGGAAGTTCTCGGCGTACGGCGGGAACTTGTCTTGCAGGCCTTTCACCACGGTCTGATCCTCGAAGAACAGTACGGTGCCGGCGCCGGCAGCAAAGGAGGCCAGCTTGTCCTTGGTGGGCTGGAACTTGTCGGCCGGCACGATGGCAGCCAGCGCCTGCTCGGTCAGTTGCCAGAGTTTTTCATGCTCGGCGCCCAGCAGGACCACCAGGCGGGTGGACTGCGAGTTGAACGCTGACGGCGTGTGCTTGACGGCGTGCTCGATGATCTTCACCACGTCGGCGGCCGGCACCGGCAGCTGCTTGTTCAGCGCGTAGATGGAACGACGTTTCTCGGCGGCCTGGTGGATGTGCGTAACGGACATGTTTGACTCCTGATGGAATGAGGCGAATGAATGAGGTCCCGGGGAACCGGAAAAGGGGGTTTCCGGGAGATCGTTGGGTACCTGAAAAGTGTACCCGGAAGAGACGGACCGACGGGGCATTGCCGGGTGCGTCGGCCCGTCCGTGAGGGTCGAGGCGGCTTCTTACTTGCCGCGCAGGTGATCCAGCGACAGGGTACCGCCGCCGGCGGCCGACAGGTAGAGGAAGACGAAGCAGAACAGCACCGCCAGTTCACCGCTGTTGGCCATCGGCATCAGCACGTTGCCCTGGGCCGCGTGTGCCATGAAGTAGGCCACGGCCATCTGGCCGGAAAGCAGGAAGGCGACCGGCCGGGTGAACAGGCCCAGCAGCAGCAGCGCACCGCCCACCAGTTCCAGGGCGGCGGCTGCGATCATCATCGGGTTGCCGGAGATGTCGCCCATCGAGGCAGGATAGCCGAAGACCTTGGCGGTGCCGTGCCAGATGAAGAGATAGGCGGAGACGATGCGCAGGACGGACAGCAACGGTGCCTGCAGACGAAACAGAGCGTTCATGATGGGGCGATGTATCTATCAGGGAGGAATCGGAGCCGGGGTGGCCGGACGGGATGAACGGGTCGTCGCCATCCGGGCACCTGCTGGAACGCATTGTATGTCCACTCATATCGGAACGGTACGGCCATAAAGAAACTGATTGTTCCTGAAAATGAAACGACGAGTGGTCTGTCATGCTCCCTCAGTGGTTCCAGAACCAGCGGTTCCACATCAAGGTTGTGCCGTCATGGTCTTCAGATCAGAGCCTCCGGATCAGCGCTTCAGGGTCAGAGCTTCAGGAAGCGCCCGCTGATCGCCACGAACAGCATCAGCGCCGCCACCAGCAGGAAGGCCATGGGCAGGCTGCTGTGGTGTGCGATGAAGCCGATGGCGGCCGGTCCGGCCAGGACCCCGGCATAGCCGAGTGTGGACATGGCCGGCACGGCGACGCTCTGCGGCATGCTGGTCTGGCGCCCCACGGCCGTGAACAGCACCGGCACGATGTTGGAGCAGCCCAGCCCCACCATGGCATAGCCCAGCAGTGCTGCCTGCCAGAGGGGGACCAGCGTGGCCAGCAGGATGCCGCCCATGGCCAGCAGGCCGCCCACCGTCACGACGCTGCGCCGCCCTACCCTTGCCACGATGCGGTCGCCGGTCAGGCGGCCGAAGGTCATGGTGAGCGAGAAGGCTGCAAAGCCGTAGCCGGCCTGCGCCACCGGCATGCCGTGGTTCTCGGTCAGCATCACCGCGCTCCAGTCCATCATCGAGCCTTCCACCAGAAAGACCGTCATGCACAGCATGCCCAGAAAGAGGACTTCGCCGCGCGGCAGTGCAAACGGCGGGCCCTCGGCCGGGTTCCCGTAAGGCAGGACGTGCCGCCGGATGAGCATCAGTAGCAGCACGCCAGCCAGGGCGATGCTGGACACTGTGCCGAACGGGCTCACGCCCAGGTCCATGATGGTGCTGGTGGTGGCAGCCCCCAGCAGGCCGCCCAGACTGTAGAAGCCATGAAAGCCTGACATCAGCGGCCGCTTGCTGTCGCGCTCGACGATGACGGCCTGGATGTTCATCACGCAGTCGAAGGTGCCGATCATGGCGCCAAAGAAGAACAGCGAGGCGGCCAGCGTGATGACATTGTGGACCGAGGCCAGCAGCGGCAGGCAGGCACACAGGGCCACGCCGCAGACCATCAGCACCTTGCGGCAGCCGTGGCGGGTGCTGACCACACCGGAAACCGGCATGGCCAGCAGGGAGCCGATGCCCAGACACAGCAGGACCAGGCCCAGCTGCCCTTCGTTGACGCCTGTGGCGGCCTTGGCCACCGGCACGAGCGAAGCCCAGGCTGCAGCCGAGAAACCGGCCAGCAGGAACAGCAGTCGCGTGCTGTGCTGCTCTGCCCTGCCCGCCGCAGGCTTCTGGTCAGCGGGGGTATCAGGCAAGGAAGGAGTGCTCATGGCCGGGGTTCGGACGTCTCTGATGAGAAAGCGCCCTTTTCAGGCACGGGCTGGGCGATGGCAGGCGCGGCGGCCGTGCCCGAGGGGGCGGGAGAGCCGTTCGCGCCGGGAGCGTGGCCGGTGGGGGCAGCCCCGACGCCCGGTTCATGGCGCGGCCCCAGCGCCCACAGCAGCGCGGCGATGACCAGACCCGTGAAGTGGGCGATGGCCAGCCACTGGGCACTGTGAAAGAGCAACGGCGCCACGAAGGCCGAGACCAGCGCGAAGATGCTCATCTGCACGAAGCTCTGCAGCGAGGCGGCCAGGCCGCGCATCTGCGGGAAGATGCTGAGCACCTGCACCGTCATGCCGGGCACGGCCAGGGTCATGCCCAGGGAGTAGATGCCCAGCGGAATGACGGCCCACGGAACCTGCGGCGTGGCCACCGAGGTGTAGACGACGCTGGTGAAGGTGGCGCCCAGCATCAGCACGAAGCCGACGAAAGTCAGGCGGCTGGGCGCCACCTTGCGGGCCAGCCGGCGCGAGGTGCTGGAGCCGCCCAGCATGCCCAGTGTCATGGGGATGAACATCCAGGCGAAGCTGGTTTCCGACAGGCCCAGGATGTTGATGATGTAGGGTGCGGCAGAGCTGACGTAGATGGCCACGCCGATGAAGACCAGGGCGATGCTTAGCACGCGCGGGATGAACACGCGGTGGCACAGCACCTTGCCGTAGTTGCCGACGATGCGGCCCAGCTGCAGCGGCGTGCGCTGCGCCTTCGGCAGCGTCTCGGGAATGCCCAGCTGCCAGATGAGCCACAGCACGAGGCCGTAGCCGGTGAGCATGATGAACACTGAATGCCAGCCAAAGGTGGCCTGCAGCCAGCCACCGATGACCGGCGCGAACGACGGGGCAATGGAGAACACCATCATGATGAGCGCCATCACGCGCTGCGCCTCGGCGCCCTGAAAGCGGTCCTGCACGATGGTGCGCGAAAGCACCGCACCGAAGCCGGCTGCGACGCCCTGCAGGCCACGGGCCAGTAGCAGGACCTGGATGTCCTTGGCGAAGATGGCCAGTGCCGAGCCTGCCGTGAACAGCAGCAGCGACACGATCACCGTGGGGCGGCGCCCAAAGCTGTCGGACAGCGTGCCGGCAAACAGCGTGGTGATGGCCATGGCGCCCACGTAGATGCTGAGCGTCTGCTGCACGGCCAGCGGCGTGGCCTGGAAGTCCTGGATGATGGCGGGAAACGAGGGCAGATAGGCATCGATGCCCAGCGCACCAACCATGGACAGCATGGCCAGCGCAATGGTGATACCGGTGTTCTTCAGCATAAGTCGGGGATGAGGAGGGATCTTCGGGGAACGGATGCCGGGGATCAGTCGGGGGATCCGTAAGCCTTGTCGGCCGCAGGCGGCTTGCCGACATGACTGTCGCCCCAGGCCTTCAGGGCGGCAATGACGGGTTCCAGCGTCTGTCCGTGCTCGGTGAGCCGATATTCGACACGCGGTGGCACCTCCGGATAGATGGTGCGGGCCACCAGACCATCATGCTCCAGCTCGCGCAGCTGGTTGGTGAGCATGCGCTGCGTGATGTTGGGCAGCATGCGCTTGAGCGCATTGAAGCGCAGCACCTTCCCGGTGAGCAGATGGTAGAGGATGACCCCCTTCCACTTGCCGCCGATCAGGTTCAGTGTGGCTTCCACCGGACAGCCGGCGGCACAGTCGAATCGGGCGTGCGGGGTTCTTGCCATGGGGAACGAAACAGGAGGCGCACGACGCGCTGTCGTGCGAGAGGAGGCGGAACCTATCGGGCTGGCCGCTTGCTCCCGACAGACCTGAAGCAGTCGCGAGACGGCCATGCCGCCTTGGCGGGCAGGTGCAGCCAGGAGAGCCGGGATTATAGCGTCCGCGCGCATGGACAGTATATTTTTCGACACTATGTGCGATTCATGTGCGTTCTTGCGGGATGAGATGGTATGGATCAGCATTGCCGCCATGCTTCCCCGGCGCGGCCAGGTGCCAAGCTGCCCGGTGTCCGATACCAGGCGTCCGGATCGTCATTCCTGGCGGTTCGGACATGGGTCCGGACATCCCATGGTGGGCCGATCGTCGGGGAGCGATGCCAATACCTTCTGCAAGGAGAACATCCATGAAAGCCATAGGTTTCAACCAACCCCTGCCCATTTCCGATGAACGCTCGCTGGTGGACATCGAGCTGCCTGATCCGGAGCCCGGGCCAAATGATCTGCTGGTGGCCGTCGAGGCCATTGCCGTCAATCCGGCCGATACGAAGGTGCGCGCGTCGGCACGGCCGGCCGCGGGCAGCTGGCGCATCCTGGGCTGGGACGCCGTGGGCACCGTGCGTGCCGTGGGGCGTGACGTGAGCGGTTTCAGGGTGGGTGATCGGGTGTTCCATGCCGGCGCCATCGACCGGCCCGGCTGCTATGCGCAGCTGCAGGCGGTGGATGCACGCATTGCGGCGCATGTGCCGGAAGGCCTGAGCAACGAGGATGCCGCCGCCCTGCCCCTCACGACGCTGACCGGCTGGGAGACGCTCTTTGATCGCCTTGACGTGCAACGCCCGGTCACGGGGGCTGCACCGGCGCTGCTAGTGATTGGAGGCGCGGGCGGTGTGGGTTCCATCACGATCCAGCTGGCTCGCGCGCTGACCGGGCTGGCGGTGATCGCCACGGCCTCGCGGCCCGAGTCGGTGGACTGGGTGAAGCGGATGGGAGCTCACCATGTCATCGATCACGCCAGGCCGCTGGCTCCACAGGTGTCGGCCCTGGGCATCGATGCACCGGCCTTCGTGTTCTGTACCAACGGTATTGACCGTTATCTGCCGGACATCGTGGAACTCATCGCCCCGCAGGGGCGGATCACCATGATCGATGATCCCGAGACGCTGGATATCGTCCCGCTCAAGCGCAAGAGCCTGACGATCAGCTGGGAATTCATGTTCACGCGCTCGCTGCTGGGCACGGCGGACATCGCACGCCAGGGCGAGATCCTGCGTGAGCTGGGCGATCTGGTGACCAAGGGCAAGGTGCGCAGCACCCGGACTGAGACGCTGGGGCGCATCAATGCACAGAATCTTCGGCGTGCTCACGAACGGCTGGAAGGCGGCCGCACGCTGGGCAAGCTGGTGCTGGCGGGATGGTGAGGATGCCCTGACGTTTCTCTCTCACCTGAGGACTTCCCCGAAAGGAAGTCCCCCAACCCCCTGCCCGCCGGCCACGGCCGGACGGGCATGGGCGGTCGGGCGGATATCAGTTCAGGCCAAACATGCCGCGCAGTTTGGACAGGTCCTCGGCCAGCGTGTTGACGCGGGCGGACAGGATCTTGCGGTCGCCTTCGGTGAGCTTGTCATAGGTGACGAAGCCGCCGTCCTTGGTCCGGTATTTCTTCAGGGTGTTGAAGACCGTCTCGAAGTTCTTCTCGGTCTTGTCCAGGAAGGCCTTGTCCTCGCGGGCGATCAGCGGCTTGAACAGCTCGACGATCTTGTAGGCGCCCTCGAAGTTGGCCTGGAAGTCCCACAGGTCGGTGTGGCTGTAGCGGTCTTCTTCCCCGGAGATCTTGGTGGCGGCCACTTCTTCCATCAGCACGGCGGCACCGCCCACCACTTTCTCGGGCGGGAAGGTCAGGTCGGTCAGGCGCTTGTGCAGTTCCTCGACATCGGCCTGCAGCTGATCGGCGTACTTGGCGACGCTCTTGGTGTCCTTCTGGTGCCACAGGGCATACTCGATGCGGTGGAAGCCGCCGAAGCCCGGGTCTTCCTCACGCTTCTCGTGGTCGTCGGCACGCGAGTCGATGGCGACGTCGATGTCGCTGAACAGCTCGGCGACCGGCTCGACGCGCTCATAGTGGGTGCGCACGGGGGCGAACAGCTTCTTGGCCTTTTCGATCTGGCCGGCCTTGACGGCGGCCACGAAGGCCTTGGTGTCCTTCACCAGGGCCGAGACGTTCTTGTCGACGAACAGCTTGTATTCGGCGATGGGGCCGACCAGCTCGCTGGGCTCCACGGCGGCCTGAGCGCTGATGGCGCCGAAGGCGGCGGCGTGGGCCACCAGCACGGAGATGATGCGACGGCGAAGGGTCATGTCGGTATGCTCCTCGGGGGTTGAGAGAAAGTGAAAGAGAATAAGAAACAGAACGGATTCTGAAGGTTTGCCATTCTAGAGCCAGTTGCAATGTCCCCACGAATGGCGGGGAAACCGAAGCCCTGGTGTCAGGGCCATCGGCAACCCGGCTGCCCTGCCCCGGCATCCCGGGCGGAACCCGGTTCCGGACGAAATCCGGGCTCCGGGTTGCAGGGCATGACTCCGGCCAGGTTTCTGGCCGGGGCGTGGTCTCAGGCGCGCGTGCTGCTGCTGGCCTCCATCAGCGTGCGGCCCAGCCAGTCGTTCTCGTCACGGATGCCGGGCAGCGTGAAGAAGTACCCGCCGCCGATGGGCTTGATGTACTCCTCCAGCGGTTCGCCGTCCAGGCGCTTCTGCACGGTGATGAAGCCCTTTTCCAGGTTGGCCTGGTAGCAGATGAACAGCAGCCCCATTTCCAGCTGGCCGGACTTGGTGACGCCGTTGGAATAGTTGAACGGCCGGCGCAGGATCAGGTTCTCTTCGGTCTGCGGGGTGCGCGGGTTGGCCAGCCGGATGTGTGAGTCCAGCGGCGTCTTCTGCCCTTTCGGGTCGGTGGTGTAGTCGGGCACCTGGAATTCGGTGCCGTCCGTGGCGTCCAGCGGCGCGCCGGTGTCCTTCACGCGCCCGAAGATGGCCTGCTGCTCCTGCAGCGGGGTCCGGTCCCAGCGCTCGACGAAGTTGCGGATGATGCGCACGGCCTGGTAGCTGCCACCGACGGCCCAGGCGGGCTCGCCGGATTTCGGTCCCACCCAGACCACCCGGTCCATCAGCTGGGCATCGGCGGAATCCGGGTTGGCGGAACCGTCGCGGAAGCCCAGGAAGTTGCGGGCGCTCTCGGCCGGCTGGCCGGGCTTGGCGGCGATGGGCGGCACGTTGCCTTCCTGCTTCCAGTGCAGGACCAGCAGGTCGGGCAGGTTCTTGATGATGTCGCGCAGCGCGTTGATGATCGTGTCCGGCGTGTTGGCGCAGAACTGGATCGACAGGTCACCATGACAGAGCGACGGGTCCAGCGCGTCGTTGAAGAACTTCGTCATCTGCTGCAGGTACTTCGGCTTCACCTTGGCCAGGCCGAAGCGCTCGTCGAACATTGAGTTGCCCAGCGACACGGTGATGGTGAGCGCATCGGGGGGCAACACGGGTCCCAGCAGGCCGGAACTGACCGGCGGCAGCTTGGGATCGACCTGCACTTCTTTGCCGCCCTGGGTCAGGAAGGCAATGCGCTTGGTCAGCGTGCGAAAGAGCCGTTCCAGCTCCTCGCGGTCCTGGGCCAGCACGAAGAACGAGGCCAGCATGCCGGCGCTGGGGCGCGGGGTGACGACGCCGGCCTGATGCTGGCCTAGGTACGGCACCCGCTCCTGGAAGTGGGTGCTGAGGGGAGCATCGGTCACCTGGCCGACCGAATCGTCGCCGGCGGCGCGCTGCGCCTTGCCGGTGGCAGCGGCAGTGGCCTGTGCCGTCATGCCGACCAGGCCTGCTGTGGCAGCGCCCAGCCCGCCTAGCACGTGGCGGCGGCGCATGGATTCGGGCTGGTTGGTGGCTGCCAGTCCGGCCGGACAGGTCATCATGGCCGGAGCCTGGTCATGGGCCGCGACTTGCCGGGAGGACGGTTCGGACTGGCCATGGATGCCGGCCGGACAGCCGCCCAGGGCGGCCAGACGGGATGGATCGAGCTTGTCTTGCATGGGAAGCCTCTTCTTTTGGGAATTCGATGCCTGTGGGGCTCCGGATGGGAGCCCCGGGCGCGTCAGATGGCCAGCAACGGGATCACTCCAGTCCCAGGGCGGCGTTGACCTGGCCCAGCATGTCAGCCAGCTGGTTGACCGGGGCCGCCACGGCCTTGCGGCCGGCATCGTCCAGGGCACCGGCCTTGAAGCCGTTTCCGTCGCGGTACGGATCCAGCGCTTTGCCGAACTGGGCATAGCCGTCCTCGATGCCCTTCTTCAGGGCGGGAGCCGGCTTGGTCAGCAGCGGCGCCACCAGAATGGCCTGCTTGCGCGTGCCGTCGAGCGTACCCTGCAGGTCGGAGGCCTCGGCGTGGCTCCAGGCTTCCTCGCCGCCGGTGGGCAGGTTGTCGGCCGTGCGGCGCAGCAGCCGGGAGGCTGAGCTGGCCAGGCGCTCGGGCTTGATGTCCAGGGCGCCCAGTCGCTCCTTCAGCTTGCCCAGATCGGCCTGCAGGTCGTCGGCAATGGGGGCCAGCGCCTTCAGGTCGGGCGCGGACTGGCCAAACAGCGTGTATTCCAGGCGATGGAAGCCGCGGAAGGCCGGATCGGCCTCACGCTTCTCGAAGTAGTCGGCCCGGCCGTTGATGCGCTGATCCAGGTCGGCAAACATCTCGGCCATGGGCTCGATGCGCTTGTAGAACTGGTGGGCGGGGGCGTAGAGCGCCTGCGCTTCCTTCAGGTTGCCGGCCTTGATGGCGGCCACCAGCTGTTCGGTGGCATCCTGCAGCTGGCTGGTCTGCGACACCATGTAGAAGCGGTATTCGGCCAGCGCCCCCAGGAAGTTCACGGCCGAGGGACGGGCCGCTTCAGCCTCGGAGTCGGCCGATGGCGTGACGTGCAGCTTGCCGCGCGGGTTGCTGAGCAGGCCGCAGGTGATGTCGTAGTCGCCGGGGCGCAGCTTGACCCGCATGGTCTGAGCGAAGCCCGGGGCGATGTTCTCGCGCTCTTCCACCACCATGATGCCGTCCAGGATCTCCCATTCCAGCGCCCGGTCGGAGTTGTTGACGATGCGGAAGGTGGTGCGGCCGGCCGGCACGGTGATCTCGTTGGGCTTGCAGACCTTGCCCTCGATGGTGACCGTGACGACATCGCCCTCTTCCTTCGGGGCTTGCTGCTGGGCCTTCTGCGAGGCATACCAGAAGGCGCCCAAGCCGGCGATGACCAGGACGGCCGAGCCGCCAACGGCAACCCGCATCAGGGAGGAGGATTTCTTGTTCGGATCAGGCATCGGAGTTCGACGAGGGGGTTTCTGTGGACCCGGAGCGTTCCGGCCTGCCCGGAACCTCCGGAGGATTTCGGATGGATGTGGTCAGCGAGGGGTCGCGCCGACCGGGACCGGTACTGCCGTCATGGGACGCAGGAAGAAGAACAGCGTGATGGCCAGGAAGGCGACATAGACAAGGATCTCGCCCACCACGGGGGCGGACTGATAGCCCAGAAGGCCCGACAGCACGGTACCCAGCGGGCTGTCCATGGGCAGCGTGTGGTCCAGATCGAAGACCACCGTCTGCAGCTGGTTCCAGATGCCGGCTTCGTGGAACTTGCGCAGCACCCCGGCCAGCAGCCCTGCCGCCACCAGCAGGATGAACACGCCGGTAAAGCGGAAGAAGCGCCGCAGATTGAGCCGCACGCCACCGGAATAGAGGCCATAGCCGATGATGACGGATACGGCGATGCCGGCCAGTGCCCCGACGGGCGCCTGCCAGCCCTGGCTCTGCTGGAAGATGGCCAGCAGGAAGAAGACCGATTCCAGGCCCTCGCGCGCCACGGCCAGGAAGACCATGCCGATGAGCGCCCAGCCGGCCGCATCGGTGCCTTGGCCCAGCGCCCGTTCCACCGAGGCGTGCAGGTCACCCTTGATGTTGCGCGCGGTCTTGCGCATCCAGAACACCATGGAGGTGAGCATGCCGACGGCGATGAGGCCCACCACGCCCTCGAAGAGCTCCTGCTCCTTCTGCGGGAATTCGGCCGCCATGAGCTGGAGCGCAGCGCCCGCAAACAGCGACAGCGCGCTGGCCAGCAGTACGCCCACCCAGACGGCGGGCATCAGGCCGTCACGGCCGCTCTGCTTCAGATAACTGGCGACGATGCCCACGATGAGGGCTGCTTCGATGCCCTCGCGCAACATGATGAGAAAGGGAACAAGCATCTGGAAAGCGGGGTCTGATCGAAGGTGGATTGATTCGCTACGGGGCAATGATAATCATTGTTCGTAATACGTGGTAATTCCCGCAACAGCCGCCGAGGGGTGGTTTGGCAGCGATGGTCTCCAGATCGTTGATTCTTCGAGGAATATGGCCGCGCTGGTTCGCGCTTGGTCCATGCTGGCGCGGCTGCGCCAC
>CALIXC010000311.1 GCA_938046755.1 uncultured Lautropia sp. | reverse complement strand
CGCCCCACGCGTGCATGCGTCGGGGCGGGTTTTTGTTTCAAGGGTGCTTCGTCATGAATCACACCGCGGGGGGCCTCCCTGGCTAAATGCCTGCAGTGTCAACGGGTAATTCCGTCCGCTCGTTCGTATCCGTGTCAGGCTGTGCCTTCAAGCTGGGCGCATGCCACCGACAGGAGCCAACAATGAGCAAGACCCCCGACATCCTGAAGAATCCTCTCACCAACAAGGGCACGGCCTTCACCCTGGAAGAGCGTGCCCGGTATGGACTGACCGGCCGGCTGCCGGTGGCCGTGGAGACGCTGGAGCAGCAGGCCGCGCGCGCTTACCGCCAGTACTCCGGCTATGAAAGCGACATCGAGAAGTACGTCTACCTGGACCAGCTGCACAACCGCAACGAGGTGCTCTACTACCGGTTGCTGACTGATCACCTGGTGGAAATGCTGCCCATCGTTTACGACCCCACCGTCGGTGAGGCCATCAAGAAATGGAGCCGGGACTACCGTCGTTCGCGCGCCGTGTACCTGGATGTGAATCATCCCGAGAACGTTCGAGCATCCTTCGAAACGCTGGGTCTGGGGCCCGATGACGTGGACCTGCTGGTGGTCTCGGATGCAGAGGAGATTCTGGGCATCGGTGACTGGGGCGTGAACGGTACCGATATCTCCGTTGGCAAGCTGGCTGTCTACACGGCCGCCGCGGGTATCCACCCTGACCGGGTGATCGCCGTGAATCTGGACGTGGGCACCGACAACGAGCAGCTGCTCAACGATCCCGCCTACCTGGGCAATCGCCATGCCCGTGTGCGTGGCGAACGCTACGAGCGCCTCATCGATACCTATCTGCAGGTGGCCAGTGAAATGTTTCCCCGGGCGCTGCTGCACTTCGAGGACTTCGGACCGGGCAACGCTCGCCGCATCCTGGTGAAGAACCGCGAGCGCTACCGCATCTTCAACGATGACATGCAAGGAACCGGCGCCATCGTCATGGCGGCCGTGATCTCCGGGCTGAAGGTGACGAAACAGGGCTTTGCCGATCAGCGGCTGGTGGTGTACGGCGCGGGTACCGCCGGCACCGGCATGGCCGACCAGATCAGCGCCGCCATGGAACGTAACGGCCTGAGCCGTGAAGAAGCCAGGAAGCGTGTCTGGCTGATCGACATCAACGGTCTGGTGACCGATGACATGCAGGGGTTGCCCGACTACCAGCAGGAATACGCCCGCCCGGCTGCCGAGGTTTCCAGCTGGAAACGGCAGGACGGCAAGATTGGCCTGCTGGAGGTCGTGAAGCAGGTCAAGCCTAGCATCCTCATCGGAACCTCCACCGATCACGGTGCCTTCACCAAGGAGGTGATCGAGGCTCTGTGCGCCGGCGTGGAGCGCCCCATTCTGCTGCCTCTGTCCAACCCCACCGAGCGCATCGAGGTCCTCCCGTCGGACGCCATCCCCTGGTCCGGCGGCAAGGCACTGGTGGCCACGGGCATTCCCGTCGAGCCCGTCAGCTACCAGGGGACGAAGTTCCATATTGGCCAGGGCAACAATGCGCTGCTCTACCCCGGTCTGGGCCTGGGTGTCATCGTTTCGGGGGCGCGGCACGTCACCGACGGCATGCTGCTGGCCGCAGCCCAGGCGGTGGCCGGGCAGGTCAACCCGCAGGAGCTGGGGGCCTCGCTGCTCCCGCCCGTGGACAATCTGCGCGCCTCGTCCGCCACTGTGGCAGTTGCCGTGGCCAAGCAGGCTGTGGCCGAGGGTGTGGCCGCCCGCCAGCATGACAACTGGGTGCAGGCCGTGCAGGATGCCATGTGGCAGCCGGCATATCCGGCCGCTTCATGACAGGTGCGGTCCTGGAGCATGCCTCGTTATCTTCGGATGCCTATAATGGCCGCCAGTTCCGCCCGAGATACCACCATGTTCCAGATCCCGCTCCCCGTTGCCCAGCTGGTGCTGTCGGCCATCAACCACGTCACCGGCCAGCAGCCTTGGCTGCGTGAACTGCTGGCCAGTCACGCGGGCCACGTGGTGCGCATCCGGGCCTTGCCGCCCACCGCGGGCGGGCAGGGGGGCAAGGCAGCGCCCCGTCCCGCGAAGGCGGGCGCTGCCCCGCGTTCGGCCGCAGCCCCGAAGGTCAGCGCCGAACCGGCATCCGACGAGGGCTTTCTGCGCCTGCCCACCCTGCAGGCCGATGCCCGTATCGGTGTCGACGGCATGCTGACTGCTGTGTCCGGCGAAGAACCGGCCGTGGTGCTGACGGCGCGCCCCACCGTGGATGCGCTCTTTCGGGTGCTGCGCGAAGGCCCGCTGGCCCTGGGGGCCACGCTGCGCATCGAAGGCGACGTGATGCTGGCTCAGGCCCTGGGCGACGTGGCCAAGGCCCTGCACTGGGACGTGGAGGAAGATCTCAGCCAGGTGGTGGGCGACGTGGCGGCTCATCGTGCCGGCCAGTTCTGGCGCGATGCCCGGGTGCACGCCGCAGAGGTTGGCAGCCGGCTGCAGGACGCCCTGGCCGATCACCTGGCTTCAGGAACCGGCGTGCTGGTCTCGCGGCCCGAGTTCGAGGAATGGTCCGATGGCGTGCGCCGCCTGGCCCAGCGCCTGGATCGGCTGGAGGGAGCACACGGGCGTTGAGCGGGGACGGCCAGGTCAGTCCGGGAAGGACTGCTTCTTGAGCCTGTATCGTTCCAGCACGTCCTGGATCGGGACGGTCTTCAGCTTGTGGGCGCGGAGGACCGCCAGACGCCGTGCGGACAACCGGAGATCCTCGGCGCTATCCAGATACTCAAGGATGGCTTCCTGCACATGAGCATCCTTGGAGCGCCCCGTGATTCTCGCCAGGTCCTCCAGGCGCTGTGCCATGTCGATAGGGATATGAATGGTCGGCATGCCGGCCTCAAGGTGAACAACGATTGAACAGCGCCTGAACCTCCCGGGCGTCGCGCATCTCCGCCGCCAGGCAGAGCTGCAGGAGAATACGCGCCTTGCGGGCATCCAGCCAGCCGGATGTGATGAAATCCAACGCATCATCGCTCTCTTGCTGCCTGGCTTCGGTATTGCGTCCCACGTAGCCTTCCGGTACCCGACTGGCGCGCACCACCAGGCAACCTTCTCGGCGCGCCTGGGCCAGCGCCGCCCGCATGGGCACCGGCATGGTGCCGATGCCCGTACCGGCCAGCACCAGCCCCTGGCAGCCACGTGACAGCAGCCAGGCCACCATGGCCGGGTCCGCATCCACATGCTGGGGCACGATGCCCACTGGGGGCAGCGTCATCGATGACGCATCGCCTTCCGCCGAGGCTGCTGTGTGCGTCAGCGCCAACGTTGCAAACCGGCCCTGCAAGCCTGAGGCCGCCGGCGCCGGCTGCCAGCACGGCCGGTCTGCCTCCAGCCAGGCCACCGGCTGACCGAAGCGCTGCGCAAAGGCATCCGTCCGGTTGGCATGCTGCTTGTACACCGCATCCGCACGCAGCACCCGGCCGCCAAAGCTCACGAACACCCCGCCGATGCCGGCCTGTCGTGCCGCCAGTGCAAAGCGGCAGGCGTCGTACAGATTGCCCGGCCCATCGGCACTGAGCGCGCTGGCCGGTCGCATCGCCCCCGTCAGCAGCACCGGCCGCGCGGGCGGCAGCACCAGCGACAGAAAGAACGCCGTCTCCTCCAGCGTGTCGGTGCCGTGCGTGATGACGATGGCATCGGGCGCCTCATCACCGCTCAGCCATGCCCGCAGCCGGCCTGCCAGCTGCAGCCAGTGCGCCCCGCTCATCTGCTCGCTGGGAATCGAAAAGACCTGCTCGGTGGCCAGTCGCCCCTCCGGCACCAGCGCCGACAGTCCTGGCACCGAATCCAGAATCTGTCCGATGGGCAGCGCCCCCGCCTGGTAGCCGGCCGTGTTGCCTGCCGACGGTGCCACCCCGGCAATGGTGCCGCCCGTACCGATGATCAGGAGCGAAGGGGGAGAGGCTGCGGTGGAGGAGGGCATGGCAGAGAGACCGGGGTGAATCGGGGAAACAGCAGACAGGGGAGCGGCCAGTGCGTGGGTACGGCTCGCATACGGAAGGGGGCACGCACGCGGAAACAGCCCGCATGCGGAAATGGTCGGTACTGACCGCACGGCAAGTGTAGCCCATGGGGTGTGCACTCATTCAGTCCCCGGGCATGGCCGGCACCGCAAGGATGGCCAGGTAAAACCAGGGGGCAAAGAATCGGAAAGTGACAGGTGCTGGCTACACTCGAAGAATCTGGCGTCTGGTCGGTAGCGGCGAAATAAGACCGCCTTTCTACCCCCAGATTCCCAGGTGAACATGAGCAGCCCATCAAGATGCTGCCACCGAGGAAGACAGCGGCCACCCGCGCGGCCGACTGCCTGCCCGTAAAGCCACAGACAGGGGGCGACGACATGCGACAAGACCAGACCGACACCCGCGCCGAAACCACCGTATCGGCCAGCAGGGCACGTTCCCCGCTGGGCGGCTGGTGGATATCCCTCGTCTACGGCCTGGTGCCCTCGGTCCTGGTCCTGACCCCCATCGACGGGCGCCTCGGCCAGGTCAGCACCACCTCCATCGCCGGCGTGCTGGTCTATCTTGCCTTCACCCTGCTGCTGCTGCGCCAGTCAGCCCGCAACCGCATCGACGAACCCATCTGGTTCATCGTGCTGCTCTTTGTCTTTGCGGCTGCCATCCTGCTGTTTGGCAGGGGGGTGGCGGAGTGGTTGGGGGTGTGAGGGGAGGCTGGCGGACAGGTGTACTTCAGACTGACTGATCCGTGGCGTCGTGTGGATGATACGTAGCCCGGGATCACCGTTGCCTGCAAGGAAGGTTTGGATGATGCTAACGCTGTCAGCAGAAGGGCGCTGATAGGCCCGATTTACTGCGTGATAGCATCGCCAAAAACACTTGACAGAACACGATGGCAAAGAAAGACGCCGCCAGGACAGGCAACGGAGGCAGTCTCGGCTTCGAGTCCGAGCTTTTCAAGGCAGCCGACAAACTGCGCGGCAACATGGAGCCCTCCGACTACAAACACGTCGCACTCGGGCTCATCTTTCTGAAGTACATCTCGGACGCCTTCGAGGCCAAGCACAACGAGTTGCTGGCCGAAGATGCGCAGGCCGCCGAGGACAAGGACGAATACCTTGCAGAGAACGTGTTCTGGGTGCCGAAAGAGGCGCGCTGGTCACACCTTCAGGCCAATGCCAAGTTACCGACCATCGGTACCCTGATCGATGACGCGAT
>CALIXC010000310.1 GCA_938046755.1 uncultured Lautropia sp. | reverse complement strand
GACGAGGCGCCAGGTAGAGCGTCGGCCTCCGCAGCCGGTTGATCGCGCTGACGAGTTTTCTGAGGCCCGGACTCCCGAAAAATACAGATCAGACACCATATGAAGACGAACTCCCGAATTGCGGACAGTGACCAGACAGAAGCGTATTATGAAGACTGTTTGCAAGGATCCCGATCGATGAAGTACCAGCAGCCACACCGCGCCCTGAACACCAGCAAGATACGGTCGGCCGCCTACGACGAGAACCGCCAGACCCTGGAAATCGCCTTCCAGGATGGCATGCTGCGCAGCTATCGCAGCCTGCCGGCCGACGTGGCGCGCCGTTTCTTCACCGCCCAGAATCCGGCCACCTTCTGGGAAGATCGCATCGCCGAAGAGTATCCGATGACCCAGGTGCGGATGGAGAAACTTCCGCCCCTGATGGAAAGCGACCCCGTCGCCGACGCCGCCCGCCAGAAGCTGGAGCAGCTCTTTCAGCAGCCGGATAAGTCCTGAATCGTGGCTGAAAACACGACGCCGACACCGACCGGGGTGTCACGGCCAGCCTCGACCCAGCCCCAGACCGACAGGTCCGAAGCATGGTCAGGCCTTGGGCATCATCCGGGCATGCTGCAACTGCCCGACACGTACGACCTCGCCCCCTCCCGCGCTGCGCCGGGGGCCATGCTGTCCGATCCCGACGCCATCATCCTGCTGTTCACCGGCCATGCCCTCGTCCAGCGCAGTGACGGCCCTCCAGCGCTGACGGCCGGCGACTATGGTTCCCTGCTGAACGCCTGGACCACCTGCGAGAGCGTTGGCCGCTACCAGGGACGCCCCTGTCTGGCCGTCTCGTTGCCCAATTCCCCCCCGTCCCTTCCACCCGGCTGGGAAGCCCAGGGCCTACGCCAGTGGTTCGGCCGCCTGCCGGGTGATCTGACCTCCATCGCCATGCAGGCCAGCCAGCTGCTGGAATGGGTGCGCACCCATCGCTGGTGCGGCGCCTGTGGCGTGCCCACCGTGCGCGTGCCGGGCGAACGTGCCATGCAGTGCCCCCGCTGCGGCCTGCGCAGCTACCCGCGCATCTCGCCCGCCATGATGGTACTGGTCACCCGCGGTCACGAGCTGCTGCTGGCCAGTAACGTCAATTTTCCGCCCGGACGCTACAGCGCCCTGGCAGGCTTTCTGGAAGCCGGCGAATCGGTCGAGGCCGCCATCCACCGGGAAGTGGCCGAAGAAGTGGGCATCCAGGTTCATCGCCCGCGCTATTTCGGCAGTCAGAGCTGGCCCTTCCCCCATTCGCTGATGATCGCCTTCACCGCCGAATGGCTGGCCGGAGACATCCACGTCGACCCGACCGAGATCCGCGATGCCCGCTGGTTCACCCCCGATACCCTGCCCGACCTGCCGCCCGCCAATGTCAGCATCTCGCGCGCGCTGGTGGAGCACGTAGCGCATCAGCTTCGGCAAGGCCGTTCACGCTGAACGATCACACCGGCCTCCTTCCATCCCCGGCCCCCGTCCTTCCGCGCCGACTGCGGCACCAATGTCGACCTTCTGTGCCATAGCTCCTGTGTGCTGTCGCTTTTCTGACGCATAGTGCCGTGACATCCAAACGGCCATGGCAGGAAAGCTTCCGTGCAGTCATCCCGCGCCTTCGTCACCCACGTTCCCTCCTCCGCTCACCCTGAATCGGCAGCCGGTTCATCCGGCGCCGGGGGCTGGCTTGACGCCGACGCGTCCCTGCCAACGCCTCTCGCCGTACGCTCGACCTCACGGGCTGACCGAGCCCAGCCGCTGACGCGCAGCCTCATGGCCCTGATGGTCTGCAGCGCCCTCGCCGCCTGCGGCGGCGATGGTAGCGCTGTGAACACCAACCCCGATCCCCAGGCCGTAACACCCGTCACGCCCTCCGTCACCCCAGGCACGAACGGCCAGGGCGCGCAAGGGAACAACGGAACCAGCGGCCAGAACGGCACCAGCAGCGACAACCGTGGCCAGGGCGACGTGGCGGGCGGTAACGCAGCGAGTGGTAACGGCTCCCAGGGCAGCACAGGCAACAGCAACCAGAACAGTGCAGCCGGCGGATCGAACGGCTCCCCAGGCACCGGTAACGGATCCGGCAACACGGGAAGCGGCACTTCGGATGCCCCGGTCAGCGTCACGCCGCCCAGCCTGCCCGGCAACGATGCCGATCCCCAATCGCAGAAGCCCACGGCCGCCATCGTGCGCATCCTGGGCCAGGTGCGCGGTCCGTCTGCAGCCGCCAACCCGGCCAGCCTGCGCCTGCCGCAGGGCTCCACCTCCATCGCCTATGACCGGCAGGACCCGCCGCGCATCTGGGTCATCAACCCCGACCAGGACAGCGTGAGCGTGCTGGACAGCAAGACGCGGACACTGCTGCGCGAGATCCCGCTGACAGTCTCCGGACGGGCCGAGACCGCCCCAGAAAAGCCTGCCACCGAGCACGGTCCGCGCACGCTGGCCATCGACAACGCCGGCCATGTCTGGGTGACCAACCGACACAGCGGCGGCATCAGCATCATCGACCCGGCCACGATGACCGTGGCCACCCGCATTGCGCTGGGCGTGGCTACCCAGCCCTACGGCGTGGTGGCGGCTCCCGATGGCAGCGGTATCTGGGTCAGCACGCTGGGCTCGCAGGAGCTGCTGCAGTTCGACCCCGTCACCCGCCAGCTCAAGCAGCGCATGGCACTGGGCCCCGAGGTCCGTCACCTGGCCATCACTGCCGACAGCAAGCGCCTGCTGGCCAGCCGCTTCATCACGCCTGCCCTGCCCGGCGAAAGCACCCTCACGCCCCGCACCCGCGGTACCGGCTTCCGGGGTGGCGAAGTCCTGCTGATCGACCCAGCCCGTGCCACGCTGCAGCGCACGGTCTCGCTGGCAGTCAGCACGCTGGAAGACACGCCCATACAGGGACGCGGCCTGCCCAACTACCTGGGCGCCGCCGCCATCTCGCCGGATGGCCGCTCGGCCTGGATTCCCTCCAAGCAGGACAACATCCAGCGCGGCCAGAGCCGCGACGGCCAGCCGCTGGACTTCCAGAGCACCGTGCGCGCCATCGTATCCAACCTGGACCTGCAGGCTGCCACGCCAGCCGAACGGCCCGCACGACGCTACGACGTGGACAACAGCGGCCAGGCCAGCGCTGCCACCTACACGCCGGACGGCCGATACGTGCTGGTGGCGCTGGAAACCTCGCGCGAGATCAGCATCCTCAATGCCGCCACCGGTACCGAAGTGCGCCGGCTGGACGTGCAGCGCACGCCCCAGGGCATCGCCGTCTCGCCCGATGGCAAGCAGGCAGCCATCAGCAACGTGATGTCGCGTACCGTCAGTTTCTTCGACATCAGCGCACTGGCCAATGACGAGCCCCGGGCCATCCTGCCCGCCACGGCCACCGGCACGCTGAAGAGCGCCGAGCGGATGCCAGCCCAGCTGAAACGCGGCAAGGAGCTCTTCCACGACGCCCGCGACCCGCGTCTGGCACGCGACCGCTACATGAGCTGCGCCAGCTGCCATAGCGAGGGCTACGGTGATGGCCGTGTCTGGGACATGAGCAGCCTGGGCGAAGGCCTGCGCAAGACCCTCTCGCTGCAGGGCCATGGTGGAAAGAAGGCCCGCTTGCACTGGAGCGGCAACTTCGACGAGGTGCAGGACTTCGAGCAGCAGATCCGTGCGCTGGGCGGCGGCAGCGGATTGATGCCCATCGGCAGCTTCGAGCTGAACGGCCGCAACCTGCCGCTGGGCACCCCCAAGGCGGGCCAGTCGGACGACCTGGACGCCCTGGCCGCCTATGTGAACAGCCTGAACCGCTATGCCCCCAGCCCCTACCGCAACAGCGACCGCAGCATGACGGCGGCCGGCAAGGCGGGCGAAGCGCTGTTTGCCGCGAAGGGCTGCACCACCTGCCACGGCAATGCGGATCTGGGCAACGGCGGCACGAAGCTCGACGACATCGGCACACTCAAGCCGGCCAGCGGCACCGTGCAGGGCAAATCGCTGACCGGCATCACCACCCCAAGCCTGCGCGATGCCTGGTACACCTTCCCGTACCTGCACGACGGCTCGGCGGCCACGCTGGAGGCGGCCATCCGGGTGCACAACACGAACGTGCTGACCGACCAGGAGGTCGGCTCGCTGGCGGCTTATATCCGGCAGATCGGTAATGGAGATTGAGCCAAAAGGTAAGGACTCCGCAAGATCAATCCCTCACGGCTGATCCACGGCCCTTGCATAAGAAATTGCGCTATGATCAACCGGCGCTGCCTTCTTGACAGCGTCGCCACCGCCAGTTTTCACTTCTGGGCTCAGAACGTACAGTTCATAGAACTTTGGTCCGTTTACCCAGACAACCTGCCTGATTTTGCGCCCCGCAGAATCATAAAGAGCTGCGGCCCTGGCTGGCTTTCCCTTGATCTCGGTGTTTATATTTGCCGGACTCATGAACAGCCTGCCACGCGTGGCATGCAGGTCTCTCTCGGTCAGTTCGATCAGCGTACCGTCGTTCAACTTGAAGTAACGGGTAATACCGGTCCATCGGCCATCCTTGAAGGTTCCCGATGGAATAGCACCGACCAGTTCTCCTTCGGGGACCTTGGACACAGGTAACGTCAGCGGTAAATCCTTGGCATCAAATACAAGACCTGGGATTTTCTTTTCCTCAGCGACCTTTTTCAGGTCCTTGGTCCTGGCCTGCCGTTTGGCGTCCTGAATTTCCCGAACTGCCTGCTCAAGAGCCTTGACGGTTCCATCGTCACCTCCGGTAAAACTCACGCCATCAATATCCTTCTCTGGAACACCAGCCTGCTTTGTCGAAAGACGCTTGGCCGAAGGCCCCTCTTTGGGCGGCGGAGGAACAGGAAACTTTTCCTTGGGAACAACAGAGATCCTGTCATCCTCTGAGACAGACCCATGTGAAACACCCTGCGCCCATACTGCACATGAACATGAAAAGACAAAAAGCAAAACTGCCACTTTCTTCATATCAACACCTCGTCACCAATACGGAAAAACAACACCCAATGTACAATTCACGGTATTCGTAATCTCCAACAACCTCATATCCCTGCTATTTTCAGGTTGCTGTGCATTGTCTATACTCCCAGAAATGCTTTCATAATGATGGCCAGTAACTTTCCATATCCTCCACCCCACATTCATTCCTTCCCCCCAATGGATGGCAGCAGAACGCCACGTATAACTCCATAAACTATCAACGACGTGAATCTCAGGCGGATCGTTGTAATTCACACCACCCCTCGAATGAGTGGAATAAACGCGCCACCAGTGCTCATTTCTCCATGGATATTCCCATGTAATACTTTCGTTGTTAACACAATTTGCCCGACTAAAATTAATCTCCTTGGAAAACGCATTGCCAGCCGACAAAAGAAAAGTCCCACACAACAGCGAAGACAGCAAACACCCAAAAACACGGACCGTCATGACATCACCTCAAAACTCGCATTCCATGATCAAATCAGAAACAACAACATTTGTGCGTTTACAATCTCCATGTTGTTCATCCCATTTTTCCGGCAAATTTTTCATGACCTCCGGCTCGCAAGGCATGCCATCTAACTCAGGATTTTTCTTGCAAGACCAAGCCATCAATTCCTCGGCATTTGGGCTACATCCGATTACAGGCTGTTCACCCTGACTTGGATCCAACGGTATTATCGTATCGTAATAATATACATTCGATCTCTTGTCTTTTCTGATCTGTGCATCATCTGGAATTTTCACTTTGACCTTTTTAATCTCCTTCAGCAAATCTGGGGAAACAACCTTTCCATTCTCACTGAGACCATCGGGACACGCGGTGTAGCCATTTTTCATAACATATTCTTTTGTCACCCCCCCCTTCCTGATTGTGGCTATGCGCCTCGGTTTCGCCCCCCTTTTCGTTGCTGCAACCGACGATCAAAACAGCCACCAGTAGAGCACCGTACTTGAATCCTCTTCCAGAATTGATATTTTTCATTTTCAGTCTCCATGTATGACGAAGCTTCCGTACACATAACAAGCCTATTATTAAACGCAAAGTAACAACGTTTTTTTTTGCAGCTTATATTAATAAAATATACATTGTGTCTTGTGGTGTTCGAGCACCAAGATCATGGGGTTCGGAGGGCAACGCCTAACCGCGTACACAACACCAACGTGCGTATCGAGCAGGAATTAAGTTCACTGATGGCTTACATCCAGCAGATCGACAACAGGAT
>CALIXC010000309.1 GCA_938046755.1 uncultured Lautropia sp. | reverse complement strand
CCCCACCATGGTGGGGTAGCCGTTCAGGCCCCGCACACAGAATTTCGGACACTCCTCTCTATGGCATGGGCGTGGCAGCACTGGACATGCACGTCCTGACGTTGGCCATCGTCGTGGCACTGCCCTGTCTTGTGCTTGGCGGACTAGCTTTGCGGAAATGACGAATCAACGCACACCACAGACACGCTGCATGCGTAGACTCTCCCGTCAAAAGAACGAAGCCAAGGAAAGCTCTCGCTGAAAGCTCCAGTTAATCAGAACCACCAGAGTGATTTGGCCATCCCCTTTCTGGCCTTTCACACCGCATCCCGCCACGCCGAAGCCGCCAGCAGCTCCCGTGTATAGGCCGATGCCGGCGTCATGAAGATCTCTTCCACCGCGCCCTGCTCCACCACCACGCCGTCCTTCATCACCAGCAGGCGGTGCGCCAGGGCGCGGATCACGCCCATGTCGTGGGTGATCAGCAGGTAGCTCAGGCCGTATTTCTGCTGCAGCGACACCAGCAGTTTCAGCACCTGCAGCTGCACGGTCAGGTCCAGGGCGGAGGTGGGCTCGTCCAGCACCAGCAGGCGCGGTTTCAGTACCAGCGCGCGGGCGATGGCCACGCGCTGGCGCTGGCCGCCGGACAGCTCGTGCGGGTAGCGGTGCAGCACCTGCGCGGGTTCCAGCCCCACATCCTGCAGGGCACCGATGACGGCGGCACGATGCTCCTCATCGGAAAGCTGGCTGTGGTGCAGCCACAGGCCCTCGCCCACGATCTCGGCAATGCTCATCCGCGGCGAAAGCGAGTTGAACGGGTCCTGGAACACCATCTGGAAGCCGGCACGCAGCGGCCGCAGCGTGCGCTCGGGCAGCGTGTCGATGCGCTGACCGCCAATCTCCACCTCACCCTGCATCTCGCCGGCGGCCAGCCGCATCAGTACCAGGGCCAGCGTCGTCTTGCCCGATCCGGACTCCCCCACGACCCCCAGGGTGGTGCCCGCCGGTATCTGCAGGTCCACGTCCTTCAGCACGTCCGTGCGCTGGCGCGAGAACCAGCCCTTGGGGCTCACGAAGGTGCAGCCCACCTTGCGGGCCTGCAGGACGACATTCGCCCCTGCCCCCACGGGCTCCACCAGCCGCTGCGGGTGTGCGGCCAGCAGCGCGCGGGTGTATTCGTGCTGCGGCTGGTCGAACACTTCGGCCACCGAGCCCTGTTCGACAATGCTGCCGTGGCGCATCACCACCACCCGCTCGGCAAAGGCGCGCACCAGCGGCAGGTCGTGCGTGATCAGCAGCACCGCCATGCCGAATTCCTGCTGCAGGTCGGCCAGCAGCTTCATGATGCCCGCCTGCACGGTCACGTCCAGTGCGGTGGTGGGCTCGTCGGCAATCACCAGCTTGGGCCGGCAGGCCAGCGCCATGGCAATCAGCGCCCGCTGCCGCTGTCCGCCCGAAAGCTGATGCGGGTAGGCGGCCGCGCAGCGCGCCGGGTCCTGGATGCGGGTGAGCTGCAACAGCTCCAGCGTGCGTGCCATCGCCTGGGCGCGGGTGAGCCCCTCGTGGTGCTCCATGGCCTCGCTGATCTGGTCACCGATGGTGTGCAGCGGATTCAGCGCCGACATGGGCTCCTGAAACACCATGCCCATCTGGCCACCACGCAAGGTGCGCAGGGTGCGTTCGTCGGCCGTCAGCACGTCCTGCCCCTCAAAGAGGATCTGGCCGTCGTACTTCGCCCCCTCGGTCAGCCGCATCAGCGCGTGCGCTGTCAGCGTCTTGCCCGAGCCGGATTCGCCCACCAGCGCCACCCGCTGGCCTCGGCCCACCGTCAGGCTCACGTCGTGCACGATGCGCTGCATCTGGCCGGCGCCGTCAGGCAGCGCGATGCCCAGCCCCCGCACCTCCAGCAGCGACGCACCGTCTGCCGTTGCCTTGGCCGTGCCCTGTGTCGTTCCAACCGCCAAACCCGTCATGGGGCCTGTTCTCCCTTCAATTGCCTTTTATCCGGATGCCGTTCAGCGCTTGCGCGGGTCCAGTGCATCCCGCAGTGCCTCACCGATGAAGATCAGCAGCAGCAGTGTGCCCACCAGCACGCCGAAGGTGGGCAGCGCGATCCACCACGCATCCAGGTTGTTCTTGCCCTGCGCCAGCAGCTCACCCAGGCTGGGGCTGGAATCCGAGACCCCCAGTCCCAGAAAGTCCAGACTGGCCAGCGCCACGATGGCTGCACTCATCCGGAACGGCAGGAAGGCCAGCACCGGCGTGAGCGAATTGGGCAGGATGTGCCGCAGGATGATGGTGCGCCGGGGCAGCCCCAGCGCGCGCGCCGCCTGCACGAATTCCAGCTGCCGGTTGCGCAGGAACTCGGCCCGCACGTAGTCCGACAGCCCCATCCAGCCGAACAGCGACAGGATGACCAGCAGCACCCAGATGCTGGGCTCGAACATCGAGGCCAGGATCAGCAGCAGGTACAGCTCGGGGATGGCAGACCACACCTCGATGAGCCGCTGCAGTGTGATGTCCACGCGGCCCGCAAAATAGCCCTGCAGCGCCCCCATCACAATGCCCAGCAGCGTGCCGATGGCGGTAAGCGCCAGTCCGAACATCACCGACAGCCGAAAGCCGTACAGCAGCCGCGCCAGCACGTCGCGCCCCCGGTCGTCGGTGCCCAGCAGGTTCTGGGCCGACGGCGGTGCGGGGTTGGGCAGCTCGGCATAGTAGTTCAGCGTGTTGAAGCTGTAGCGGTTCAGCGGCCACAGCGCCCAGTTGCCGTCCTGCCCAAACTGGCGCTGAATGAACGGGTCATGCCATTCGGTAGGCGCCAGGAAGTCGCCACCGAAGGTGGTTTCCGGGTAGTCGTGCCACAGCGGCGTGTACCACTGCCCTTGGTAGCTGGCCAGCA
>CALIXC010000308.1 GCA_938046755.1 uncultured Lautropia sp. | reverse complement strand
ATCTGTTTGTGGCGTTGGCACGCTGCCGTATCCGGATTCTCTGCAGAAGATCATCAACGGTGAGCTTTCATGGCCTGCCAGGCGTGAGCCAGGCGAGGCTTTTGCCAAAGTGGAACCCGGCAAGCCCACGGCCATTGACGACCTGTGGCATGCGGCGGTCAATGGCCACGGCAAGTACGTCAACGTTCGCAACAGCGCCGGCTTCATGAGCGAGATGGCCGGTATCCTGGCCGAGATTGCCAGCCGTACTGGGACCTCGGCCGGGGTGGCCGTGGCATCGCGTGCGTTGCAGGCCAACAACCAGAAATTCGTGCCGTCGTACAAGACCAAGGACTGGACCGGTGACCTGAAGGCCTATGCAGTGGATGTCCACGGCCGGCAAGGGGCGCTGCAATGGAGTGTTCTGGACCGCTTGCCCAAACCCATCGACCGTACCATGTACGTGGGTACCGGCAACGCCAGCGGCCCGGCGGCTTCGCCCTTTTACTGGGACAGTGCCGAAGACAAGCCGGCCCAGCGCATGACCGACAGGGCCAGGCGCGAGCTGATCCAGGGGGCTGGCAAGAAGGACGAGGACGGCAGTCCACTGGTGCTGTATCTGCGGGGTGACCGTACCGAATCGGGCAAGAAGTTCCGGACCCAGCTGCAGAATGCCGTCATCGGCCACATCGTCAATTCGCAGCCGGCCTACATCGGCACGGCCATTGACCGCGGATACCGCTATCTGCCGGCGGCCTTCGGCAGCGCAAAGTCGGGCGCCGACAGCTATCGGGACTACGTGGCGCAGAAGGCGGCGCGCAGTTGCAGCACGACTATTCAGAGCGGCGCCGCGAAGGTCTGTGGCCCTGCCATGGTGTTCGTGGGCAGCAACGAGGGTTTCCTGCACGGCTTCAATGCCAATCCCGATCCCGTCAAGAGTGGTGGACGCGAGATCTTCGCCTTCGCACCCTTTGCTTCACTGTCCGAGCTGGGGCGCTCCTCGCGGCCCGAATTCCAGGCTCGCTTCATGATGGACGGCCCGCTGATCGAGCGGGATGCCTATTGGGGCGGCAAGTGGCGAAATGTGGTGGTGGGTACCACCGGGGCAGGGCCGAAGGCGATGTTCGCCATGGATGTGACGAACACCGACTTCAACGGGATGAAGGATTCCGTGTTGTGGGAGCTGAGCGACGCCAACCAGGCGGTGCAGGCCCATGGCGATGCCATCGGTCATGTGCTGCAGGAACCTGAAGTGGGCGTGCTGGCTGATGGGCGATGGGTGGTGGTGACGGGCAACGGCTACGAGAGTCGCTCCCGACGTGCCCAGCTGCTGGTGATCGAGCTGTCGACGGGCAATGTTCTGGCGCGGCTGGACACGGGCGTGGGCAGCAACAGTCAGCCCAACGGTCTGGGCGGCGTGACGCTGGTGCGCGATGGCAACCAGGTCATCACCGCGGCCTACGCAGGTGACCTGCGTGGCAACCTCTGGAAGTTCGATCTGGCCAGCACGACGGTGTCGAACTGGAAGGTGTCCTACGGCCAGAAGCCGATGTTCACGACGGACGACGAGCGCCCGATCACGGCACCGCCGACCACCGTCACGCATCCGCTGGGCGGGGTGATGGTGCTGGTGGGTACCGGCAAGCTCTTCGAGGTGGGTGACAACAAGCGACCCGATACCGCCCGAGGGCAGGCGCTTCCGGTCGAATCGATCTATGGGCTGTGGGACTACACCCGGCTGATTTCCGATGAGAAGGGCAAGCGCGCCTGGGTGGATGTCCGCCAGAAGGACAAGGATGGCGTGCCCATTGCCCGTTCGGCGGTGAAGACCCGCAAGCTGAATGTCATCGGAAGCCGTTATCTGGCGCAGACGCCTTTCGACGACAAGGCCAACGGGATCCTGGACTGGCGGAAGGACAGTGGCTGGCGCATTCGCCTGGTGGACATGATTGCGCTGGGCGGTCAGCGCAACATCATTGCGCCGCAGCTGATGTCCGGCCTGGCGCTTTTCGAGACCATGAGTCCCTTCGTGGATGAAGAGCTGGGGGCCTGCATGGCCAATGTGAACACGCCGGGCTTCTCGCTGGTGGTGGATCCGCTCTCGGGGCTGATGAGCCCCAAGTCACTGATCGATACCAACCGGGACCGCAAGATCAACGAGGCAGACCTTCAGGTGGCGGGCTGGAGCGTGGAGAACTGGACCGGACGCTCGGTGATTCTGGCAGAGAAGCCGCCTAAGCCCTGCGAGGGCGTGGGTTGCAAGAGTCAGGCGCAGACCACGTCGGTCTGCCCGCCCGATTCACTGGCCAGCAGTCTGCAGAACGTGGGTGATGGCAAGCCGGTCTGCGTGGGCGTGCCGTCGCCTACCCGCTGGTGGTGGCGCGAGCTGGCCATTCCGGACATCACCTACAACCCGGGGGCCGTGCCCACGGCGGCGGGCAAGTGATGCGCTCACGGCCCATAAGGAGACCCATGAAGATGAATGAACAGGATGCTGTTTGGGGCGTTTCCCGGAAAGGGCATCGGATGCGGTCGGCTGCACGCCTGACGCAGGGGGTGAAGCTTGCCCTGGCGCTGATGGCAGGTGCGACCAGCGTTCTGGCGCATGCGGAGATGGCCCAGCACTCGCTGATCATCGCCGATCCTCCGGCGGTCGAGCCC
>CALIXC010000307.1 GCA_938046755.1 uncultured Lautropia sp. | reverse complement strand
GAGGGGTGGGTTTCCGGCGTGCAGCGAAGGGAAGGCCTGTGCGCCCAGATTGCGCAACGTGGCGGGCAAGTTGGCGGCAAAGCCAGACCCCTGCGGCGTGCGGGCCGGGGTGGGCAGGTTGGTACCGAAAGTGGAACCGGAACGGTTGAAGGAGGTTCTCATGAAAGGTCAGTGCTGGCGAAGGGGTCAGTGCTGGCCGGCGTCGTCATCCGTCCTGGATTCGGATGAAGGGGTCGTGGAGGCGGTGGCCGTGGTACGGGCGGTTCGCTTGGTGGTGGGGGGCCAGGGGCGGTTGCGTGGACGGCGGCGTGGTGCGGGCGTCTCGTCGGGGGTCTCGCGGCTGGCCTTTTCGAGGGCGTCGCGGGCCGTGGCGGCTCGACGGGTGTTCTTGGGGCTGGCGCCGCCAGCCTGCGAGGTGCTGGGGCTGCGCGCCGCACGCCTGCGAGCCCCGGACGCATTGCGGCTGGCCTTCTTCGGAGCTGCAGCCTCGTCATGTGGCGCAGGCAGCAGCAGTGCGCTGGCGTCCTCGTAAGCGTTGTCGTCGGTGCGGGCCGTGCCACGGCGATGCAGCGTGTCGGCCACCTTGCGGCGCATCTGGGCGCCGGTCTCGCGTACGGTGTCCAGGCCGTCACTGGCTTTCTGTTTCAGCGTGTCGCCAGCCTGACGGATCTGGCTGCCGGCTTTCTTAAGACCTTGCTGCACGGCCTTGGTGCGCACGAGCTGGGTGGCGGCGGCGCCAGCGGCGGCGCCGATGATCAGGGGCAGGATGGGAAGCATGGTTCAGTTCTCCGGGTCATGGGAGGGAGACCAGGCGGAATCGACCGTTTCGTCCGGATGGTCGGAAGGCGCGGCCTGGCCGCTGCAGTCGCAGGCGGCAGCGCAAGCGGCGCGCTGTTCGCGCAGGATGCGGGCGTGGCGCCCACCCTGCACGGCCAGGCTGCCGACGACGGCGCCAGCCACCAGCATGGGATGGGCGGCGCGCAGCACGGTGCCTGTGAAGCCCAGTACACCCCCTTGGCGGGTGAGCAGGGCGAAGAACGCCTCCATGGCATCACCGATGACGCCGTGGCTGACATGGGCCTGGGCCGGATCAATGCCCTGGGCGGCATGCAGGCGCTCGCGGTCGACCGCAGCCTGCCAGGCGCGTTGCAGCGCGGGCAGGTCTCGGGTAAGCAGGTCGGACTGCAGGCGCTCGAGTTGGCGGCGCAGTGTGGGGTCGGGCGTGAAGGTGACCAGCTGCTGGTAGACGCCGGCGCTGCTGACTGTGCCCTGCATGGCACGCTCCAGGCTTTCGCGCCAGCCGGTGACCAAGGGCTCGGGGGCGGGCGAAGCCAGCGCCGGGCGTGGAATGCCGAACTGCTGGTACAGATTGCCCAGCAGCGTGATGCGCTGGACGGTGCTGTCGAGCAGCGTCTGCAACGGGGCCTGGTTGCCATGAGCAGCCACGGCCGATGTGTAGAAGGCCCAGGAGGCCAGCTGTTCCTGCAGGGCAGAGGCCAGGATCTGGCCAGGGCCGCCGAAGGCCAGGTCAGGACGCGGCATGGCGAAGTTGTTCATGGGCTTCATCCAGAATGGTTCGCAGGGTCTGCGCCGCGGGCGTGTCGGCATTGGCCAGCAGATCGGGCCACGCGGTATTCGGGATCACGGCGGGATCGTATTCGATGGTGCAGGAGCGTGCCAGCAGGTTCCAGCTGATGTTCTTCACGCCCCGGATGCGACGCACGGCCGTGGTGATGGCCTCCGACCGGCCTTCGGGTCCGTCGAAGCTGACGCCGTTGAGGGCGCCCTTGCCCAGCTTGAGACGCAGGCGACCGGGCACCTGATGGGCGATGGTGAGCCAGGGACGGAAATGCGTGAGCACGACACCCGGTGGCGTCTGCGGTGTGAAGGTGACGGTGGTATCGGCGGCCATGATGTGCAGTTACGGACGGCGGCCGCGAAAGATACGGAAAGGCAGGCCACCTTGGGCGGAATTGTGCCTGATTTCTTGGGAACGTGCAGTCTTTCCTTGTTAACTTGCCGAGATGACGCCAGCTTCTTTTCGTACATGCAGTCGCTGACGCATTCGCATTTTCATGCACTTCCGAAAATCATTGAAACAACGATAAAACGTTGGCGCTAGCGACGGAAACAATGTCTCGAGTGGGTCGATACGATCGTTGCGAGATTATTTCCGAAAGGGTGAAGTGAGGTGAATGAGCAATCTGCCCCCCAGGCCGACCGCTTCGGCCGGTCGGAGAAAACGAGGAGGCGGATCAGAGCCCCTCGGGGCGGACATAGTCCGGGAAGTACCGATCCAGAGCCTGGCGGAAGGCCTCGGAATGGAAGGCCTTCTTCAGGTCCTGGGCCCAGGGGGAGCTCTCGTCGACATGGCGCACGGCTACCACCTGCTGGTAGGCCACAGGGGGGTTTTCCAGGGTCAGGGCGTGGGTGAAGTCCAGGCCGGCGGCCGTGGCGTAGTTGCCGGGCACGATGGCCAGCGTGGCATCACCCACGGTACGCGGCAGCTGGGCGGCTTCCACCGGCACGAAGTGCAGCTTCCGGGGGTTCTTGACCACGTCTCGGGTGCCCACGCGCAGCGGGTCAATGCCGTCCTTCAGCGTGATGAGACCCTGCTGGGCCAGAAGCTGCAGGGCGCGCGCCAGGTTGGCGGGATCGTTGGGCAGGGTCACGCTGTCCCCTTCCTTTACGTCGGAAAACTTGCTCACTCGTTCCGAGTAGATGCCCATGGGGGCCGTGATGCTGGGCACCAGCGCCACGAGGTCCAGCTTGCGGTCTTCGGCAAAGCGCTTCAGGTAGGTGATGTGCTGGAACAGGTTGGCGTCGAGCGAGCCTTCGGCCAACGCTAGATTGGGCTGGATGTAGTCGTTGAACTCGATCAGTTTGACGGTGTAGCCATCCTTTTCCAGCTGCGACACGACGGCCTTCTTCAGCACATCATGGTTGTAGCCGGCCGTGGCGCCCAGTACCAGCCGCGTGTGGGTGGGGTCGGCTGCATGGGTGTGCCCGGTCGGGACCACCAAGGTGGCGGATGCGATGACGGCGGACAGCGCAACGCCGACGAGGCGACGGCGGGAAGGAGTGTGCATAACGTATTCTCCGGGAAAATGATTCGGTCCCGGCGATATTAGCGCCAGCCCGCCGGGTCGAATGCCGGGGATAACCCCATATGCGTCATGCGCATATCGTCATGCGTTTTCTGCCGTGGCATGCGGGGCGTCGCCTGGCATGCCATGGGGACGGCACGTCAGAGGATGGCCGTCAGGAAGGTGATGCCGCCCAGAATGAAGCCCGGGGCGTTGGAAATGGTGACCGGCCAGTCACGACCCTTCTTGAAGAGGGCGTAGATGACCCAGAGCAGGCCGTTGACGCAGGCTACCGCCGGCTGGATGGGGGTGCCCTTCTGGCCGGCCAGGTTCATCTGGATCTGCGGCAGGTAGGCCACATACATGCCGATGGCGGTGATGGTGGCGATGATGCCCAGGATGCTGGCGGCTTTTGCAGAGAGTTTCATGGTGGCGTCCGTCCTTCAGAGTGCAGTCCAGAAGGTGATGAGGCCCAGCACGATGCCGGGTGCGTTGGCCAGCGCCACCGGGATGTCGCGCAGCGGCTTGAAGAGCGCATAGATCACCCAGAGGGTGCAGTTGATGGCGGCCACCAGCGGCTGCAAGGCGCTGCCTTTCTGTCCCGCCAGGTTCATCTGGATCTGGGGAATGTAGGAGACGTACATCGAGACTGCCGTGATCGTGGCGATGGTGGCCAGGACCTGGGTCTGTCGATCGGTCAGTTGCATGGGAGGGAGGGGCTCCATGGGAGAGGGAGAGGACGGCGTCGTTCTGCTAAGCGTGTCGGCTTGTGACGCACAGCCGGCAATATAACGCCAGGCCCGGCAAGACAGTGCGCTTGACCCTGACTCGTCACGCGTTGCATGGAAATCATCAACCGGAGTGATGGGACAGGCATTCGATGATCTGGTTCGGAAAGCGGCCCGCCAGGGTCCTCGTTGGAAGGAAAGACCGTGCCGCCGGTCATGGGACGCTGTGCGTGCATGGACAGAGGATATGAGCCGTGCCGAGGAGCCGTGTGTGGGGGCAAAACGGACCATATTCGGAAAACACATGAACAAGTGGTTTGCTTCATCGTTTTCCGCATATGCAAGCGCCTAGAATCCGCCGCATGGATTGGTCCTATGTGCAGGAAATCATTCCGCGCTTTGTTCAGGCGGCACTGGTGACGCTGAGGCTCTCGGCCTGGGGCGTGAGCCTGTCGTTGCTGCTGGGCCTGGCCGTGGCGCTTGTCACCAGCTACCGGGTGCGTCCCTTCGACAGGCTGGCGCGGGCCTACATCGAACTGTCGCGCAACACGCCGCTGCTCATCCAGCTCTTTTTCCTGTATTACGGGCTGCCCAAGATCGGCATTCACTGGGATGGCTTCACCTGCGGGGTGATCGCACTGACCTTCCTGGGCGGCAGCTACATGGCAGAGGCGCTGCGCGCCGGGCTGCAGGCGGTGCCACGCGGACAGGTGGAATCGGCGCGCGCCATCGGGCTGCGGCGGGCCCAGGTGCTGTGGTATGTGGTGCTGCCACAGGCACTGGCCATTGCGTTGCCGGCACTGACGGCCAATGCGCTCTTCCTGGTGAAGGAAACTTCGGTGATCAATGCGGTGTCGGTGGCCGAATTGCTGTTCGTCACCAAGGACATCATTGGCACCGACTATACGACCAACGAGGCGCTCTTCATGCTGCTGGTGTCGTACCTGGTGCTGCTGCTGCCGCTGTCGTGGCTGGCGGCATGGGTGGAGAAACGGATGCGGAGGGCGGAATATGGCGGCGCTTGAGGTGCTGCTTTCAGGGCAGAACGTGCCGCGGCTGCTGCACGGGTTGTGGCTGACGCTCTACATCTCGGTCATCTCGGTGGCGGCCTCGGCGCTGCTGGGCACGGGGCTGGGTCTGCTGATGCGCAGCGGGAGTGCTGCGGTGCGCGCGGGCTGCCGCCTGTATCTGGAGACGATCAGGATCGTGCCGATCCTGGTGTGGCTGTTCGTGCTGTACTTCGGGCTGCCTACCTGGACGGGCTGGCACGTGGATGCCCTGTGGGTGTGTGTGGGCGTGTTCTCGCTGTGGGGCACGGCCGAGATGGGAGACCTGGTACGCGGGGCGCTCTCGTCGCTACCGCCGCATCAGCGCACCTCGGCACTGGCCCTGGGGCTCACGCGGGCGCAGGTGTTCCGGTACGTCGAGGCGCCGCAGGCGCTGCGCCGGGTGCTGCCGGGGGCCATCAACCTGTTCACGCGGATGGTCAAGACCACGTCGCTGGCGGCACTGATCAGCGTGATGGAAGTGGTGAAGGTGGGGCAGCAGATCATCGAGCGTTCGCAGATGATCGAGCCGAAGGTGCCGACGGCCTCGTTCTGGATCTACGGGCTGATCTTCCTGCTGTATTTCCTGGTGTGCTGGCCGCTGTCATGGTGGGCGGCACGGCTGGAACGACGCTGGGCGGCATGACAGGGCGAGGACGGATGCCATGCACCGGGCGCCGCGGGTTGGACGCATGGTCGGTGCATGGCGCGCAAGGTCAGGGTCCGGAGAACGTGAGGCCAGGGGCGCAGGAACGGGACGGGAGAACGTGAAGGATGAGGCACGAGGAAGAAACGCATCGCACCACGCCGGGCGATGAGTCCGGTGAGGCACTGCTGACGCTGCATGGCGTGCACAAGCGTTATGGCGAAACCGTGGCGCTGCATGGCATCGATCTGACGCTGCATCGGGGCGAAGTGGTGGTGATCCTGGGGCCGTCGGGCTGCGGCAAGAGCACGCTGCTGCGAACCATCAACGGCCTGGAACCGATCCAGGGCGGCGAGATCAGCATGGTGGGTGTGGGCGTTTTCGGGCGCGACGTGTCGTGGGATCAGGTGCGCCAGAAGGTGGGCATGGTTTTCCAGAGCTATGAACTCTTTGCCCACATGAACGTCATCGACAACATCCTGCTGGGGCCGCTGAAGGTGCAGAAGCGTGACCGTGCCGAAGCCGAGGCCGAGGCGGACCGGCTGCTGGAGCGGGTGGGGCTTCTGGCGCGCAAGCAGGCCTGGCCGCGTGAGCTGTCGGGCGGCCAGAAGCAGCGAATTGCCATCGTGCGGGCACTGTGCATGAACCCGGAAGTGATCCTGCTGGACGAGATTACGGCGGCGCTGGATCCGGAGATGGTGCGCGAGGTGCTGGACGTGGTGCTGGAGCTGGCGCGCGAGGGCATGAGCATGATCATCGTCACCCACGAGATGGGTTTTGCCGAAAAGGTGGCGGACCGCATCGTGTTCATGGACCAGGGGCGGATCATCGAGGAAGGAGCACCCGCCGCATTCTTTGCCCGGCCACAGACCGAACGGGCCAGGGTGTTCCTGAACGGGCTGGACTATTGAAGACAGGGTTCGCGCCGAAGGCAGATGGCTGACGATGTGTGGCGTGCTGCGTGCGGGTGTGCGGCGTGTGGCGATCTGACGTTCGACACTCTGGCGGTGTTCTGGCTCTGAAAGGGGCATGGACGATGGATGTTGTGGGGCACGGGAGGACAGCGTCGTGCCTCAAGTTTGAGTAGCAAGGACGGTCTGAACCGTGCCGCGTGTCTGAGTGGTAAGTATCCGAAACAACCTGGAAAGGAAAGACATCATGAAATTTGCATTCAAGCCGGTACTGATGGCCGCTCTGCTGGCGGCGGGGGTGGTGAGTGGCAGCCATGCGGTGGCGGCAGATGATGGCCTGGCGCGGATCAAGGCCAGCGACCGCATCCGCATCGGCGTGTTTGGCGACAAGCCGCCCTTTGGCTACATCGACAGCGAAGGCAAGAGCCAGGGCTTCGACGTGGAGATTGCCAAGGACTTTGCCAAGGACCTGCTGGGCAGCCCCGACAAGGTGGAATACGTGATCACCGAGGCGGCCAACCGGGTCGAGTACCTGAAATCCGGCAAGGTGGACATCATTCTGGCCAACTTCACGCAGACGAAGGAGCGTGCCCGCGTGGTGGACTTCGCCGCGCCCTACATGAAGGTGTCGCTGGGTGTGGTCTCTCCCACCAAGGCGCCCATCAAGTCCGTGGATGAGCTGGAAGGCAAGACGCTGCTGGTGAACAAGGGCACTACGGCTGATGCGTATTTCAGCAAGAAGTACCCGGATATTTCGCTGCTGAAATATGACCAGAACACCGAGACCTTCGATGCACTGAAGGATGGTCGTGGTGCCGCGCTGGCCCACGACAACGCATTGCTGTGGGCCTGGGCCAAGGAAAATCCGGGTTATGAAGTCGCCATCGGCCAGCTGGGTGAGCCGGAATTCATCGCTCCGGCGGTGAAGAAAGGTGATGACGCCCTGCGCGCCTGGATCGACCAGGAAGTGGCCAAGCTCAAGCAGGACGGCCGTCTGAAAGCCGCCTACGAGAAGACCCTGCGCCCGGTCTACGGCGACAAGGTCCCGGCCGAGCAGCTGCTGGCGGAGTGAGGCTAGCTGGCGCTTGACGGCGTGTCAGCATGCCGAGCAGGCACTGCTTGATCAGCGCCTGCTCATGGTGTCTGGCAGCCAGTATCAGGCCATCCTGGACATGCTGGACCGTCCGGAACAGGACAACCCGGGGTTGGCCGACCTGTTTTCCCGGCCGCCGGTCTGGGACGCTCAATGAAGCGGGGGGCGCCACATCCGTTGGCGGCCCGTCATCGGCAGACTAATCCCTGAACCCTCAGGGCTGAGGATCAGCCGGCGGCGTGAGGCTGGCACGGATGGCCGCCAATCCGGCCATCGCAAAGCGATGCAGGTGGTCGACCAGCACCTCGGGCTGCATGTGTCGCAGCTCATGCAACGGTCCCGGCAGCTCTCGCCGGGCGATCAGCATCATGATGCAGGGGGCGCCGACGCTGAACATGCAGCGTGTGACCACCGGGTCGTCGGCGTCGATGTCGATGATCTCGGCCACCAGCTGGCGCACCAGCGACAGCTTGGGGGCGCTCTCGGTCCTGAACAGCACCTGCAGGTGTGAGGAAGGGGCCATCACTTCGGCGGCCAGCAGGCCCAGGTGCCAGTTGGTCTGCGAGCTGGTGGCCTGGCTGACCAACTGGGTCATCAGGATGCGAAGCCTTTCGGACGCCGCTAGCGGTGCATGCACGAGCTGGCTGAGTGCGTCGACGGTGAAGAGTCGCCGGTGGGCCTCGATCAGCGTGGCCTGGTAGAGGCCGCTGCGGCTGCCGAAGTGATAGTTGATCGAGGCCAAGTCCACGCCCGCGTGGGCCGCCACCGCTTTGCTGGTGGTCTCGGCAAAGCCCCGACTGCTGAACAGCTCGCCCGCGGCCTGCAGGATGCGGGCACGGGTGGCTTCGCCGTCGGTACGGGAGGCGCGGGCATTGGCGGTGTTGGGGGTCATTGGGGGCATTGTTCCTGATTTGCGGCACTCTGGCCATCCTGTGCCATCCTGGGTGTGCCGGCTGGGCTGCAGGTAGCCCCGTGATCTACGACGTATGGTCGCCATTTACGTAAGCAGCATTCACTTGATATTTCCATAGGGTCAATTTCAATTCAATTTAATTTTAAGATAAGATGGGTTCCACGAGATGGCCTACTGTCCGTCCGGGGATGCGCTCATGAAGAAACCCATCGTGATGATCGTGCTGCTGGCCGCCGTGGCGGCGTGCTGGTACGGCTGGCAGCACTGGCGTCCGCAGGGACAGGACGCCGGCGTTTTCTACGGCAACATCGACGTGCGGCAGGTGTCGCTGGCCTTCGAGGGCAGCGGGCGTGTGGCGCAGGTGGATGCGGAGGAAGGTGACCGGGTTCAGCCGGGCCAGGTGCTGGCGGTACTGGATACGCGCACGCTGGCGCTGCAGGCGGATCAGGCGGCGGCCCAGCTGCGGGCGCAGGAAGAGAACCTGCGGCGGCTGAAGAACGGTGCACGGCCGGCCGAGATTGCCCAGGCACGCAGCCGGCTGGCGGCTGCCCAGGCGGATGCTCCGGCCG
>CALIXC010000306.1 GCA_938046755.1 uncultured Lautropia sp. | reverse complement strand
ATAATCCAACCGGGGCAGGAATCCGGAGAAAGGCCCGGCCACATGACATGAATGAATGGCCACCCCGTGGCTTCACTTTGCTGCTCTGCACGTGCCGCCCTCCTGACTGAAGATGTCAGCATCCGGCACCAGTTGCAGTCGCATTCCCGGGTGAATATCCAGCCGGGAGACTTCACCTTTCCGAAGCTCCAGCACCGCACAGGCACGACGGCAGATCCGCATCCCGAAGCGCGGCAGACGACAGCAGCGCAACACATTCTGATCACGGTCCAAAAACACGATGTCCAGCGCATGCGCCATGCCAATCCCATGGACGGCATTCGTCTTCGGAAAGAACATGCCGGCGCCGTGCCTCGGTTCCGGATGCGCAATCAGTCCACGAGCCCGCTGCCACCAGGTACGTGCATGGTGCACGTGGATGCGCACACGATCCGTGTCGAATTCGGCATGGGCGTTCATCAGAATAGGCCTCCTTCCATAATCCGGATGGCGATCGGGAAGAACACGATGATGAAGGTGCACGGAAATATGCAGATCATCAGCGGAAACAACATCTTGACCGGCGCCTTCAGCGCCATGGCCTCGGCCTGCATGAAGCGTTCGTTGCGTCGCTGATCGGCTTGTGCACGCAGGATCGGTCCCAGGCTGGAGCCCTGCTTCTCGGCCGTCAGAATGGCAGCCACCCAGTTGGAGATGGCCGGAATGCGCAACCGTTCGGCCAGCGCCCGCAGTGACTCCGCCCGGGTGCGCCCGGCGCGGATGTCACGCAGCACGCGACACAACTCCTCAGACATCGGCCCTGCCGGCCCCTTGTCCACGGCATGCTGCAAAGCCCCCGTCATGTTGGAGCCCGCCTCGATGGCCAGCGTGATGATGTCCAGATAGAACGGCAGTGCCTTGGTAATCTGCCGAGTACGGCGTGCCCCCAGGTCACGCAGCCAGCTCATCGGCAGAAAGGCGCCCACCACGAGGGCCAGCACACACCACGGCAGGCTGGGCAGCCCATGCGGCAGCCACGCCAGCACCAGCAGCGCCAGGGCCAGCAGCGCGCCCAGCACCTGACCGGCCACGAACTGCTCGGGTGTCAGCGCAAACTCCAGACCCCCGCGGCGCAACTGCTCATGCAGTCGTCGTCGCATCGTCGGCGACACCAGCGGCGTCACCCAGAACGTGGTCGCGTGTCCCAGCCAGCCCAGCAGCGCCCAGTAGCGTGGCGGATCATCCTGATACTCGTTCTTCTGCTGCTTCGGAACCTCGGCCGCAGCACGTGATCCCGCCAGCATGAAGAGCCATACGCACAACACCAATGCCCCGACAGCCACGAAAGGCAGTGCCGATGAAATCCAGCCATTCATGATCTTCCCTCACTCAGATATCGATGGCCATGATGCGGCGGATGAAGAGCAGCCCCACGATTTCCAGCACGGCCACCACGCTGCACACGATCCAGCCCTGCCAGCTGTGCAGCAGCGGCGCCATGGCCGTGGGCTCGATGGCAAACAGCGCAGCCCCCACGCCCAGGGGCAGCAGCACCATCACCCAGCCCTGCATCCGTCCCTGAGCCGTCAGCGCCATGATCTTGTCCTCCAGTGCCATCTTCTTGCGGATGGTGTCGGCCAGCCGCTCCAGCGTCTCGGCCAGGTTGCCGCCGCTTTCATTGGCAATGCGTACGGCGGCCCCGAACAGTCGCAGGTCGTCGCAGCCCATCCGGCGCTCCAGATTCAGCAGCGCATCATCCAGCGTCACCCCCAGCCGCAGCTCCCGCAGCATCAGCTCGAACTCCTGACCACCGGGTGCAGGCAGCTCGCTGGCCATCTGCCGCAGCGCCAGCGTCATGCTGGCACCCGCGCGCACCGCTCCGGCAATCAGCATCATGGCGTCGGGCAGTTGCCGGGCAAACAGCTTGCGCCGCTGCGCACCCAGGTGACGGATGAGCAGGCTGGGCAGCGCCCCCAGCGCGACAATGGCCGCCACCACCAGGAAGAGCGACCCCGTCAGCAGCCAGATGAGGCCGCAGGCCAGCGCGCACAGCAGCAGGTTGGCGCGAAACAGCCGGTCCACGTCGACAAACAGCAGCAGGTCCTTCATGCCGTGTCCAACGCGACCGCTGAAATGCCGTCGATATCCCTCGCCGGCCTTCACGGCACCCGGCATCAGCACCAGCACCGCCATCACCACTGCCACACCCAGCGACAGTGCCGCCACCCAGAACCATCCATCGAATCCGGTCGAAGCATTCATCATTGCGTGCCCCTTGCGTCTGGCCGCTCACGCGGTCACCGCGTCGTCCTCGAAGATGGTGAAATCCACCGCCACCCCACGATCACGCAGCGCCTCATAGAACGAAGGCACCTCGTCACAGGCCCGGAAACGCCCCTGCACACGGCTGTTCTTCAGCCCGGTCTGCTCATAACGGAAAATCTCGTGGCTCTGGATCTTGCCGCTTTCCACACCGCACACCTCGGTGATCGACGTGATACGGCGAGACCCGTCCGGAAAGCGCGCCTGGTGGATGATCAGGTCCACGGCACTGGCAATCTGCTCGCGCAGCGCCGCCAGTGGCAGCTCCACTCCAGCCATCAGCATCAGCACCTCCAGCCGCGACAGCACGTCGCGCGGCGTGTTGGCGTGAACCGTCGTCATCGAGCCCTCGTGACCGGTGTTCATCGCCTGCAGCATATCGAGCGCCTCGCCGCCTCGGCATTCACCCACGATGATGCGATCGGGCCGCATGCGCAGCGCGTTCTTGACCAGATCCCGGATGGTGATGGCCCCGCGCCCCTCGGCATTGGGGGGCCGCGATTCCAGCGACACCAGGTGCGGATGCATCAGCTTCAGCTCGGCCGCATCCTCGATGGTGATCAGCCGCTCCCCCACCGGAATCAGGTTCGACAGCACGTTCAGCAGTGTGGTCTTGCCCGAGCCTGTGCCGCCCGAGACGATGATGCTCTTATGCTGCTCCACACAGATGCGCAGGAATTCCATCATCGCCGGCGAGGCGCTCTGGTTGGCCACCAGCGTATCGGGCGTCATCACCGTGCGGTTGAAGCGCCGGATGGTGATGGTGGGCCCTTTCAGCGCCACCGGCGGAATGATGGCGTTGACCCGCGAACCATCGGGCAGACGCGCATCCACCAGCGGCGAGGACTCATCGATGCGCCGGCCCAGCGGCGCCACGATGCGCTCGATCACGTTGCGGATGGCATCATCGTCCGAGAACGCCAGCGGCACCTGCTGCAGCTTGCCCTTGCGCTCCACGAAGATGTCGGTGGCACTGTTGACCATGATCTCACTGATCAGCGGGTCGGTCATCAGCCGCTCCAGCGGCCCCAGGCCCACGGCCTCATCTACGCTGTCCTGCACCAGCATGTCGCGGTCGATGTCGGGCGGCAGGTTCTGCATGCCGGCCACGATCCGCTCCACCGCCGAACGCACCTCGGCCTTCACCTCGTCGGCCGAGAACTGGGTGAGATTGCTGCGCCGCAGATCGATCACCTCCAGCAGCTGCCGTTGCACCAGGCGCCGCCAGCCCAGCGCCTTGCTCTGCTCCTGAGCGGCCCGCGCATAGTCGGCCAGACGGACGTGGTCGATGCTGTCGTCGGCACCGCGCGAGCCGGCATCAGCAGCAGCGCCCATGGACACGACCTTGCCGCCGTCCCTGACGCCAGCACCACCGGGCGCTTCACCTTTCTCATCAGCGCCACCTGCTCCGCGTCTGATGGCGTCAGGGCGCTCACCGGAATCGCTGTGTTCACCCGAATCGTCTCGTTCACCGGCAGCAAGGTTTCGCCCAGAGGCCAAGACACGGCCATGCCTGTTCAGGATGCCGGCATCATGGCGACCGTGTTCTGCCGCCTGCATTGCGTCGTTCACCGGCGTGGCCAAGGTTCTTCCTGAGATGCCCTGCCCCGACTGACCATCACCGTGATCAGAAGCCCCCTCGTCATCCGATCGACGGTTCACCGCATTCCGAAGCAATGCCGCAGCCCCGGTCGCGGCATGATCCCCTTCGGGCGCAATCTTCTGCGCTGCGCGTGCCTCCGTCCCTTCGACATCCGTCTCCAGCCCGTCGTCATCCAGCAGCGCCGAGCGCCCCGATGCAGCAAGCCGCAACCCGCTGCCCTGCACGCGCAGCCGATAGCCAGCCACCACGATCTCGTCCCGTTCGGACAGCGGGCCGTACTCCACCACCCGCTCGCCGTTGACGCGAGTACCGACGATGGTACCCAGGTCAACCAGCTTCACACCACGGCCAATGCGTTGAAGCTCGGCATGTACGCGCGCCACGCGCCAGCCGCCCAACTGCACCTCGGCCTCCTTACCCCGGCCGATACGGCACGGCAGGCCCGCCACCGGAACGGTGCGACTTTCCCTGCCCTCTTCCTCGATCACAATTTCCAGCATGTCCGTCACCTGACATTGAAAGGCTTTCATTGCACCGCAAGCGGCTTCCATCGTCGCGGCATCCGTGCCGCCTGCCATCGACCGGCCTAGTCCATCCCGGCGACCATGGCGGATGGGCGCTGTGACGCCCAGGCTCAATCCAGCATGTCGAACTGCTTCTTGAGCGCATCGGCCCGCTGCTGCAGAGCCTGAACACGAGGATCCACGGCGGGTGCCGAACCCTGCTCGCTGAGCCTGGGCGTGATCAGCACCACCATCTCGGACTCACGCTGACGGAAACGCTTGGAGCGGAACAGATGGCCCAGGATGGGCAGGTCACCCAGACCCGGAATCTTGGTGATGGCGCCCGACATCTCGTTGCGCACCATGCCGGCAATCACCAGCGTCTCACCCGGGCGCAGGTTCACATCGGTGTTGGAACTCTGCTTACGCAGGCCCGGCACGCCGCGGACCGTCACCTCGTCATCGATGGACGAGACCTCGGTATGCAGGCTGGCGGAGATGATGCCCTGTGCGTTGACCACCGGTTCCACCTCGAAGCGCACGCCGTACTCCTTGAAATCGACGCTGGCCGCACCGTTGGCGTTCAGCATCGGAATGGGCAGCTCGCCGCCCGCCACGAAGCGCGCCTTGCCACCGGAGCGGGTGGAGAGACGCGGTTCGGCCAGCACGGCGGCATCACCGTTTTGCACCATCAGGTCGATCATGCTGCTGAGCGACGACACCATCGATGCACTGGTGGCAAAAGGATGAATGCGTGGCGCAACGGCAAAGCCTCGCGTGGCCGCAGCGCCCCCTTCCGGAAGGAACGCCCCGCTGCGCTTGAAGTCACCGATGACGCCGAAGCTGGGGCCTGACACCGCCCAATCCCCGGCGCCCCCGCCCTGCCAGCGCACGCCCAGCTGCTTGAGCGCATTGCGGCCGATCTCGATCATCTTCACTTCCAGGTTGATCATCTGCTCATAACCGCGACGGCTGACCAGACTGATGACCTGCGGGTAGCGCTTGACCAGCTCGGCCGCACGCCAGGCACCTTCCTCGGTGGGGTTCTGACCTTCCAGCAGGATCCGGTCGCCCAGCGCCCGGGCACGCACCCCACTGTTATCGCCCAGCAGCAGGTTCATGTCCTGCGCCAGCCGCACGCTGTTCGATTCCGTCACCAGGATCTGATACTTGCGAATGCCGCCGCCCTTAAGCCACAGGTGCAGCGTCGTCTCGCCCGGCGCTTCCGGAATCAGCAGGAGCTGCCGGTCATCCAGCCAGTTGGCCTGCAGCACGCGCCCCGAGCCCAGTGCAATGCGAAGCACCTGGCCCACCTCCATGAGATGCCCCTGCCCCAGCGACAGGGTGATCGTTTCGACCGTATCTGCAGCTGTCAAGGTGGATGACGGTCGCAGGGCGGATGCGGCAGGACCTGTCTCATTCGTGCGCGTGGTGGTGCGTGTGGCTGCCGGCGTCGGAACTGCGGGTCTGGGCGCTGCCGGCATGATCACCTCTCTGGCAGATGCGATCTCCTGACGGTTCGCGCTGGAGACGCCTCCCGATGGATTCAGCTCCTTACGCAGCTGCTGCTGCCGCTCGGCCGCAGCCAGCAGCACAGCTCGCCGATCAACCGCGGGCCGGGCACTTGCCGCCGCAGGCGTCACGACAGGCTGGACTTGCGGTGCCGCGTCCTGTTGCAGGCCAGGTTGCGCATCCCGCCGGGCGGATGCGTGCATGGACGGTGTAGGTTCCGCCGATGCCGATGCCGATGCCGCTATGGATGCTGCTTTGGATGCCGATGCCGGGGTTACAGTCGCGACACGGGCCAGCAAGGCCTCCAGGGGATCTTCCCACTGCGTGTCCTTCACGGCACCTATAGCGACAGGCACAGAATTTCTGGATTGCGCCTGCTTCTGGGCTCCATTGCTCGCTGCAGCTACCGGAACACCCTGCGCAAGCGTCGACTGCATCGACAGCACCCCCAGCAGTGCCACGCAGATCGTCCTGGGCCAGAAGGATCGGGAGGAGAACGAATCAGCCTTCACGGTGCGGCGTTCCCGCAGCGACGGTTCAAACGAGGATGGAATATGAGAGAACATGGCGTGCTCTGCTTTCACGAGAATTCGGAATGAGGGATCAGCGATTCGTCAACGAATTGCCAGATTCCTCGGCCTGAACTTGCGCCTGCATCTGAGCCTGGGTCAGCGTCTGTGCCTGTGCCTGAACAGCCATCGTCGGTGTGGCAGGCTTGGCAGCTCCGGGCTGCAGGCTGTAGGCCGGCATCCGTCCGATCATCGGCTGGCCCATGCCCCCCACGATCATCTGCGGGCGACGGTCCTGCCGTGTCACCACCTTTCGGGGCACCGCCGCCGGACGTTCCGGCTGCGGGAACAGGCTTCGCAGGTCCACGGCCGCGGCGTCCATCGGCATACCGTCGTCGGGGTTGCGCAGCACGGCCGTCAGCCGGCCGGCACGCTGCGCCACAATGAGACGTTGCGCCTGGCTGGGCGTCACTTCCACCGTCACCGACGAGAAGCTTCGAGCGTCACCGTTCTCATCGGCACCGGGACGCACCTGACGGCCCGTGGCCATCACCAGCAGGTTCTGCAGCAGCGGCACCGTGGCGTCGTGCTCAGCTTCACCACGCCCACTGGCCGAAGGGGGTCGTGCCGTAAGCAGCAGGTCGATGCGGTCCCCCGGCTGCAGCATGCCGGAGATGGAATTGATCTCGTCGACGGAGATGGTCAGTGCGCGGATGCCCGGCTTGACGCGCGACGAGAACACGAGCTGCTCGGCGGACGATACGGCGGCCGTCGAGAGCATCTCGCCAGGACGCATGGACAGCAGCAGACGCTGGCCCACCAGGGCGTCGAACTGCTCCGGCGTCACCACCGAGCTGGACACGTATTCGGCCGGTACGGAGCGAATGGCCATCGTGTCGCCGCTCACGATATCGCCCTTGTCAAGTGTGGCATTGGCCACCACCACATCGATCATCTGCTGGGCTACGGGCGCCAGGCGTTCGCGCTCGGCCTGGACCTGTTCGTTCACATAGCGTGAGCCGGCATAGATCGCCACGCCACCGCACAGCACGGCGGCAGACATCAGCAACAGGTTTCGATGACGTTCGAGGATCCGGATGACAACGGGATTCATGGCAGTGACATGGCGTAGGAAAAGTGGGAATAGTTCTGCTGAATGGCGACCAGAATCTTCTTCATCGCACTGGGCTCCCCATGAAAGAGGACCAGACACAGCGCAAGTCCGATCAGCAGATACTCGATGGAGGCCTGGCCGCGCTGTGAAAGCCACCGTCGCCGGCCGATGTCGACATGGTGCGCGGGTTTGCATCCTTGGCCCATGTCACAATAAAGCGCCTGTAAGCTTGGCCTAGTCCGGTCGGCGATATCCGACGGACAGGCGGCCACATGGATGCTCCGATTCGTGACTTTCATCACCGCCTCCAGTGCATCACGGCGAACTGCCGGTTGCCTTGCTTGGATACGGCCAGCACCACTTCCTCGCCCTGTCGGCCGTAGATGGTGGCCAGGGCGTCCTTGCCACCGCCCTCACGCGAATCGCTGATGAGCTGATAGCCCTGCTTCTGCAGCTTGCGACTGATCCAGTTGTCCAGGCGCACCACGCTGTCGTCCGTACTGGCCACGAAGGTGCTGGTGCGATGGCCGCCGTCCACATGCGAAATGGCGGGCATCGGCCGTGCCGTGGCTGGCAGCAGCCCCTTGAACCAGCGCTCATCCTCGGCCAACGCTGCCTCGGCCTTCTCGTCGGGCTTCCAGCGAATGCGCCGCCCCTCGATGCCCGGACCGCTGCGCTTCATCTCCACCGTCTCGATGACATCGCCGTCCATATGCGTCATAACCTGCCAGCCATCGCGCTGGCTGCGCATCGGTGGAAGGTCCGGGTTCACCCAGTCCTCCTCCAGACGGCGCATGGCGTCTTCCACCGAACCGCTGTCCCGGAACTGGCTGATGCTGACCCGGCCACCGGGAACCAGGCTGTCGGTCATCAGCATCTGCTCGTGAGGCTGGAAGCGCGAGGCGGCGGTGGTGGACATCGGTGCCCACCCGACGGAGCCCAGCAACAAGGCGGCCAGAAGTGGCCTGACCGAACTGCGCTTTTGCATGTTCATCGACGTGTCTCCGCGCGTTGCTGTTGGAGGCGGTCCTGGGGGACGATCTCGACATTCACGTTGTGGTAGTCGAAACGTTCTCCGTTGCCCCCCACGGCCTCACCCTGGAAATGAATGAGCTTGACCAGCGGCCGATGCACCGCCTCGATGAACCGTTCGGGATCACCGCTTGGCAACCCGTTCACAACATCCGGAGGCAGAACATGCGTGGCATCGTTGGTTGCCTTGATGAGATCCCGGGCGGACGGCTTGTCCAGGCGGGATGTCAGGCTGCTGGCTTCCGTGCCCTTGGTGCTGGACGCATTCCAGGCATCGGCCAGTATCCCCAGCCGGCTGTCGAAGGTCAGCATCGGGTCATGGTTCAGGTTCAGCTTGCCCCACAGCCATTGATCCATGGGGGCGCGGCTTTGAACCTGCGCAGAGAACAGGCCGCCCCGGGCCATGAGCCCGAACCTGCC
>CALIXC010000305.1 GCA_938046755.1 uncultured Lautropia sp. | reverse complement strand
ATTTGTAAGTTGTGGTGGAGGCGGGAACGGAAGGGAAGCGGTGGGGCGCGTCTCGCAAGACACACAAAAGACCGGCCCCGTTACTATGTTCGTGTCCTGGACAACCGGGGCTTTGGCCAGCCAGACCCGGCATGATTGCTGCCCCCAGTCATCCATGATCCGGGGGTGATGTCACCGGGCTCTGGCAGGCGACTGGTTATCGCTGATAGGGGCCAGGCTGGACTCGATCCAAGCCGTCCGTAACGTGGATGCCGAAACTTGTCGCCACACCCCTCCTCCGGCCTGCGCGATGCGTGGTACACCCTCCCGTGCCGCATGACGGCTCAGCGGCCAGACCGGAAGCGGCCGTGAGGGAGTACAACACGAAGAACGTGCTGATCAGCTCGCTTGCGGCCCTATATCCGGCAGGCCGGCAACGGCCAGTAACACGCGGGACGTGTGAGATCAGGCGTCCGGAAACCGGAAGCAGAAATCTGGGGAGTGGAGGCAGGACGCGTATGCCGGACCGCTCACCAGCACGACATACCGGAGACCGGCTGCCGTGGTGTATTCCGGCCCCGTTGACGGGACCGGTGCCATTCAGGGATGCCCGGTCATCCGGGCCATGTCGAGCACGCTGCGGCCGGCCAGTGTGCCACCACCGCGGGTGTCTCCCGCATGATTGCTGCCGGACTGCGGGTCCAGCACGGTCAGCTCGTACAACCGCGGGCCGCGCACCCAGATCACGCGGCGCAGCCGGCGGCCCGAACCATCCACGAAGGCCGTGGCACTGGCCGGCTTGCCGTTGATGTCCACGTTGACCATGGCCGGCGTGAGGTACAGCATGCCGCGCGAGGCCGCCAGATCCCGTTCGGACAGCTCGATCCAGGTGCCGTCACCCATCCGGAAGTAGCGGGCCAGCCCGGTCCAGCGGTCGTTCTTCCAGCTGCCGGCCGGCGTGACGGCCAGGGCCGTACCGAACGGCGGATGGGCCACCGGGCCCGTCAGTGGCAGATCCTTCACGCTCAGGGCCAGCTGGGGAATCTGGAACTCCCTGCTGGCTGCTTCGGCCCCCACGGCATCGGCACGCTCGCGCGCCCGGCCGATCATCTCGAAGGTGCGGACCATGGCCGCCACTTCCTGGTCGTTGCGGACGAACTGCAGGCCATCGATATCGGTGCCGGCATCCGGGGCGCCCTTGCCCCACGCGGGCACGGCATGACCGTCTGCGACTTCCTTCGCAGGTAAAGCCGTGGCGTGCGCCGGCGATGACGCTGGCCGTGAGGCAACGATACGGACACGATCATCCGTTACGACATGGCCAAAGGGTGGCTTGACCGTTGGCTGCTGTGCAGGCAAGTCTGTCTCGGCACCAACCATGGGGCCTGCAGCATCGACCATGACGGTCGTGGCGAAATGAGGGGTCGACATTACTCCGGACTCCATGGAAGCCCCAGCCCCACTCAGAACGGCTTGAACGACCGCCCCAGCACCACCACCGAATGGCCTACCGGGGCGTTTTCCGGTGCACCGGCATCGGCCTCCCGGGACTCGGCCGTGATCCAGGCTGCTGCCTCGGGACGCGGATCGACGACGATGATCTCGTAGGCCTTCGGCCCCCACACCCAGAACGCCCGCTGCACGGTGCGGCCCTTGTCGTCGGTGGAAACGATGCCGATGCCCGGATGGCCGTTGAAGTCGGCGTTGATCATGTCGGCCGACAGCAGGGCAACCTCGTTGGTGGCCCGCAGGTCACGCTCGATGAACTCCACGAAACGGCCGTCTTCCAGCGGGTAGAAGCGGCTGACCTCGGTCCAGCCACCGTTTTTCAGCACACCATGGGGCAGTACGGCTGTGGGTGGACGGAACGGCGTGGCAGCCATCCGGTGCGACAGCGACACGCACCGTTCGTTCAGCACCATGCCGGGCACCCCGGCGGCCTCGGCGGCTGCCTTGATCCCGGCATCCGACCCGGCCTTGCCCACCACACGGTCGATGGCCTCGAAGATTTTCAGCAGGCGGGCCGACTGGCCGTCTTCCGGCACGATGAAGCTGATGCTGTCGGCTGCCCGCTTGAAGGCCGGCTTGCCCTGGGTGCCCGAGGCATCGGGGGCGGCCACGACACGGGCCAGGTCACCGCGGATCACCTCCCCGAAGGCCGGCGTGACCTGGGGGCCTCCGAAGCCGCATCGACGATGCGCACCCCGGGGAAGCGCCAGACCGATGCTGCATCGGTGGCTGCTGCGCTGGCTGCGGCACCGCCATCGGCTGCCTGTGCAGCCTGCATCGTTCCCAGCCCGCCCAGCAGTGCTGCCGACAGCGCCACGGCCAGCATCTTCCGATTCATTCCGGCTCGACCCATATCCATACGTACCCAACCTCTCCGGTAAAGAATGTACAAAAACCGCAGAAGTCTATACAAAAACAGCCGGCCCTTCACCTGTGAACCAGCTGTTTCGTCATGACGGGCAACGCTGCCCGCATGTCGGCGCCCCTGCCCAGGTACAGAACAGTCAGAGGTACCGGTCGGACAGCGCTGCCAACCGGAGCCGGCACAGGGACGAACACGCCCCTCATGGCGCGGTGGAAACATTCGCCATTCCGTCAAACTTGAGCCGGCGCGAAGACGAGCACGTCCCTGATGGGCTTTCCACGCTGGCTTTCACTTCGTGAGGTGTTTGTTGACCAGCCGGGTCATCTCGAACATCGACACCTCGTCCTGGCCGAACACCGCGCGCAGCCTGTCATCGGCACGGATCATGCGCTTGTTCTCGGGGTTCTGCAGGTTGTGGGCCTTGATGTAGTCCCAGATCTTCTTTGTCACTTCGGTACGCAGACTGGGCTCGGCACCGATCACGGCGGCCAGTTCGGGACTGGGCGTAAGGGCGGCGCTGAAGGCGGCGTTGGGGGTGCGCCTGGCGGCGGGTTTCTGGTCCGAAGTGTTGCTCATCGATGCTCCTTGATAATGATCTTTACTGCCGAAAAAGAAAAAGTGACCCTCGAAGACGGGATCCGCCCTGCACGACGGCCGGCAACCGGGACCGTCGCCGGTGTGCTGCACACCGGGACGATCCTGCAGGGGCCTGCCACCCAGGCCACGGTGGGAAAAACAAAAGCCGTCGAACGAGGGACGGCTTGATACGGAGAGGCACGGTTACAGCAACCGGATGCCGGCACGGGCCGGCACCACAGGTACCCCTCGCCTCCGATCATAACGTGAAGTGCAAAAACGGCCGGATTTCCGGCCCCTGTCGTGCGGGGTTACACACGCGGGAGCAAATCCGTGTTAGGCCTGCATACGCATCCAGCCTGCGTGTGGTTCGGGACGCGTGTCGCATGACCTGTTGCCCCCTCTGTCAGCGCAACGTTCCGGGGCCGGCACAAGGCAGGAGGGGATGACACGCGCGAAGCAGGCAATCAGGCCCCCTCACCCTCCCGGCTGGCACGGCGGCGCTCGTGCTCCTTCAGGTGACGCTTGCGCAGGCGGATGCTCTTCGGCGTGATCTCCACCAGTTCGTCGTCGGCAATGAACTCGACGGCCTTTTCCAGCGTCAGCTCGATGGGCGGCGTCAGGTTGATGGCCTCGTCCTTGCCCGAAGCGCGCACGTTGGTCAGCTTCTTCTCGCGGATCGGGTTGACCACCAGATCATTGTCACGCGTATGAATGCCGATGATCATGCCCTCGTACAGCGCATCGTTGGGCTTGACGAACATCCGGCCCCGATCCTGCAGCTTCCAGAGCGCATAGGCCACGGCGGCCCCGTCATCCTGCGAGATCAGCACGCCCTGGCGGCGCCCCTCGATCTCACCAGCCCACGGGCCGTACTCCTCGAAGACGTGGCTCATGATGCCGGTGCCGCGCGTCGTGTTCAGGAACTCGTTCTGGAAGCCGATCAGGCCACGGGCCGGCACCCGGTATTCCAGACGCACCCGGCCCTTGCCGTCCGGCTCCATGTTCTGAAGCTCGCCACGGCGGCGACCCAGCGCCTCCATCACCGCGCCCTGGTGCTCTTCCTCCAGGTCCATCGTCAGCACCTCGTAAGGCTCCTGACGTTCGCCATCCACCACCATCAGACGCGGCTTGGGCCGCGACACCGCCAGCTCGTAGCCTTCGCGACGCATGTTCTCCAGCAGGATGGTCAGGTGCAGCTGGCCACGACCCGACACCACGAAGGTGTCGGAATCTTCGGTGAACTCCACGCGCAACGCCACGTTGGCCTGCAGCTCACGCTCCAGACGCTCGCGGATCTGGCGGCTGGTGACGTATTTGCCCTCGCGGCCAGCCAGTGGCGAGGTGTTGACTAGGAACTCCATGGTCAGCGTGGGCTCGTCGATGCGCAGCAGCGGCAGCGGATCGGGGTTGCCGATCTTGCACAGCGTGGAGCCGATGTCGATGTTCTCGATGCCATTGATGGCCACGATGTCGCCGGCCTGAGCGAAAGGCACCACCTCGCGCTCCAGACCTCGGAAGCGCAGCACCTGGTTCACCTTCACCGTAACCGGTGCCTTCTCGTCACCGTGCATCAGCAGCACCGATTCACCACCGCGCAGCGTGCCACGGTTGATGCGGCCAATGCCGATACGGCCCACATAGCTGGAATAGTCCAGCGCCGAGATCTGGAACTGCAGCGGGCCGTCCGGATCATCGGCACGGGCCGGCACGCGGGACAGGATGGCGTCAAAGAGCGGCGCCATGGTCGGATTCTCGGCCGCCGCGGCAGCCTCGGCCTCTTCCACTTCATTCACCGCATAGCCCGCCAGCGCCGAGGCGTAGATCACCGGGAAGTCCAGCTGCTCTTCGGTGGCACCCAGCCGGTCGAACAGGTCGAAGGTCTGGTCCACCACCCAGTGCGGCCGGGCACCGGGACGGTCAATCTTGTTGACCACCACGATGGGGCGCAGGCCCAGCGCCAGCGCCTTGCGTGTCACGAAGCGGGTCTGCGGCATCGGGCCGTCCATGGCGTCCACCAGCAGCAGGACACCGTCCACCATCGACAGCGCACGCTCCACCTCGCCGCCGAAGTCCGCGTGTCCCGGGGTGTCGACGATGTTGATCCGCGTGCCCTTGTACTCGACCGCGCAGTTCTTGGCCAGAATGGTAATGCCCCGCTCGCGCTCCAGATCGTTGGAGTCCATCACCCGCTCGTTGACCTGCTGGTTGGCCCGGAACGTGCCGGACTGACGCAGCAGCTGATCCACCAGCGTGGTCTTGCCGTGGTCGACGTGCGCGATGATCGCAATGTTGCGGATCGGCTGGGGTGCAGAAGATGTGTTGGTGTCAGACACGCTCAGTCTCGAATCGAATCAAAAAGGGCAACCGGGGTTGCGTTTCGGAAAGTCCTTGCGGCGCAGACATCTCGTCCCTATCAGGACGGCCCGGCCGGCTCGGCATGTTGTTCAGTCAGTCACGATCAATCAGGCACGATGACCCGCAGCGGTGCCAGACGCACGCTGCCATCGGGCTGGGGGACCTGGCGGGCCAATCCGGCCAGCCGGCCACCATGCAATACCGCCACCTGGCCCTCCGGGGCATCGATGGCGGGCCCGGCGGGTAACGGCGACGAGAGATCGGCATTCGGGTTCGTTGTGGTCTGCCAGGGCACTGCCTGGCCCTGTGCAAAGCGCCGGGCCTGTTCATCCGTCAGCTCAGCCTGCGGCCAACCGGCCACCAGCGCCAGCAGCCCATGCAGATGGGACTGCGCTGCCATCGGCCCCTCGGCCAGCAACGCATCCAGCGTCACCGCATCCTGCACGCGATACTGGCCAACGCGAGTACGCCTCAGACCGCTCAGATGGGCGCCACACCCCAGGGCTGCGCCCAGATCGCGGGCAATGGAACGGATATAGGTGCCGCTGCCGCATTCGATGCGCAGACGCGCCCGCTCACCGTCAAAATCCAGCAACTCGATGACATCGACCCGCACCTCGCGGGGCTGGGCCGCCACCGGGGCGCCCTCGCGGGCATGGCGGTACATCGCCTTGCCACCCACCTTCAGGGCCGAATACACCGGCGGCACCTGCTGGATGACCCCCATGAAGTGCGGCAGCGTCGCCAACAGCGCCTCACGCGTGGGGCGTTCATCCGAGCGGGAGATCACCTCGCCTTCCACGTCATCGGTGGCCGTGGTAATGCCGAAGCAGACCTCGGCCTCGTAGGCCTTGTCATGCGTGAGTGCCGCGCCGGCCAGCTTGCAGGCCTCTCCGAACATCAGCGGGAGCACCCCGCTGGCCATCGGGTCCAGCGTTCCCCCATGGCCAGCCTTGTCCGCGCCCAGCAGGCGCTTCACCTTCTGCAAGGCCGTGTTGGAAGACAGGCCCAGCGGCTTGTCGAGCAGCAGCAGTCCGTGGACCTTCAAGCGCGGTGCGTCCGGTCAGTTGTCATGGCGCGCAGCGCCAACAGGGGCAGACACCTGGTCTGCCGTTGCAGGGGCGGCACTGGCCAAAGCGCCATCCGGCAGCTCGGCCGAGCCGTCCCCGGCGTCCGTCGCAACGTCACCCGGATCATCGGCCGCCCGCCGCGAGTTGGCCTCGTCGATGAGTCGGCCCATCTCGATGCCCCGCTGGGAGGAAGCATCGTGCACGAAGTGCAGCTCGGGCGTGGTGTGGATGCGCACCCTGCGACCGACGAGCGAGCGCAGGAAGCCGGACGCCGCCCTCAAGCCACGCAGCGTCTCGGCCACCCGTTCATCATCATCGGGCAGCACCGAGAAATGCACGGTGGCATGCGCATAGTCGGGCGTCAGATCCACACCGGTCACCGTCACCAGACCCAGCCGGGGATCCTTCACCTCGGTGCGGATCAGCTCGGCAATTTCCTGGTGCAGCAGCTCGGTCACGCGCAACGCCCGCCCGGGCGTTGCTCCTGGTCTACGTTTCATGGTGCCTCAGTCCGCTGCAGAGGCGCCCGCGGCGGAAGCCAGCGTCCGGGCCACTTCCTTGATCTCGAAGACCTCCAGCTGGTCGCCTTCCTGGATGTCGCTGTAGTTGTGCAGCGTGATACCGCACTCGAAGCCAGCCTTGACTTCCTTGGCGTCATCCTTGAAGCGCTTGAGCGACTCGATACGACCCGACCAGATGACGGTGGAATCGCGCAGCAGGCGGACTTCGGAATCCCGGCGCACCAGACCTTCGGTAACGTAGCAGCCGGCCACCGTGCCCACCTTCGTGACACGAAACACCTGCCGGATCTCGACCATGCCCAGCATCGTCTCGCGTTTCTCGGGCGAAAGCATGCCTTCCATCGCCGACTTCACATCGTCCACGGCGTCGTAGATGATGTTGTAGTAGCGCAGGTCGATGCCGTTGGTCTCGGCCATGCGCCGTGCCGGCTGGTCTGCCCGCACGTTGAAGCCGATGACCACCGCCTTCGAGGCGATCGCCAGGTTGATGTCGCTCTCGGTGATGCCACCGACCTGGGCATGCACGATCTGCACCTTGATCTCGGCATTGCTGAGCTTGAGCAGCGCGTGCGCCAGTGCTTCCTGCGAACCCTGCACGTCGGCCTTGATGATCAGCGGCAGGGTCTGCACCTCGCCTTCGCCGATCTGGTCGAACATGTTCTCGAGCTTGGCAGCCTGCTGGCGTGCCAGCTTCACGTCGCGGAACTTGCCCTGACGGAACAGCGCAATCTCGCGCGCCTTGCGTTCGTCGGCCAGGGCGATCAGTTCCTCGCCGGCCTGCGGCACATCGTTCAGACCCTGGATCTCGACCGGGAAGGACGGCGTGGCCGAAGCGGCATTCCTGCCGGCCTCATCCATCATCGCGCGCACCCGGCCCCAGGTGGAGCCCACCAGCACCGTGTCGCCACGCGACAGCGTACCCGACTGCACCAGCACGGTGGCCACCGGACCACGGCCCTTGTCCAGCCGTGCCTCGATCACCAGACCGCGTGCCGGCGCCTTCTCGGGCGCACGCAGCTCCAGGATCTCGGCCTGCAGCAGCACGTTCTCCAGCAGGTCGTCGATGCCCTGGCCGGTCTTGGCCGACACGCCCACGAAGGGCACGTCACCACCGTACTCCTCGGGCACCACACTCTGCGCCACCAGCTCCTGGCGAACGCGATCGGGATTGGCCTCGGGCTTATCGATCTTGGTGATGGCCACCACCAGCGGCACCTCGGCCGCCCGAGCGTGCGAGATCGCCTCGATCGTCTGTGGCATCACGCCATCGTCGGCGGCCACCACCAGGATCACGATGTCGGTAGCCTTGGCACCCCGCGCACGCATCGCCGTGAAGGCCGCGTGACCCGGAGTATCGAGGAACGTGACCACACCGCGTGGCGTCTTCACGTGATAGGCACCGATGTGCTGGGTAATGCCCCCTGCCTCGCCGGACGCCACCTTGGTGCGCCGCAGGTAGTCCAGCAGCGAGGTCTTGCCGTGGTCGACGTGACCCATCACGGTCACGACCGGCGGCCGCGGCAGGGCCGGGCCCACGTCCTCGGCAGCCACCTCGTCCAGCATCGCTTCCGGATCGTCCAGCTTGGCCGCGATAGCGGTGTGGCCCATTTCCTCCACCAGAATCATGGCGGTTTCCTGGTCCAGCACCTGGTTGATGGTCACCATCTGACCCAGCTTCATCAGCTGCTTGATCACCTCAGTGGCCTTCACCGCCATCTTGTGGGCCAGATCGGCCACCGTGATGGTCTCGGGCACATGCACTTCGCGCACGATCGGCGCCTCGGGCTGCTGCGTCTGAGCAAAGCCGCCACGGCGTGCATCGCGGTCGTTGCCGCGACGCGGGCCGCGCGTGCGCCAGCCTGTGCCGGTACCACCCGCGTTGCTGTCATTGCGCCCGCCCTTAGTCGGACGCCGCTTGCGGGAAGCGTCATCCTGCCAGGACGACGAGAGCTTCTCGGACTTGACGTGCTTGTTGCGGCCACCACTGGCGTTCTCGACCTGTGCAGGTGCGGCCTGCTGACCCGACGGACGATGCAGCGTGCCACCACGACGATCCTTGGCCGCACCGGCAGCGGTTGCCGGCTGGGCAGCCGGAGGAGCCGGCGGCGGCGGGGGCGGGGG
>CALIXC010000304.1 GCA_938046755.1 uncultured Lautropia sp. | reverse complement strand
CGTCAGCGCCAGCGGGGCGATGTAACGGATGTCACCGTGGATGATGGAGCGGGCCTGCTCGTTGACGTATTCGACCAGGAACTCGATGGCGCCCACGAAGCGGTTGGGCACGCCGCTGTTGACGCGCCGGGCCACCATCCACATCAGGCCGCAGGCCAGTACACCCATCAGGATGGACCAGAAGATAGTGTCGTAGTTGAGGATGGAGAAGTCGACGATGGCCTTCTGCGGATGACCCGAAGAGTTGGCACTACCGAGGTGGTGAACGATGTATTCGGCCGCGTTTGCGGGGCCATGTGTGCCTTCTGTCGCCATCTTGGTGTGAGGTTAAGGTGTTTCAGGAACCAAGCCTGGTGTCGCGTTGGACACCCTGCTCGGCATGGATTCGATGCTCTCGGCGTCGGGAAAGGGCCATCAGCCATGGCGCATGCAAGGCCGTGATGATGCCCAGCAGCAATGCTTCCCAATGCGCCGGCGTCAGCCATCTGACGATAGCCATCAGGCAAAACAATGTCAAGGCAAGCTTGAGGAACTCCCCCAGCAGAAAAGCTGCGACAAATGCCTGCGACGACTGTTTTCCTGCCCGTGTGAGCAGGCGGGCGAACAGCACATTGGGGACTGCGCAGGCAAGCCCTCCGAGCAGGATGTCCCGGGCGCCCGGGGCGCCCCAGTACAGACTGCCGAGAGCTGCGACCACGATCACCAGCACGATCTGCAGGCTGACGGTTCTCAGCATTCTACCCAGCCCCTTCGAAGATCGGAAAACGCCTCCTTTGTGTCCCCCGATGTACCTGCGCGGACTGGACCGAGCCGCCTTGCCCGCATCGCACCGCGGCGCCGACACACTGGCGTGCTCCCACCTCTGAACGAACGATTTGGCTGCATTCCCTAAATCTACTCGAGTATAGGGGGTACTACGGTGCCGGTCAAAACGGCAACGTATTGAGCTGAATGAGGGTTTTCCCGAGGAGCGCCCAAAGTGTCATTCATAACTCTGAATTACAATCCTCCCTGGAGGACGCTCGCCTGACGTCGCAGAGGCGTGTTTTCTGCGGACTCCGTCGATAACGGCAACGAAGTCTGTAATTACGTGATTCAGAAATGTCTGTGTGCACTCACTCCTGGGTCACGGTGTCCAGGCGCAGTCGCTCCAGAAGGCCCGAGAACGCGTCGTTGCTGGAGAAGTGGATGACCAGCTTGCCGCGGCCGTTGGCCTTGCTGATGATCTCGACCGTCGTGTTCAGATGGTCGGCGATGCGTTCGCGCAGGCGTGCCACGTCCCGGTCGGTCACGGCGTCCGCCGCCCGCTTCTGACTTGCCTTGGCCAAGCCCTTGCTCTCCTCCAGCTTCTGGCTCACCAGGCGTTCCGTCTCGCGCACGGAAAGGCGGCGCTGCACCACCAGGTGCGCCATCAGGATCTGCTCGGCCCTGTCCAGCGAGAGCAGGGCGCGGGCGTGGCCCATCTCGATGTCACCCGCCAGCAGCATGGTCTGCACCGTGTCGGCCAGGTTCAGCAGACGCAGCAGGTTGGAGGTGGCGCTGCGGGAACGGCCAATGGCCTGGGCGGCCTGCTCGTGGGTGTAGTCGAACTCGTCGATGAGACGCTGGATGGCGCTGGCCTCCTCCAGAGGGTTCAGGTCCTCGCGCTGGATGTTCTCGATCAGGGCCAGGGCCAGGGCGTTCTCGTCACTGACTTCCTTGATGATGACAGGTACCGTCTCGAGCTGGGCGAGCGCCGCGGCGCGGAAACGCCGTTCGCCGGCGATGATCTCGTAGCGCCCGTTGTCGATGGGACGGATCACCAGGGGTTGCAGCAGGCCATGCTCATGGATCGAGTCCGCCAGCTCCTGCAAGGCGGATTCGTCCATGCGGGTGCGGGGCTGGTAGCGCCCGGCCTGCAGCAGGTTCAGGGGGATCTCGCGGATGCCTTCCTCGGCGGGGGCTGCCGGGCTGGCGGAAACCGCAGCCGGTTGTGGGGCAACCGGAGCAGGGGTCTCATCCAGCATCGGGCCATCGCCCCCCAGCAGTGAATCCAGACCGCGACCGAGGCCGCCCTTGGCTTTCTTGCTCATGCCTTGCTTTCCTTGGAATGTTCTCGTGTGTTCTGGTGTCAGGCGCATGGGGCATGGAATGCTCCTTGCCTGGCTTCAAGGGTCTTGGGTGGGATCAGCCGGCGTTGGCCTAGCTCTCTTCCGTGTGACTGTCAGCGGGGGTTCCGGTTGCGTGCCCGGAAGCGCTGCCATCCGTGGCGGACGGGGTCTGTGCCCCGGCCGCTTCAGCCGCCTGAGTGGGGCCGTTCGTGGATCCGTCCGGCGTATGGGGCGCGTCGTGCGCTTGGGGGGCTGTCCGCTGCCCGGCACGGGCCAAGGCTGCCGACTTCATCTGCGCTACATAGGCCGGGGTGCGCTCGATCAGCTCGGAGGCAAAGTCCAGATAGCCCAGCGCGCCGCGCGAACCCGGGTCGAAGCGCACGCCCGGCAGGCCATGGCTGGGGGCTTCGGCTAGACGGATATTGCGCGGGATGACTGCCTTGAACACCTTCTCCTTGAAGTGCTCTTCCAGCTGGGCCGAGACCTGCTGCGCCAGCGTAATCCTGCTGTCGTACATCACGCGCAGGATGCCCATGATCTTGATCTCCGGATTGAAGTTAGCGTGCACTTTCCGGATGGTCCCTACCAGGTCACTGAGACCCTCCAGGGCGTAGTACTCGCACTGCATCGGGATGATCACGCCCTGGGCTGCACACAGGCCGTTCAGAGTCAGCAGCGATAATGACGGTGGCGAGTCGATCAGAATGTAATCGTAGTCTGTGCTCACTTTGTTGAGTGCATCCCGAAGACGACGCTCACGCCGGTCCAGTTCGACTAGCTCCACTTCGGCGCCCGCCAGTTCACGGTTGGCGGGCAGCAGGTAGTAGCCGCCGGCGTCGGAGCGCTGACGCGCTTCGGTGACGGAGGCTTCCCCGATCAGCACGTCATAGACGGAAAAGGACAGGCGGCGCTTGTCGATGCCGCTGCCCATGGTGGCGTTGCCCTGGGGGTCCAGGTCGACCAGCAGGGTCCGTTTGCCCAGCTGGGACAGGGCGGCAGCCAGGTTTACCGAGGTCGTCGTCTTGCCGACCCCGCCTTTCTGGTTCGCAATGGTCAGAATGAGCGTCACTGGGGTCTCCGTCGGTTGGGTTGTGCGGATGGGGGTAGGGAAGAGGATGAGGGGTTGGCCATTGCAGGCGAACCGGTCGTTGTCGATGGTGTGGCCTGCATCAGCGGGGAAGTCGAAGCGCCAGGGCGCGCCGGGCTGGATGGTGCCGCCGCTGTTGGCTGTGCAGCACCCGGCACACGCGTGCTTCCGGCAAGGCTCAGGACGGCCAGGTTGCGCTGCACGCCCAGGTCGATCGTCGGCACCGGCTCAACGGCCTGCAGCATGATGCTGTCCGGAAGCGCCTGCTGTTCCTCGGAAAGCCGCAGCGACTTCATGGCAAATAGAAGTGAGTTCTTGCTCATGTAGGGCTCGCACAGGGCGGCGAAACGTCCCAGCGCGGTGAAGGCGCGGCAGATGAAGTGAGGCGGGCTGATCAGGCTGCGTAGCGCCGGGTGGCCGGTGGCGCTCGCTGTTGACTGCGGGAGGGCGGTGGAGGCTGGCACTGGGGTCGACGCGTCAGTACCGGACTGGGGCGTCGGGGAGGCTCCGTCTCTGGCCTTCCGATGAGCCGGATCTGCCCTCAGCAGGCTTTCCAGATCCTCGATCTTACCAGCCAGCGCAGCGGCATTCTTTAAGCCGAGAGTGAGCACTGACTGACGCAGAAAGGCGACCTTCTTGCCCACCGGTTCCACCAGATAGATGGGGCGCTGCGGCTGGGCGATGGCCAGCAGGATGCCGGGAAAGCCGGCCCCCGTCCCCACATCCACCAGGGCTTCCTCCATCCGGGGCAGGTACCGCTCCAGCACCGGCACGATGGCCAGGCTGTCCAGCAGATGCTCATCGATCAGGTGGGCGCTGTCGCTGTTACCCAGCAGGTTGTAGGTGCGGTTCCACTGCTTCAGCAGTACGGCCCATTGCACCACCTTGCCGAAGGCGGTCTCGTCCAGCGTCACGGACAGGCGCTGGAGGCCCTTCTGCAGGCGCTTCGTGTCAGCGTCTGTCCAGGTCGTGTCCGAGCGTTGGGCGGGGGCGCGGCGCTTCATGCCGGGTCTCCCGTGGGCAGGGAAACGGCTTTGTCAGAGAGGGGCTTTTGAGGCTGGCTAGGCATGGCCTGCTCCGCAGTACCCGCGACCTTTCGCCGCTTCTTCAGATGTACCAGCAGCAGGGATACCGCAGCCGGCGTCATGCCGGGAATGCGTCCAGCCTGCCCGATGGTCTGTGGCCGTTGGGCGATGAGCTTCTGGCGCACCTCGTTGGAGAGACCGGAGATCTGCGTGTAGTCCAGATCGGCCGGAATCGGTGTCGCTTCCTGCTGAGCCATGCGCTGCACCTCGAGCTTCTGCCGATCGATGTAGCCCTGGTACTTGATCTGAATCTCGATCTGTTCAGCCACGCGGGGATCTGCCTGGATCTCAGCAAACTCCTCCGGCAGCAGGTTCGCCAGCTGGGTCAGCGAGACATCCGGACGCTTCAGAAGGTCGTGAAGTGAGTATTTGCTTGCGCTGCTCTGCCCGTGGGAAGGTGCAGGCACCAGGGGAGGCGTCGACTCGGCGCTTTGGGTATCGTCCGGGGGCTGTGCGGTGCCATTGGGCGTCTGCAGGCGTGCCAGAACCTGGGGATTGGCGAGCGTGGCACGCATGCGGGAAATCTCCCATTCGATGGCTTCTTGCTTGGAAGTGAACGCTTGCCAACGAACATCGTCCACGCATCCCATCTGTCGTCCCAGCTCGGTCAGGCGCAGATCCGCATTGTCCTCGCGCAGGCTCAGGCGATACTCGGCCCGGCTGGTGAACATCCGGTACGGTTCCTGCACCCCCTGGGTCAGCAGATCGTCCAGCATCACGCCCATGTAGGCCTGATCACGACGAGGTACCCAGGGCTCCTTGCCCTGAACCTGTCGTGCTGCATTCAGGCCCGCCAGTAGGCCCTGTGCAGCGGCTTCCTCATAACCGGTCGTGCCGTTGATCTGACCCGCAAAGAACAGGCCCTGAATCTGCCGGGTTTCCAGGCCGGGCTTCAGCCCGCGAGGATCGAAGTAATCGTACTCGATGGCGTAGCCGGGGCGCAGGATGTGCGCCTTCTCCAGGCCGACCATGGAGTGCACCACGGCCAGCTGCGTGTCGAAAGGCAGGCTGGTGGAGATGCCGTTGGGGTAGATCTCGTGTGTCTGGAGCCCTTCGGGCTCCAGGTAGATCTGGTGGGAATCCTTGTCCGCGAAGCGGTGGATCTTGTCTTCGATGGACGGGCAATAGCGTGGCCCCGCACCTTCGATGACGCCGGTGAAGAGCGGCGAACGATCCAGCGCCTGACGAATGATCTCGTGCGTGCGCGCGTTGGTGTGCGTGATCCAGCACGGCAGCTGCCGAGGATGCTGGTCTGCGCGCCCGATGAACGAGAATACAGGCACGGGATCCAGGTCACCCGGCTGGACACCCAGCC
>CALIXC010000303.1 GCA_938046755.1 uncultured Lautropia sp. | reverse complement strand
GTATCGCGGCTATGCCATCGAGGATCTGGCCCAGCACTGCGACTACCTGGATGTCTGCCACCTGCTGCTGAAGGGCGAGCTGCCCTCGCCCCAGGAGAAGGCCGACTTCGACTATGTCGTCACGCACCACACCATGCTGCATGAGCAGATGGTCCGCTTCTTCAGCGGCTTCCGTCGTGACGCGCACCCGATGTCGGTGCTGGTGGCCTGCGTGGGCGCACTGGCGGCCTTCTACCACGACTCGCTCGACATCACCAAGGAAGAGCACCGCCACGTGGCCTCCATCCGTCTCATCGCCAAGATGCCGACGCTGGTTGCCCTGGCCTACAAATACTCCAACGGTCAGCCCTTCGCCTATCCGCGCAACAAGCTCAGCTACACCGCCAACTTCATGCACCTGATGTTCTCGACGCCCTGCGACGAGTACGTGCCCAACGAGGTGCTGGTGCGTGCGCTGGACCGCATCCTCATCCTGCACGCCGACCACGAGCAGAACGCCTCCACCTCCACGGTGCGTCTGGCCGGTTCGTCGGGTGCCAACCCGTTCGCCTGCATCGCGGCCGGTATCGCCACGCTGTGGGGCCCGGCACACGGTGGCGCCAACGAAGCCGCACTTCGCATGCTGGAAGACCTGCTGGCCCAGGGCGGTGTCGAGAGGATCGGCGAGTTCATCAAGAAGGTGAAGGACAAGGAATCCGGCGTCAAGCTGATGGGCTTCGGCCACCGCGTCTACAAGAACTACGACCCGCGCGCCAAGCTGATGCAGGAAACCTGTGCCGAGGTGCTGACCGAGCTGGGCCTGGAGAACGATCCGCTCTTCAAGTTGGCCCGCAAGCTCGAGCAGATCGCGCTGGAAGACGATTACTTCGTCGCCCGCAAGCTCTACCCGAACGTGGACTTCTACTCGGGCATCGTCCAGCGCGCCATGGGCATCCCCACCAGCATGTTCACGGCCATCTTTGCCATGGCTCGTACCGTGGGCTGGATTGCGCAATGGAGCGAGATGCTGGGCGACCCCGACCAGAAGATCGGCCGGCCGCGTCAGCTCTACATGGGCCAGACCAAGCGGAAGATCACCACGCCGTCCACCAAGCTGGGCACCCACAGCTGGGAGTCCACGCCGCACTGAGCGACTTCGTGGGGCAGGGCGCATTGCCGCAAGGCTGCGCCCTGACAGAAAGAGAAACGGCACCCTTGGGGTGCCGTTTCTGCTTTTCAGGTGAAAATCATTCCCCTGTACTTGGCGCTACAGGATCTGTCCCCATGTTCTGGGCTGAATCAGGTCCATGTAATATGGCAGGTTCCCGGTTTCGGAATGCCGTCCGGAATCGACATCCCCCTCTTCAATACTATCTATCGAGGATCATTCAATGGCGGCCTATGTCATCTTCATTCGAGATGAAATGAAGGATCAAACAGCCTACGATGAGTACCTGCGGCTTGCTGTTCCGACACTTGCCCCGTTCGGGGGTGAGATTCTGGCGGCAAATGGTGCACATGCAGCGCTCGAAGGGCCGGACTTCGATGGTTCGGTGGTGCTGCGTTTCCCTGACATGGCCTCGGCAAGAGGTTGGTATGACAGTCAGGAATACCAGCCCTTCAAAGCCATTCGTCTGGGTGCTACCGTGGGGCGCGCCGTTCTGGTGGAAGGGCTGAATTGACGTTTCACGCCCGTATGGGGGCCTGTGGCTGAAGGTGCTCCGAACGAACATTGACAGCCGTCGTCCCGTTCAGCCTCATCCCGTGAGGGCAGCCCCTTGCTGCAAGAAGGGGCGGTCATTTCACCTCGGCAACTGGAATTCCCCGCTGTTGGCCAGCAACACCGCGTGATCGGCCGCTTCCTGCAGGAAGGCGGCATGCTGCTGCTCGAAGCCCGAGACCGGGCTCATGCAGTCGGTCAGCAACACGAAGCGTTTCAGGTTTTCGGCGGGCAGGTGGGCAAACAGATCCCGCACGGTGTAGGCCACGCAGTGGCTGCTGGCTTCCCCGGCAATCACGACCTGATCGGCGGCGGCAATCCGCTCCAGCAGCGGCGTGTTCAGCTGCGTGCTGGGGTCCTGCGGGTCGGGCACTTCGGCCTGCAGGGCGCTGTAGTGTTCGGTGTAGGGGTTGGTGCCCTTGATGGCCGACATGACGGCGCGCTGGCGTTGCCGTTGCCAGCGCTCCAGTGCCCCCAGGACCGCATGGTGGATGCCATGCCCCCAGCTGCCCAACTGACAGTGCACGGGCCAGACCATGTGTGTGTAGCGTCCCCGTGCTTCAAGCGCCTCCAGGTAGTTGAGCGCATAGGCCTGCAGGGCAGGGTCGGCCGTGCGAAACTGCCCCGAGCGCACCGACGCGGCGGTGATGGTCGTGAATGCGGCTACCTCGTCCCCCTTGCCCGTACGCCAGCAGTCCGGATGGGCAATATCGAAGTACTGATGGGAGTCCAGCGTCACAATGACGTCGTCGATGTGGGCGGCATTCTCATCGAGCCAGGAGGCCAGGCGGCGCATGTCGGCATGGGCGCCGAACACGGGCAGGGACGGATAGATCAGCTGACCAGAGATGCTGTCGGTCCCGGCGGGCAGGTCACAGAAATCGTTCTGCGGATCGACGAT
>CALIXC010000302.1 GCA_938046755.1 uncultured Lautropia sp. | reverse complement strand
CAGGTGATCGACGATCTGGGCCTGCAGCGCGTGGTCGATGTCCGGGTACATGGGCAGGCTCAGCACTTCGTCGGCGGCCTTCTCGGCGTGCGGGAAGCTCTGGGCGGCCAGCGGCGTGCCGGCATAGACCGGTTGCTTGTGCAGGCACATGGGGTAGTGCACGGCGGTGGGCACGCCATTGGCCTTCAGCACCTCAATGACCTGGGCACGGTTGGGCACGCGCACGGTGTACTGGGCGTAGACGCTGGTGTTGCCCTGGGCCAGCGTGACGGGCCGCACCTGCGGGTGGGCGGCGTTGGCCAGCAGCCGGGCATAGCGGGCGCCAGCTTCGGCGCGGCGCTGCACGTCCTCGTCGAAGTGGTCGAGCTTGACCAGCAGCACGGCGGCCTGGAGGGTGTCCAGCCGCCCGTTAAGGCCGATGGCCGAATGCACATAGCGCTTGGACTGGCCGTGTAGGCGGATCTGGGACATCTTCCGGCCCAGTTCGTCGTCGTTGGTGAAGCAGGCGCCGCCGTCACCGTAGCAGCCCAGCGGCTTGCTGGGGAAGAAGCTGGTGCAGCCGATGGTGGACAGGCTGCCCGAGCGCTTGCCGTGACGGGTGGCGCCAAAGCTCTGGGCGCCGTCCTCGATGACCGGCAGGCCATGGCGGGCGGCGATGGCATTGATGGCCTCCATGTCGGCGCACTGGCCGTACAGGCTGACCGGGATGATGGCGCGGGTGCGCAGCGTGATGGCCGCTTCCAGCAGATTGGCGTCTAGGTTGCAGGTGTCAGGGTCGATGTCAACAAAGACCGGAGTAGCGCCCAGCAGGCTGATGGTCTCGGCCGTGGCGATGAAGGTGAACGGGGTGGTGATGACCTCGTCGCCGGGGCCGATGCCCAGGGCCATCATGGCCACCTGCAGTGCCGTGGTGCCGTCACTGATGCCAACGGCATGGCGTACACCCACGTATTCGGCCAGGCGCTTTTCCAGCTCGGCCACTTCCGGCCCCATGATGTACTGGCCATGGTTGAGCACGGCCTGCATCCGCTCGTCGATGGCGGGTTTCAGGCGGCGGTACTGTTGCTTGAGGTCGATGAAATCGATGTGTTGCAGGGGGGCGGGCATGATGGCTTCTTCTTTCAGCTTGAGGGTGGCGCCTTGCCGGCGCTCAGGGGCGGTACCGGGCTTGCGGCGGGATACCGCCGTGACAGGGGGGGAAGGGATCAGGCCTCGGGCTGGGTGGGCTCGCAGGCGTGTGGCGTGATGTTATAGCCGGTGTGGCATTCGGGGCAGTGAACGATGGCACTGTCCTGGCCATGTGACAGGTTGGGCAGCTTGACGCCGCACTGGCAGACCCAGCCGGTGCGGCGGGCCGGCACGCCGACCATCAGGGCATGGTCGGGCACGTTGCGCGAGACCACGGCGCCGGCGCCGATGAAGGCGTAGCGGCCGATGGTGGTGCCACAGACCACGGTAGCGTTGGCGCCGATGCTGGCTCCCTTGCGCACCAGGGTGTTGCGGTATTCGTGCTTGCGCGAGACATGGGCGCGCGGGTTGAGCACGTTGGTGAAGACCATGCTGGGGCCGCAGAACACGTCGTCCTCCAGGGTGACGTTGTCGTAGATGGAGACGTTGTTCTGCACCCGGACGTTGTTGCCCAGGGTGACGCGGTTGCCCACGTAGACGTTCTGGCCCAGGGAGCATCGCTCGCCCAGCACGGCACCGCTGCTGACGTGGGTCCAGTGCCAGACCTTGCTGCCTTCACCGATCTGCGCGCCTTCGTCGACGAGGGCGCTGGGGTGGATGCTGGTGGGGGAGGTTTTGGTCTTTTCCATGTTGTTGGCCTGTTGCCGATGAGGGGCCTTTTTAACACGTCGGGAATGATAGCGGTGGTGGGCATCCACCGGAAGGCGGAGGTGGACTCTGGTGAGGAATTGGACACTGTGAAGGCGCATTGTGCGTGTCCTCTGTGCCGTGACATGGCGAAAAGCTTCAGGCCATTGTGAAAGTGGGTATTTGGCCGTGAGGTATCCGGGAGGCTGATAAAATCCCCGAC
>CALIXC010000301.1 GCA_938046755.1 uncultured Lautropia sp. | reverse complement strand
AGCCTCGGCCATGCCGGCCGCGGCCTCCTGCTGCCGGGCCGCGGCCCGGGCGGCGGCATCGCTGCCGTTCAGGGCATCGAACGCGGCCTTGAGCTGGCCGTGCCGGGCGCCCAGGCGGCTGATGTCCTCCACGACCTGTCCGGCTTCCGTACTCAGGCGGTTCAGCTCGACCTGCAGCTGGTCCGGTTCGATGCTGGCCGCCTCGGTGCGCAGGCTCTCGATGGGCTGACCGTCGCCGGCTTCCCGCAGGGCCGTTTCGATGCGCCGGATCTCGTGCTCGATCTGTCGCCGCTCTTCCGAGCGGGCGATGGCGGGCCCCAGCAGGGCCATGTCGTCAATGCCGGCGGCAACCCGCAGCGGCTGCAGCAGGGCATCGACCTGGATCTGCTGCTGCTGGGCGGCTTCCAGGGCCTGACGGTCGCGGGCCTGCTGTTGCTGCAACCGATCATGCTCGGCCTCCTCCTGGCGGGCGGTCTTCAGTCGGCCGGCCAGTGTCAGCACCATGTCCTGGACAGACATGTCTGCCGGCGCATCGGGCATCAGCTGATCGGCCAGGGTGCGGGCATGGCGTACCCAGCTGTCCAGGGCGTTCTGCAGGGGCTCGATGTCATCGGCACGCAGGCTGTCCATCTGCGCCAGCAGCGTCTGGATGTCCTGCATCCGGGCCAGACGGGTTTCCAGCTGTTCGACGGGCAGCGTGTCCTCATGGCCAGCTTCAGCCAACGCCGCCTGCCAGGCCTGCTGCCACTCCTGCCATTGGCTTTCCGCCTGGGTCAGTGCCGTCTGCAGCGGGACCAGTCGCCGCTGTGCATCCTGGATCTGGGTTTCCAGGGTGCTGCGCTGGCCGGCAATTCGCTGCGCCGTTTCTAGCCGTTCACGGGCCTGGCGCAGGCCATCGTCCAGGCGCGTCGTAGCAGGCAGCGCCAGCCGGTCCGTCAGGGCCTGGCGTAGGGCTTCCACCCGCTGGTGGAGGGCCTGAAGCTGGTTTTCGGCATTCTGGCGCCTGGCCAGCAACTCCAGGGCGTCCTGATGGCGTTTTAGCCAGGTCGGCGCGGCATCCAGGGGCAGGTCGGGCAGACCGCAGGCTGCCGCCTGGGCCTGCCAGTCGGCCAGCCGCTGTGCCATCCGCGTCTCGATGGCCTGAATGTCGGATTCGATGCCGGTGCGATCCAGTTTCAGCTTTTCCAGCTGGTTGGCATAGGACTGCCGGTCCGCTTCGTGCTGCGCCCGTTCCAGGCGGGCATCGGCCAGGGTGTCGGCTTCGTGCATCCGTGCCTCGAATGCACCAGCCCGGTCGGGCAGGTTGGCCGGATCGGCCTTGATGGCCTGCCAGTTGTCATCGCGCTGTTGGCGGGCCTGAGCCACGTCCTCGCGCGAGACGGGCTGATGATGACGCACCAGCTGCAGCAGCGCCTGTTCCTGGTGCTGGATGTCCTGGATCTTCTTCTGGAGCGCTTCCTGCCGCGCCTGCAGCGCACGGCCATCGTCATGCTGCTGCACCCGCAGGGCATCGACCCGGCTGGTTTCGGGCACCAGCATCGCCTGCAGCCGATCGATGGGCTGGCGCCACGGCCCCATGCCGGCCAGGGTGGCTTCCAGCGCGGCGTCCAGCCGTTGCCGTTCACTGGCCAGGGCATCCGACTGGGTATCGGGGTCCCCCAGTCGTCGGGCCCGTTCTAGTAGGTCGGAGAGCGCCGGATCAATGCCTTCCGATGCCAGTGACTGCAGCTGCGCCTGCCACTGGCTGAGGTTCTGCGCCTGAGCATCCCGCTCGTGCCGGGCCTTCTCCACGGCAGGCCGCAGCGCCTGGTGCCGACGAATCAGCTGGGCCATCTGTTCGCACCAGGCAGGGGCCGGCAGCCGGCGGGCCACGGCCGCTTCGTCCTCGGCCGGCCAGCCCAGCTCGGCAGCCAGTGCCTTGACCCTGGCCTGGAGCGTCTGCAGCTTCTCCTGATGACGTTGCAGCCGGGCGGGATGGTCGTGGCACTGCACGCGCGCTTCGTCCAGGCGGGTGATCTCGTCGGCACGGGCCAGAACCGGGGTGTCGAGGGTGACAGCTGCCAGTGCCTGGTCGAGTTCGTTCAATTCCGCCTGCAGGTACGCCATGTTGGCTTGCACTTTCGCCCCTTGCTGGCTGGCCTGCTCGAAGATCTGTCGGGCATTGTCCGGCAGCAGGGGGGGCATGCCTGATGCCTGCAGCGCCTCCTGTCGCTGACGGACTGCTTCCGCATCACGCAGCAGGGGCTGCACACGTCGGATCCGTTCCAGTCGATGGATGTGCTGCTGGATCTCGGCATGCTTGCTGCGGGCTTCTTCCAGCTGGTGCTGGACGTCCGTCAGCGCATCATGGCTTTCTTTCCAGTCTCGCGTGCGCAGCTGGGTCTGGCCCAGGGTGCGTCGGGCGTCCTCATAGGCGTCCTGCTGCTGGTAGAAGATGCGGTTGCCGGACTTGCGGGGAGCCCAGAGCGAGTCGGCTTCCTGCTGCAGGGCCTTGAGCGCATCGCCCAGGTGCTCGATGCCCGCAGCGGCCTGAAACAACATGCGGCCAATGTCGTCGGAAGCCTGCAGAATGCTCTCGCTGCCTTCTACCAGCGTGGCATGGTCCAGCGCGTACATGCGCCTGAATTCTTCGGCCTGCAGGCTGCCCAGCCATTCGTGCAGGGTGCTGTCGGGAAGCGGTTCATCAGCCGGTGTGCGCAGCGTGTTCTTCTGGCCCTTGCGGCGCTCGAAGTTCAGGGACCGGATCTGCCCGTTGGAGGAGGCCCCTGTTTCCGTGCTGTCTGTGGCGGTGTCCTGGCCGGATGAGGGTTCTTCGCGGGAGGCCGTGTTGTCCTCGATGATGCCGCCCAGGCGCAGGTCCTGCATCGGGTGCAGGAAGTCCATGCCGGTGCTGCGCATCGGAAAGCCGAACAGCCAGTCGGACAGCGCGCGGCGCATTGTCGACTTGCCCGCTTCGTTGGCACCCACGACCAGATGGATGTCCTGAGGGGCATGGGGCAGCCTCAGGAGCCGGTCAGTGAATTTGCCGTAGCGGAGCAGCCGCAGTTCACGGATGCGCATGAGATTCTCCGGCAGGTCAGCGGGGGGATGCGGACTGCACCCGTTCGATGCGATCCACCAGAAGCGGCAGGGCCTGCTGCACGCGCGCAGCAAGCTGTGACAGGGGATCCTGACGCAGTTCCTTCAGTTCGGGCGACAGGCGGCGTACATCGTCGGGCAGCTTTTCCAGGATGGCCTGCCAGTCACTGATGAGGTCGTTGACGAACTCCGGATCGTCCTGGGCAGAAAGCACCAGGGACTCCAGGTCTGCCAGCGCATCAGGCAGACCCTGAGATGTCGAGGCCATGACCTTCGGCGGGCGTGTGGCCACCTTCACCTTCTCGATCCAGATGCGCTCAGCATCCTGGGCCACGGCCTGGGCAATGATTTCCTGCCGAAGCTGTTCGTCCTGCGCCAGCAGGGTTTCATGTGCGGGCGTGGTTCCGGTGAAGACGACACGCACGGCCAGCAGAAGATGAGCAGGGGTTTCGGTCAGAAGGTTTTCCAGGGCACGGCCGGCTGCCTGGAGGGCGGACGTCATGTCGTCGTCCTGACCGAGTTCTACATCCAGCTGCTGCCAGCGCAGCACGTCGACTTCCAGCAGCTGGATGTCGGTGATCTCGTCGGCTTGCACCGTGACCAGCAGGGCGCCGCGTGCGCCTTGCTCGCGGATGTGCCGCCCCTGGATGTTGCCGGGAAAGGCGATGACGGTCTGGCCCGGTTGCCGATGTTCAGGAAGGATGCTGCGCTCATGCACATGGCCCAGTGCCCAGTACTGGTAGCCCTTGGCTTCCAGCTCGGAAACGGTGCAGGGTGCATAGGTGGCATGCTCGGCATTTCCTTCCAGGGCGGTATGCAGCACGCCGATGTTCAGCCAGCCAGAGACGGGTTCCGGATAGTTTGGGACCAGATTTTCTGTGGTGGCTTTCTGCTTGAAGCTTCGACCATGAATCGCCACCTTCAGTGATTCGATGGCGAACGTTTCTGCCTTGCGCGATGAAAAGACATGCACGTTGTCGGGCAGCGTGAGGCTGCGTGTCATGTCGCTTTCGGCATCGTGGTTGCCGTACAGCAGATAGACGGGAATGTTGGCCTGTCGCAGCCTTCCCATCTGCCGGATGAAGAAAAGTCCGGTGTTGAAGTCCTTCCAGTCGCCGTCGTAGATGTCGCCGGCAATGACCATGAAGTCGACGGCTTCATCCAGGGCGATGTCCACCAGCTTCACGAAGGCATCGCGCGTGGCGGTGCGCAACTGCTCGGCTGGTGCATCGGAATACGCGGACAGCCCGCGAAGCGGGCTGTCCAGGTGCAGGTCGGCGGCGTGAATGAACTTCACTCAGTCCTTCTTCAGCTGCGGCAGTTCATGGCCGGCACCCGCGCTCAGCAGACCGACGCGGCTGTAGTTGGCCAGCTTGTCGCGCGTGTCGGTGATGTCGAGGTTGCGCATGGTGAGCTGGCCGATGCGGTCAGCCGGCGAGAAGACCGATTCGCCTTTTTCCATGGTCAGCCGCTCGGGGTGATAGGTGAGGTTGGGCGATTCAGTGTTCAGCAGTGAGTAGTCGTTGCCGCGGCGCAGTTCCAGCGTGACCTCGCCGGTGATGGCGCGTGCCACCCAGCGCTGGGCGGTCTCGCGCAGCATGATGGCTTGAGGGTCGAACCAGCGGCCCTGGTACAGCAGACGACCCAGACGCAGGCCGTTGATGCGGTACTGCTCGATGGTGTCCTCGTTGTGAATGCCGGTGACCAGACGCTCGTAGGCGATGTGGAGCAGCGCCATGCCCGGGGCTTCGTAGATGCCGCGGCTCTTGGCCTCGATGATGCGGTTCTCGATCTGGTCGCTCATGCCCAGTCCGTGACGGCCACCGATGCGGTTGGCCTCCAGCATCAGTTCGACCGGGCTGTCGAAGGTCTGGCCGTTGAGGGCGACGGGCTGGCCTTCCTCGAAGCGGATGGTGACTTCCTCGGGGCGGATCACCACGTCCTCGCGCCAGAAGGGCACGCCCATGATGGGCTGAACGATGCGGATGCCGCTGTTCAGGTATTCCAGATCCTTGGCTTCGTGGGTGGCGCCCAGCAGGTTGGAGTCGGTGGAATAGGCTTTCTCGGCCGACATCTTGTAGTCGAAGCCCGAGGCGGCCATGAAGGCCGACATCTCGGCACGGCCACCCAGTTCGTCGATGAACTGCTGGTCCAGCCAGGGCTTGTAGATCTTGAGCGACGGGTTGGTGAGCAGGCCGTAGCGGTAGAAGCGCTCGATGTCGTTGCCTTTGTAGGTGCTGCCGTCACCCCAGATGCTGACGTCGTCTTCCTTCATGGCGGCCACCAGCATCGTGCCGGTGACGGCGCGGCCGATGGGCGTGGTGTTGAAGTAGGTCACGCCGGCGGTGGAGATGTGGAAGGCGCCGCACTGCAGGGCGGCGATGCCCTCGGCCACCAGCTGACCGCGACAGTCCACCAGGCGGGCGGCTTCGGCGCCGTAGCGCAGCGCCTTGCGGGGGATCTCGTCGTAGTCGTTCTCGTCGGGCTGGCCCAGGTTGGCGGTGTAGGCGTAGGGAACGGCCCCTTTCTTGCGCATCCAGTGCAGTGCGGCGCTGGTATCCAGGCCGCCCGAGAAGGCAATGCCGACCTTCTGGCCGATCGGCAGGCTTTGCAGAATGGTGTTGCCCATGCGAATGCGCGCTCCGAGAAATCTGTTGTGACGGAAGCTGACATTCTAGAGCGTGTCATGAACTTCCGGGACCTGGATCTGGCCCGGCCCACAGAGAACGGCAGCTGGTGGACTTCCTGCCACTCAGTCGCCAGGCCCCAGTTCCGGGCTGTACCAGTTGAATTCGGTAGCGCCCAGATGGGTGAGCGTGTCGGTGATGCTGAAGGTATCGCCCGGTGTGCCGCCGGCAAGAGTGGTGGGCTTCAGGGCCATGCCATGGAAATCCTCACCCATGGGGCCGGGGGTACCACCGCGTACCACGGTGTAGGTGGCGCCCTGAGCCAGAGCTGGCGTGCTGGCGATCAGGTAGCCGGCGCGAAAGGGCAAGTCGTAGGAGAATACGGCGTTGTTGGCTGTATCGCGCAGTGTCCAGCGGCCGGCCTCGACGTAGGTCGGGATGGCGATGGCGTTCTGGGTTGAGGCGCTGGCGGTGGGGGTACTGTTGTAAGCACCGATGCCGACGAAGGTGCCTCCCTTGATGGCGAATTCGTGCGAGTCGCTGTCCAGGGCGCCTTCGGGTCGCGGGGCGTGGCTGACAGCCACCAGGACGCCGCCGGAGATGGTCATGGTGCCGTTGGAATCCACGGCATCCTGAAGGCTGCTGTAGGCGTAGACACGGCCGTCGCTCAGTTCGAAGCGCGTTCCGGCGTTGAAGCAGTCGTCTGTGGTGTTCAGGGTGAGGTTACCGCCACGCACGGTAATGGCGGATTTCGCCTCAATGCCTTCGGGGGACAGGCCACCTTCGCCTTCGTTGGTGTCCTCCACTGGCTTTCCGGTGGTGGTGATGTCCAGTGTGCCGCCGCTGATGGTCACGCGCGGGTCGGGATCATCGCTGGTACCGGGAGTCTTTGCATCCTCCTTGGCCTTCCAGCCGGCGGTGATGGCCTTGTCGTGGCTCTTGATGGTGAGATGGCCGTCATTGATGGCCACGAAACCCAGTGGCTGGGTGGCGCTTTCCTCACCATTGACCTTGATGCCCTTGCCGGCCGGGGCGTCGATCCCCAGCTGGCCGCCGTCCATGATGAAGGCGTGGCTGGCACGCAGGCCATCCCTGGCAGCCGCGGCAAGCGAAAGGTTGCCGCTGGACAGGCGTATGTGGCCGGCGGTGGCCAACGCATGGTGGGCCCTGGAATCGACCTTCAGCGACCCGTCACCACGCACGACCAGCGGACCGCCGGCCGACAGCGTGGCTGTGGGCTGGGTCGTCTTGCTGTCGGCGTCAGTGCGTGGACCCCAGGTGTCGGTATCGGCCAACGTACTGGCGCCTTTCAATTCGAGGAAGGCGGTACTGCCAGATTGCAGGTCCAACGCCGGACCGTCGGGGCTGGCCAGGTGAGCATCCGAGAGCACCAGCTGGTAGTCGTTGTCGCTGCGGATGGTGAGTGGCGTGGTGCCGACACCACTGAGGGTGTAAGCGAGGTGGATATTGCCCGGAGTGGCGTGAATCGTCACACCATGGATGTCCCGCGTGAGAGTGGCTACCGGCTTGCCGTCGAGCGAGACGGTGGTGACGCTGTCACTGGCAGGCTGGATGGACAGGCGGGGTGACGGGCTGCTGGCCGTCATCGAATCCAGCGCAATGGACAGGGGCAGCCAGCCTTTGGTGTCGATCTGGTCGGAGGCATGGGTACCGGTGATCAGGTCCCAGGCGGCACTGGTAGAGGAACTTGCAGTACCGTCGGATCCAGCCTGGGTAGCCGCATCGGCGGATGTAGCGGCTGCCGCGTTGGAAGAGGCGGGAGATGTGCTGCCAGTGTCGCTGTTGCAGCTGGCCAGACACAACAGGATACCTAGCGAGGCCAGGGGTACCAGAAACCCCTGTTGGAGGAGGCGATATTTCGGATCAGGCATGTGAGAGGGCTTTGATAGCCGAATAATTCTATTGATCCTGAATATGGAAAGAGTCGCCAAAAGCGATGATTTTTTATGACTATTGTAATAATTTGTGCTTTTCGGAAGTACGTTAAGGATCCTCAAGGTGATGGCCTCCGATCACGAGCGGCCGGAAATCAGCTGCCTCTGGAGGTGGCCGTGGTCATGTGGGAAGAGGTTCAGGCCTTTGGTTGGAGCACTGGCGCCGATGGGTCGTCTGCCTTCATCCGGCCTCAGCAATCGGGCCGGGAACCTTGGGCAGATGGAGTGTCCATTTCCGCGATCAGCGCGTCCAGGTAGGGGTCGTGGATACCCCATTCACGCAGGGCGGCCTGGGTGTTGAGGGCGTATTCGCGGTTGCTGCCCCGGCAGCCGGTGCATTCGCGCAGCCGGCGCAGCACTTCGCTGCGCGGACCGGGCAGGTAGCCGTGCAGGTCTTCCTGGCAGGCGATGAAGGTGAGCGCCTGCACCTGGCGGCCGTCGGGCAGCGGGATGTCCACCACCAGCGGCCGATAGACCTCGCTGACCATCTCGCGCTGGTAGATGCGGTCCATGATGTCGGCTTCCTGGCCACGGCGCACGCGGTAGACGATGCCTTCGCACGAGCCGCCGCAGTCCAGTCCCAGCACCACGCCCGGAGCATCGGGCGTGCCCCGGTAGGTGTGCGAATTGATGCAGAAAGCGCGGTGATAGCCCTCGATGCGCACCTTGTGCCGTTCGTCGAAGTCGAACTCCGGGTTCCAGATCAGCGAGCCGTAGGCAAAGACCCATTCCATCCGCTGGTACACGGCGGGAGTGGGCGGTGCGGTGTAGGCGCGCTGGCGGGTGGCGGCTGTCGTGGCGGCCTGGGCAGCACCCTGCAGGGCCGAGGTCACGACGGGTGACGGTGTGGCCTGCGGGGTGGCGTGACTGGAACGGGAAACGGGGGTGGCGACAGACATCATTCGCTCGGGTCGGCTGGGTGGTCTCCCGTATTGTCGGCCTTGGCGCTGGCAGCGGTCCGGCGGGTCCGACCAGCGGTCGAGGCAGCCTTGGCACCGGCCTTGGGTGTGGCGCTTTCGCCCTCGGCAGCGGCCGGATCGTCGGCAGCCGCCTTGGTGGTGCGCCGCGTTGTGGTTGCCTTGGCCGCACTGGTCTTGCGGGCGGTGGTGCTGGCCTTGGTGGCCGTGCCGGACCTGGCAGCGGTCGCGCGGGTGGTGCGCTTCCTGTCTTCGGCGCCTTCTTCGCCGTCCTTGCCATCGGCCTTGGTGGCCTTGCCCTTGGCGTTGTCGAACTCGAAGCCGATCTTGCCGCTGGGCTCGCGCACCAGGAAGGCCTTGAACTTGCGACGGGTGCGGGACGAGACGAAGCCGGTCAGCAGATCGGTGCGGCCGTCGGCCAGCAGTTTCTGCATCTGGGCAGGCTCGATGGGTTGCTGCAGGATCTCGCGGCCCGAGCGGAAGTCACAGGTCTTGGCGGGACCTACCGAGTGGCTGCAGACGTAGTGCATGCCGTGGATGTACACCGGGCTCTGGCACTTGGGGCAGGGGCCCAGCGACTCCTGGCCGCTGAAGTCGACGGGTTCGGACTGCTCGTCCTGCGCGTCGTTCTGGCCGAAGTCGAATTCCAGCTTGTTTTCCGGGGTGATCTTGAGGATGGCCGAGAAGGGCCGCCCCATCTTGCTGCGGAAACCCGTCAGCGGGCCGATGACCTTGTCCTTCAGCAGCGTCTCGACCTCGGGCAGCTCGAACTGGCGGCCACCGGGGATCTTGGTGATGGAGAAGTCGCACTGGCTGCAGGCAAAGCGCTTGTAGTTCTCCTTGATGACGCCGCCGCAGGCCGGGCAGGGGGTCTGCAGCACGGCATAGTCGCCGGGCACCGTGTCGGCCTCGAAGTTGCGGGCCTTCTCCACGATGTCGCGGGTCATGGCGGCGATGTCCGACATGAAGACCTGGCGGTCCATGCGGCCCTTCTCGAGCTGGCTGAGCTTGTATTCCCAGTCGCCGGTGAGTTCCGGCATGCTGAGCGCGGCCACGCCCAGGCCGCGCAGCAGCGTGAGCAGCTGGAAGGCCTTGGCGGTGGGGATGAGTTCGCGCCCTTCGCGCAGCAGGTAGCGTTCGGTGATCAGCCCCTCGATGATGGCGGCGCGGGTGGCCGGCGTGCCCAGGCCCTTGCCGGCCATGGCCTCGCGCAGCTCGTCGTCGTCAACCAGCTTGCCGGCGCCTTCCATGGCCGAGAGCAGCGTGGCCTCGGTGTAGCGGGCCGGTGGCCGGGTCTGGTTGGCCTGCAGGGCGATCTCGTCGGTCTGCACCGTTTCGTTGGGCGTAACGGGCACCAGGTTGCCGGGGCCGTCGCCACCGCTGGCGTCACGACCGTAGATGGCCAGCCAGCCGGGGTTGACCAGCACGCGCCCTTCGGTCTTGAAGGGATGGCCGGCCACGGTGGTGATGCGGGTGGTGACCAGGTATTCGGCGGCCGGGTAAAACACGGCCATGAAGCGCCGCACCACCAGGTCGTAGACCTTCTGCTCGGCATCCGACAGGTTCTTGGGTGCCTGCAGCGTGGGGATGATGGCGAAGTGGTCGGAGATCTTGCTGTTGTCGAAGACCCGCTTGTTGGGCTTGACCCAGTCCTTTTCCAGGATGGTGCGGGCGAATTCGCCGTGCACGCCGGATTCGGAGAGCTGGCCCAGCGTCTGGCGCACCGTGCCCAGGTAGTCCTCGGGCAGCGCCCGCGAATCGGTACGCGGGTAGGTGAGCACCTTGTGCTTCTCGTACAGCGCCTGGGCCAGTGCCAGGGTGGTCTTGGCCGAGAAGCCGAAGCGGCCGTTGGCCTCGCGCTGCAGCGTGGTCAGGTCAAAGAGCGCGGGAGCGATCTGGGTGGAAGGCTTGGATTCTTCCGTGACGGTGCCGGGCTTGCCCTCGCAGGCAGCCACGATGGCCTCGGCGTCCTCGCGGGTCCAGAAGCGGTCGGCCTTGTGTTCGGGATCGTCGCTCTTCTTGAAGTTGCGATCGAACCACTTGCCTTCGTACTGGCCGGCCTTGGCGCCGAAGGTGGCCTTGACCTCGAAGTAGTCGCGCGGCACGAAGCGGCGGATCTTCTCTTCGCGCTCGACCACCACGGCCAGCGTGGGGGTCTGCACCCGGCCGACGGTGGTGAGGTAGAAGCCGCCATCGCGTGAGTTGAAGGCTGTCATGGCGCGAGTGCCGTTGATGCCCACCAGCCAGTCAGCCTCGGCGCGGCTGCGCGCCGCGTCGGCCAGGCCGTTCAGCTCGTCGCCCTGGCGTAGGT
>CALIXC010000300.1 GCA_938046755.1 uncultured Lautropia sp. | reverse complement strand
CGGGAGCACCGGCGTCTGCTTCTGCGGACAGCCTGACCCGTCATGAGGAGACGCGTGAGACGTCCCCCGAGGGGATGGCCCAAGGGGTATCCGGCCCATCCGTGGCCCCGGTGTCCACAGTCCCATCCACAGTCCCGATATCGGCGGTACAGCCTTCAGACCCATCGCCAGCGCGGGAAGGGGTACCTGCCGAACAGCAGCTGATCGAACGGTACGAGGCGATGGCCGCACGGGAACGGGCGCTGCGGCAGGCTGAAGATCGCATGACGAAGGCGCATGCGCGGCTGGTGGTGTGGTTTTCCACGAACCGCAAGGCGGTGCTGGAGGACTTGGCGTATCTGGAGGAGAAGGGTCGCTACCAGGAACTGTATGAGCGGGCCGGGCTGTTCGAGAGCCTGCATGACAGTGAGGTCCAGCGCTATCGGCAGAAGGCGGCGGAGAATCTGCAGCAGGTTGTGAGTGGTAACAGGACGGTGGCCGGTACTGGCACGGCCGTCGCCAACCAGGGCGAGGGCGAAGCCGGTCGTGCAGGCACGACGTCCGGGACGGCAGGCCGCAACGACAGGAGGCTGCCCGCGGAGGATGCCGTTTCCCTGGCACGTGCGGATATGGCCACGGCCGTCGCGAAGGGAAAGGCCCGGATACGCGAGCAGCTCAAGGGCTTGAAGCGCTGGCTATGTGTGGGACCGACACAGGGGGCCATGACCTGGTATCACGACAGTGAAGGCGTGCGATGCAGTACGGGAACCGGGTTCTTTCTGCTGCTGGGCATGCAGGATGGGCAGAAGCCGGTGCTGATGCTGCGCGTGCAGTATGACGGGCCGAATGCCCTGCCCATCCGCAGTTTCGAGATCAAGATCATCCGGACGGCGGAGGAGGTGCCGGCCGGCATCGGCGCCGAGTCCGGAGAGCAGGGCAACGTGGTGTGGTGGGCCAAACCGGTGGGCAAGCGCGAGGCCAAGCTGGTTCTGGACATCATCAGCTGGCGCAATAGCAGGCTGCGGATCGGTGGCCAGAAGGGCATGATCGAGCATGAGATCAGTGCCCAGGAGAGGGATTCCCTGCGTCGGATGCTGACGCTCTACGAGGCTGCCCTGTCCAGCTACGAAGAGGAGCAGCGACTGGCGAATGCCGGTGCCGTGGGCATCGGCATGGCCCATTAGGAGCGTGCGAGATGCTGTTTCTCATTCTGGTGGCCGTTGCGCCCGGGGTTGCGGGTGCTGTCGTGGGCATCCCCTTTCTCATCCTGTTCGGTGGGATTTTCCTGGTGGTGAACGTGCTGCTGTATCCCTTTGGCATGGGGTATTTCGTGCCGCCGGTGCCGACACCGAAGCTGGCCGGGTACGAAGTGGTGGTGGAGCACCAGAAGGCGTTGTCCGAGCTGCGCTGGCATGTGGCGGCACAGCGGGAGGAAATCCTGCAGGGGATCGACAACCAGCTGGCGCTGGGCGACACCGCCGGGGCTGCCCAGGTCATCCAGGGGCTGAAGGTGCTGAACGATCCGGAGATTCTCCGGCTGGAGAAGGTCGTCCAGAAACGCATGAAGGAAGCGCAGCGTCTGCGCAAGCAATGGATGCAATACCGGGCTGAGGACGGCCAGACGGATGCGCTGATCCGGGACTCGCTGGCGAAGATGAGGGAAGAGGAGCGAAAGCGTGGCGTGTGGCAAGAGAAGAAGGCTGCACAGACCGCAAAACGGGATGCGGCCCTGCGCTTTCTGGTCAGCCAGAAGGACCGGGTGGGTGGCATTGTCTGGTACCAGGACCGCAGCACGCCGCCTGGGCGGGAGCAGGAACCCATCTTTCTGGTCATCCGGGATGGGCGCCATGCCCGGGACGAATCACAGGAAGGGCTTCATCTGGGGCTGCAGGTCCATCGTCGTCAGAAGGTACCGCCACGAAAGGGGGCGTCACGGGACGTGGAAGTGAGCGTCCTGGCCGATGGCGAGGATCTCAGGTTCTATCTGCATGCCCGCGAGGATCTGGACGGGCTGTGGTGGTCGGACAATGCGCTTGACGACTATGATGGACTGGAGCGGCTGGATCGGTTGCTGCAGGCGGGCAAGGTCGTGCTGCGTTTCGAGGATGGGCGGCGTGTCGTCGAGGTGCTGGTGAGCCAGCGTGCAAAGACGGCCATGCGGCATGTGCGCGATGCCTATCGGACGATGGATGCGCTGGAGTGGCTGGAGTTCTGGGGACCGTGAAGGCTCCGGGTGGGCGATGAAGGCCGCATGTGCCTGCCGCCGCACCGGCTGTCCGGCCCCATGTGCTCCGGGTGTCCTGGCGTTTTGATGTTTCTCCTGGTCGGGGTGTCTGACCTTGCACCGGTCTGTGCTGTCCTTCTGTCTTGGGGCACGCAGTGACGAAGGTGCCGACAGGGTCTAATCGGCAACCATGGACACGATGGGGTGGTGCGCATGGTAGAGGCCGGGATGGAGGTGCGGGCGCCGGAAGGGAGTGCACAGGCGGCGGGCACGCGGCTGATGCCGGGTGAGCCCGGCCGGCGGCTGATGATCGACCGGCTGCTGGCGCTGCTGGCCGAGCAGGGCGAGATCAGCGAGGAAACGCGCCAGACACTGTCGCGTGACGCCTTGCTGTCGTCGGCTGACCGGCATCCGCTGGTGATGATTGCCGAGCGCAAGCTGAAGGGGCTGAAGCCACCGCATGCGATGCTGGATGTGGACTGGCTGTGTCAGTGGCTGGCGGGGCAGATCGGCTGGCGGCATGTGCGCATCGATCCGCTGAAGGTGGATTTCTCGCGCATCGGCGAGGTGATGAGCAAGGCCTATGCCAATCGCTATCGCATCCTGCCGCTGGAGGTTACGCCGGATTCGGTGACGATCGCCACGGCCGAGCCCTATCTGACGGCGGAATGGGTGGCAGAGCTGTCGCACACGCTGCGCCGGCGGGTGATGCCGGTGCTGGCCAGTCCGCTGGAGCTGCAGCGCTATCTGGTGGAGTTCTTCGATCTGGCGGGGACGATCCGCAGTGCGCAGCGCACCGGCCAGACGGCGGTTCAGAACAATTTCGAGCAGCTGGTGGAGCTGGGCCGCAACGGCCGGCATTTCGACGCCAACGACCAGCATATCGTCACGGTGGTGGACTGGCTGTGGCAGTATGCGTTCGAGCAGCGGGCCAGCGACATCCATCTGGAGCCCCGGCGTGATCTGGGGGTGGTGCGCTTTCGCATCGATGGCCTGCTGAACAACGTCTACCAGGTGCCGCCGGGGGTAATGTCGGCGATGACCAGCCGCATCAAGCTGCTGGGCCGGATGGACGTGGTGGAAAAGCGCCGGCCACAGGACGGGCGCATCAAGACGCGCGCGGGCGACGGCCACGAGATCGAGTTGCGGCTGTCCACGCTGCCCACGGCCTTCGGCGAGAAGCTGGTGATGCGGGTCTTCGACCCGGAGGTGCTGTCACGCAACTTTGCGCAGCTAGGGCTGCAGGGCGAGGATCTGGCGCGCTGGCAGGACATGACGGGACGGCCCAACGGCATCGTGCTGGTGACGGGGCCGACCGGCTCGGGCAAGACGACCACGCTCTATGCGACGCTGCGGGCGCTGGCCACGGAAGCGGTGAACGTCTCCACCATCGAGGATCCGATCGAGATGGTGGAGAACAGCTTCAACCAGATGCAGGTGCAGCCGGCCATCGATCTGGGCTTTGCCGACGGCATCCGGGCGCTGATGCGTCAGGACCCGGACATCATCATGGTGGGCGAGATCCGGGATCTGGAAACGGCCGAAATGGCGGTGCAGGCCGCGCTGACGGGGCACCTGGTGATCTCCACGCTGCATACCAACGACGCGCCCAGCGCCATCACGCGACTGCTGGATCTGGGAGTGCCGGCGTATCTGCTGCAGTCGACGCTCATCGGGGTGATGGCGCAGCGGCTGGCGCGCACGCTGTGTCCGGAGTGCAAGCAGCCCGATGATTCGGTGACGGACGAGATGTGGGCAGACTTGGTGAAGCCCTTCCGCAACGTGCCCCGGCCGGCCTCCATCTACCGGCCGGTGGGATGTCCGTCCTGCCGGATGGGGGGCTTTCGCGGGCGGACCGGTCTCTACGAGATCCTGGCCAACAACGAGAGCATCCGCCAGTACATCACTGAGCGGCCGGAGCTGCGCAAGCTGCGGCTGGCTGCCATCAAGCATGGCATGCGCCCCCTGCGGATGGCAGGTGCCGCTGCGGTAGCCGCCGGGCTCACGACGATCGACGAGGCGCTGCGGCATGCGCCGCCGGTGGAGCTGTAGGCCGGACGTGCTTCAGGAGGTGATGGCCCGTCTCAACCGGAGACGGCATCATGGGGCACCTTGCGGGCGCCCCAGAGGCCCAGCAGGGCCAGCGCGCCGCAGTAGAGAATGCCGGGCAGGCTGAACAGGCTCATCATGGCCAGCACCAGCAGGATGGCGACGAGGCCCAGAAGACGTGGGCCGGTACGGTGTTGCAGGCGGGTGTAGCCCACGGCCGCCAGCAGATACAGCACGAAGAAGTTCTGGCCGGCCAGCTGCAGCAGCATCTCGACGCCCAGGCCGGACGTCTGCGTGACGAGAATGACGACCACGTACAGCACCCAGCCTGTCAGCATGGCGCGCACAGGCAGTCCCCGCTGGTCCACGTGGGCCAGCGCCCGGGGCAGCAGGCCATCGCGCCCGGCCGAGAACAGGGCGCGGGAGGTGGACAGGAAGGCGCCAGTGACGTTGTCCAGAATCAGCAGGGTGGCGATGATCCCGGTCAGCCGAAGCTCGGCAACGCCCAGCCAGCTGTCGGCCAGCTGGGCGATGGGGGCGAGTCGCCAGCCTTCGTCGGCGGTGGCGGCGCTGGCTACCGTCCAGGCGACGAAGACGTACAGCAGGGTGACGATGACGAAGCTGGCCCAGATCGAACGTGGCAGGTTGCGGGCGGGATCCTGCATGTCCTCGGCCAGGAAGGCGGTGATTTCCCAGCCTGTGTAGGCAAAGAGCACGAGGGGCAGCGCCGACAGGACGCCGAGCAGTGCGTCGGCGGACAGCACGGGCGGCATGCCGCCTCCGGCCAGGGGGAACACGTCGGGGCTGGTGTCCGAGGGGGCATGAAGCCAGTAGCCGACACAGAGTCCCAGCAGGCCCAGAACGATCAGTGTCGCGATGGCGGTCTGGATGGCTCCGGATACTCTGAGGCCGAACATCCCGAAGAGCAGCCCGATGGTGACCATGCCGATGGCGGTGGCGGCCACGGGCAGACCCGGCAGCGTCTGCTGCAGGTAGGTGGCGCCGATCAGGGCAATGGCGGGCAGCCCCAGCGAGAAGGTGCCGATGACGATGGCTTCGCTGGCGGCTCCCAGCCGGAGCCCGAGGCTGAGGCGAATGTAGCCGACCACGCCGCCGGCGGAGGGGTGACGCCGTGCAAAGAATGCGAACACAGCCAGCAGCGGCAGCATCAAGACAGACATCAGCAGCCAGGGCAGGTGCCCCAGGCGCCCGGCCTGGGCGTAGCTGAGTCCGGGCAGCGTCAGTAGGCCTGCACCCACGACGATCGTGACCGATATGGCGGTGGCGGCCACCAGGCCCATTCGGTGGCTGTTGTTGCTGCGGTCCATCGTCGCCGTCTTGCTGCTCACGCGAATCCCCGTTTCGGCAGGTCGGGGATCTTCGGGTCGATCGGGTTCATGCGGTGTTGTTCAGGGCTCGCGCGGCACGCCCACCGTCACAGGGGGGACCCACGGGCATTCGGGCTTGAAGGAGGCCGACAGCAGCTGTTCTTTGTATTGTGCGTAGCTGATCGGCTCCAGGGGCTTGACGGCATCCAGACGATAGATGCTCCAGCCGGCACTGGCCTTGACGGGTTTGGCGTAGATCTGCCCAGGCTTGAGGGTGTCCAGCAGCTGAACGGTGTCCCTGGCCCAGCGGCAGGTGGCGAAGGTGCCCAGCTTGCCGCCTTCCTTGGCGCTGAGCGGGTGCTTGGAGTGCTCCCGGGCCGCCTTCTCGAAGGAGGCGCCGCTCCGGAGGCGGGCAATCCACTGGCGGGCTTCTGTTTCGTCGTCCAGCAGGATGTAGCTGACGGTGTACATCTTCTGGCCTTTCACGCTCTGCCGGTAGGCGTCGTACTCCTGGCCGATCACCTCATCGCTGATGGGCTGTGGGGGCGGTACGTCGGTACCCGGCTGGATGGCGGCCGGTTCGGCCTTCTCGACGGGGCGGCTGCTGGTGGTCTGGGCGGCCTGCACGCTGCCTGCCGAAAGCGCCAGGGCGATGGCCAGCAGCAAGCGGTGGAAATGGGGAATGGCGTTCATGCGGTGCGGGATCCTGATGAAAAGGTGGTGTTCGCTGGCCCTTGCTGCTTGGGGACTGTTAGTGAATTACAGCAGGCCGTGTAGCGGCACCACGTCCAGCCGGTGGCCTTCGGCCACTGGGCCCTGGTCTTCGGGCAGCACGGCGATGCCGTCGGCCTCTGCGACCGAGCGCAGCTGGGCGGAACTCTGGCTGCCGGCAGGCATGGCCACCGGCAGGTCGTCCGATTCATGGTAGCAGAGCGTCACGCGCAGCAGCTCCTGCCGGCCCGGACGCTTGCGGATGGCCGTGCCGGCGCGGGCGCGGATGCGCGGTAGCGGGCGCGGATCGGTGATGCCCGCCATTTTCTGAAGGGCGGCGTCGATGACGAACAGGAAGCTGAGTAGCGCTGCCACCGGGTTGCCGGGCAGGCCGAAGACCGGTGTCTGGCTGATGCGTCCGATGACCAGGGGGCGCCCCGGGCGCAGCTTCAGTTTCCAGGCGTGGGCTTCAGTGGGTAGCGACATGCCCTGATGGTGCATGGGCTGTGACAGCACGTGCCAGAGCAGATCGGCATCCCCCCCGGCGGCACCGCCGGTGGTCAGCAGCACATCGACCTGGTCGATGCTGGATGCCAGGGCCTTGGTCAGGATGGCCGAATCATCAGGTAGCCAGCCCAGGTCGATGGCCTCGAATCCCCGGTTGCGTGCGAGCGCCAGCAGGGTGGGGCGGTTGCTGTCATGCATCTGGCCGGCGGCCAGCGGATGCCCTCCCTGGACCAGTTCGTTGCCGGTCGAGAAAACGCCCACTTTCAGCGGACCAAACACGGGCAGGTCGACAACGCCCTGCGAGGCGGCGATACCCAGATCCATGGGCGAGAGGATACGACCGGCAGCGAGGGCGGTCTGGCCTGTGCGGATGTCCTCTCCCCGGTGGCGCACATTCTGGCCGGGTTTCTGGCCGGTTGCGAGGGTGATCCTTTCCGGCGGGAAAGAGCTCCCATCGGGCGGGCTGCTTGCGCCATGCAGGGCTGCGTCATTGGCATGGCGACGGACGTGTTCCTGTATCACCACGGTGTCGGCGCCGGCGGGCATGGGCGCGCCGGTCATGATGCGCCAGGCCTGTCCGGGGGGCAGTGTGGCCGGGGGATCACCGGCCAGCGTGCGGCCGCCCACAGGCAGCGTGGTGTCGCCCTCGGGGTTCAGGTCGGCATGACGCAGGGCGTAGCCGTCCATGGCGGCGTTGTCGCAGGGGGGCAGATCCAGGCGGGCGACGACGTCACGGGCCAGCACGCAGCCGAGGGCGGCGGCCTGGACCGGCATCGAACGCTCCTGGACACGCGGCGCCACCCAGTCGGACAGCAGCTTGCGGGCCTGGACCGCGGGTACGGCGTCCGGATTGAAGTCCGGTAGGCGGGCCAGCAGGGAAGCAAGGGAGGGCCAGTTGGTTGAGGTACTCATGAACGGGTCTCCGGCGAGATGGGGCGGGCAGGGACGCCAGCCGGGCTTGGTTCCGGGTGGAGGCGTTTCAGGATGAAGGATGGGGATCGACAGGCGGGCCCAGACGGCTTTCGGCAGCCTGCCATTCCTCCGGGGTGTTGAGGTTCTGGAAGGCCTGCGGATCGGGAAAGAGTACTGCCCGCGCGCCGTGCTGGCCATACCACTGTCGGACCCGGTGGTTGCCGGCTTTCAGGAAGGCATCCAGCGAGGGCAGCAGGTTGCGATGCAGCACGGCCACCAGCGGGTGGGGCTGGTCAGGGTCGTGGGCGTAGGCAATGGGGGCGCTGCTGGCCGTCAGGGCGCGCTGCAGCCGGGCAACCCAGTCGGGGGGCAGGAAAGGGGTGTCGCAGGCGGATACGGCCAGCCACTCGGTAGGGCAGACGGACAGGGCCGCGTGAATGCCGGCCAGGGGGCCGGGCATGTCGGGCAGCAGGTCGGGCAGGACCGGATGCCCCAGCTGGCGGTAGTCGTCCAGGTGGCGGTTGGCGCTGATGACGAGGCTCTGTACCTGCGGGGCCAGGTTGTCGATGGCCCAGGCAATCAGCGGCCTGCCCGCCAGTGGCAGCAGTCCCTTGTCGGCTCCGGGGTGGGCAGTCTGCAGGCGCCTGGCTGCGCCACCGGCCAGCACCAGGCCGGTGATGGGGTCTTCAGCCACCGATGTAGCTCATTTCCACCCGCCGTCTGCCGTTGGAGGCCGAACTGGCGGACTTCTGGCTGCTGCGCAGCTCGGAATAGCGGTCGTCACGTCCCTGCCAGAGGTTCATCAGCGCGGCCCGGATGTCCTCGTCGGGAAGCTGGCGGCGCAGCAGGCCGCGTAGGTCATGACCCTGATGGCCGAACAGGCAGGTGAAGAGCTGGCCTTCGGTGGTCAGCCGCAGACGCGAGCAGTCGCCGCAGAAAGGCTGGGTGACGGAGGAGATGACACCGATCTCGCCGGCGCCGTCGAGGTAACGCCAGCGTTGAGCCACCTCGCCGGGATAGTTCGGATCGACAGGGGCCAGCGGATGCACGGCGTGGATGCGCGCGATGATGTCACGGCTGGGCAGCACTTCTTCCATGCGCCATCCGTTGCTGGCGCCCACGTCCATGTATTCGATGAAGCGCAGGATGTGTCCGGTGCCACGGAAATGCTCGACCATTGGCAGGATCTCGCCGTCGTTCAGGCCGCGGCGCACCACCATGTTGACCTTGATGCCGGAGAAACCGGCCTGGGCAGCGGCCTCGATGCCGGCCAGGACGCGGGAAACCGGGAAGTTGGCGTCGTTGAGCTTGCGAAACAGCGCGTCGTCCAGGCCGTCCAGGCTGACCGTGACGCGATCGAGTCCGGCCTCGCGCAGTGACGGGGCCTTCTTGGCCAGCAACGAGCCGTTGGTGGTCAGGGTCAGTTCCACGGGCTGGCCGTCGGGCTGACGCAGGCAGCTGAGCTGGGCGATCAGTGTTTCCAGGTCGCGCCGCAGCAGTGGCTCACCGCCGGTCAGGCGGATCTTCTTCACGCCCAGGTTGACCATCAGCCCGGCAACGCGGGTGATTTCCTCGAAGCTGAGCAACGAGCCGTGCGAGAGGAACTCATGGTCCTTGCCAAAGACCTCGCGCGGCATGCAGTATGAGCAGCGGAAGTTGCAGCGGTCAGTGACCGAGATGCGCAGGTCGTGCAGAGGCCGGCCACGGGCGTCGAGCAGTGCGCCGTCCGGGGACATGGGCAGTGCCGATGTGCCGTGCTGCAGGCGAAGCGGCTGCATCGGCAGAATACCGCGACTGCGCTGGTCGGCAATGGGTATGACTCGTTCTGCCATGAAAGGGAAAGGAAGTGAACCGGCCCGACAGGCGATGCCTGCCGGGCCGGTGAGGTGGTTACTGCTCGTCCGACGGCTTGCCGGCCTGGGTTTCCACCTGTTGCAGCGGTTCAGTGGCGACCGGCGTGCGCGGCTTGCGCTGCCGGCGCGGCCGAGGGGCAGCAGGCGCGGTCACGACAGGCTCGGCCTGCGGAGCTGCGCTGGTCTGCACCCATTCCAGCCCCGCCGACTGTACCACTTCCTCCAGCGCCCGGGCGGGGACGGGCTGGGCAGGCGCT
>CALIXC010000299.1 GCA_938046755.1 uncultured Lautropia sp. | reverse complement strand
CCACGGCCACCATGTGGCCACGCCCCAGCAGCGCAATGCGGTCGGCCACGCGCAGCGCATGCTCGGGCTGGTGCGTGGTCATCAGCACCGCCATGCCACCGGCACTCAGACGCTCCACGTGTTCCAGCACGCGGATCTGATTGCCGAAATCCAGACTGGCGGTGGGCTCGTCCATCACCAGCAGACGGGGCTCCTGCACCAGCGCACGGGCCACCAATGCCAGCTGGCGCTCACCCCCGCTGATGGCGGTGTAGATGCGCGGAGCCAGGTGCTCGATGCCCATCATCGCCAGGCAGCGCCGCGCCAGCTGCCGATCGGCCTCACCAGGCGAGGCAAAGCGCCCCAGGTGTGCAGCACGCCCCATCAGCACCACGTCTTCCACCGTGTACGGAAACACGCCCGCACCAGCCTGCGGCACATAACCCACCCAGTGGGCGAAATCGCGCCGGGACCACTGGCCCAGCGGCAGTCCGCCCAGCAGCACTTCACCGCCCAGCGGTGGCAGCAGGCCCAGCAGCGTACGCAACAGCGTGGTCTTGCCACAGCCGTTGGCGCCCAGCAGGCACAGCACCTCACCCGCCGACAGCGAGAACTCCAGCCCCTGCGACACCTGGCGGCTTCCATGGCCAGTAGCCAGCCCCCGGGCCTGCAGCACGATGGACGGCACTGCGTCGGAGCCGTTCTGTCTGAGAGCATTCATGGCGAGCCTCACAGGTCGCGGCCGCCACGGGCCAGCAGAAAGAGAAAGAAGGGGGCTCCCACCAGCGCGGTGACGATGCCCAGCGGCAGCTCGATGTCGGCTACCGTGCGGGCCAGCGTGTCGGCCACCACCAGAAAGCCTCCGCCCAGCAGCAGCGAGGCCGGCAGCAGACGACCGAAGTCGGGCCCCACCAGCAGCCGTGCCACATGGGGCACCACTAGGCCCACCCAGCCGATGATGCCGGCAATGGACACCGCTGCCGCCGTGGCCAGCGTGGCTGCCGCCACCAGCAGCATCCGCATCCTGGCCACCAGCACGCCCAGCGCCTCGGCCTCGTCGTCATCCAGGCTCAGCAGGTTCATCCGCCAGCGCAGAAGCGCCATCGGCAACAGCCCCAGCAGCAGTGCCGGCGCCGTGCCCAACAGGTCGGAGGCGGTAATGGCATTGAGCCCGCCCATCAGCCAGAAAGTGATGGACGGCAGTTGCGTGGTGGGGTCCGCCACCGTCTTGATGAGCGCAATGCCGGCCCCCAGCAGCGCGCCCACCGCCACTCCGGCCAGCACCAGTACCAGCACCGGGTCATGTTGCCGCACCAGCAGTGACAGCCCCAGCACCGCCCCCACCGCCACCAGGCCGCCCATGAAGGCAAAGCCCTGTACGGCCCCCAGCGGCAACCCCAGCCAGATGGCCAGAACGGCGCCCAGGCCGGCGCCGGCCGAAACGCCCAGAATGTCGGGCGACACCAGCGGGTTGCGGAACATGCCCTGATAGGCCGCACCGGCCGCGGAGAGCACCGCCCCCACCAGCAGGGCCGCGCCGATGCGCGGCAGGCGGATGTTCCAGATCACCGTTTCCATGGCCGGCGGCAGGCCGGTTTCGCTTCCGGAGATGCGCGCCCACACGATGCGGGCCAGGTCTGCCGGGCTGATGGGAAACTTTCCCAGCGCAAAGGCGGCCAGCACCACCAGCAGCAGTGCGGCCACGGCCAGAGCCCAGCGCAGCGGTCCGGGCGAAAGAAAATGTGCAGATCGCGGACCGCTGCCGTCTGCCCAGTCGGTGCCGCCCTGCTGCTCAGGCATGGCCTGGCTCTCGCGTGCTTTCATGAAGGCACCCTGTTGGCCAGGGCACATAGTCGTTATATCAGAAAGTATATAGCGACTGGCCACGAGCCCCCAGGAGACTCTGGCATCCGGTGCTCGACATGAAAAGCCTGTCGACATGCGCGCGGCGTCGACGTGAACAAGCCGCGCAACCTGGCCAAGTCATTGAAGGTGGAGTCAATCCCCCACCCATGAGAACAGGCAGGAAGATCGGATTTCGTCGGCAAAGTCCCCGGCAAGGGCCAGCACTGTCCGCGAAACAACGACTCCTTCGGAGCTGTTCTCTTGCCCCGGCTATTGCCTGTCGTCTGCCCCAGAAGCCCGTGCCTTCTCGGCAGGCCGTCCGGTTCCCTCCCCGTCTTCCTTGGCCCCGGCGCTTTCCGCCTCCGCTTCTGCCTTTGCCTGCGCCTGCTGCGCCCGCGCCTCGGCCAGAGCCTCCTCGGGGGCGTCTTCCACCGTCAGCGCCACCTGGGCCGGCAGCTCGCCGTTTTCCAGCGCATCAAGCACGTCGTCGTCCCGGTCACGGTCGGGCGCCACGTACAGGTCCCAGGCCGCCATGAACAGCGCGGCAATCATCGGCCCGATGACGAAGCCGTTGAGCCCGAAGAGCGACATGCCGCCGATAGTGGAGACCAGCACCACGTAATCGGGCATCTTGGTGTTCTTGCCCACCAGCACCGGGCGCAGCACGTTGTCCACCATGCCGATCACGCACACGCCATAGGCCAGCAGCACCACACCCTGCCAGGTGGCGCCGGTCGCCAGGAAGTACAGGGCAATCGGCCCCCAGATGAGGCCCGAGCCCACGGCCGGCAGCAGAGACAGGAAGGCCATCACCACCGACCACAGGATCACGCCCTGGATACCCAGCGCCCAGAGGATGATCCCGCCCAACGCCCCCTGCACGATCGCCACGGCCACGTTGCCCTTCACGGTGGCCTTGATCACGGCCGCGAACTTGCCCAGCAGATGGTTCTTCGGCTCGTCCTCCAGCGGAATGGCGCGGTAGAACATGGCGGCCAGCTGCCCACCATCACGCAGCAGAAAGAAAAGCACATACAGCAGCACACCGGTACTGGCCAGGATATGCACCGTGTTCTGGCCGATGTTGACGGCCTGCGACGCGAGGAACTGGCCGATCTCGCTGCTGCTCTCGGCCAGCCGCTGCTGGATGGAGGGCAAATCCAGCAGGCCCTGGGCATCCAGCATGCGATGCAGCCAGCCCGGCATGGCCTCGATGATCTTTCCAAGGTACGCCCCGAAGTTCAGCTCGCCCGAACGGATGCGACCGTAGATCTGCGCGCCCTGATTCACCAGCGACATGGTCAGCCCGATCACCGGGATGATCACCATCAGGATGACGGCGCTGAGCGTGACGAGCGTGGCGGTGTTGGCGCGACGAGGCATGCGTCGCATCAATGCCCGCTGCACGGGCGCGAACAGCATGGCCAGAATGACAGCCCACATCAGCGCACTGTAGAAGGGCAGCAGGATGGCCAGAAACGCCAGCGTCACCAGCGCCAGGAAACCCATGAAAAAATTGCGTCGGTCGGAAGCGAGTTTCATCGGTCAGAAAAGGGATATGGAATAGCTTGCCAAGGGCGATGCCTTGCATCATAACCTGCCCCGTCCAGCGTCTGCCCCTTCAGAGGGCATCCGAGGGAAAGCACCAGACACCCGAGCGGGAAACAAGGAAAAAACAGGTTTCAGGCGGCGACGCCCCCCTTCCCCCGACCACAGGCACCGCTATCATGGCCGCACCTTCTTCCAACAGGCCCAACAAACACACAGGAGTCCCCCATGAGCGACCAGAGTCTCAGCCAGCAACTGTTTTCCCAACTGCAGGGTGAACCCATGCAGAAGATCGCCCAGCAACTGGGCACCAGCACCGAACAGGCCAGCTCGGCCGTCAGCCAGGCCCTGCCGCTGATGATGGGCGCTCTGGGCAACCAGGCCCAGCAGGGCGGTCAGGGCGCGGCAGGCATCGCCTCGATG
>CALIXC010000298.1 GCA_938046755.1 uncultured Lautropia sp. | reverse complement strand
ACCGTCCGTCATCAGGATGTGATAGGAGCGCCGGCACGCCAGATGCTTTTCACCTGTCGGCTTCCCAGGCGTTGTTGCCCAGGGCCCCGTGTAATCTCTGCGCTCGAAGTACTTGTTCACCGTCTGCAGGGCACGCATCAGCGGCGTACCACCCGAGGCGGTACGCTGGCTCAGCCATGTGAAGAAAGCACTCCGGTCTTCACCTTCGAAACGGCGAACCCCACGTTCGACAATACTGGTGGGGGCATCATCGACGACACTTTCGGCGCTCTTGTTGATGCGTCCGTAGCCTACCCGGATGTCCTTGCCCAATGCCGCGGCAAAGGCGTTGCCCACGGCGGCAATGGCCACGTGCATCCGCGTGCGGTGATACTGGAACCAGTTGGCAAAGTTCTGGTATTCCTCCGCCTGCGTGCAGGTACGGGTGCTGGCACCAGGACTGGTCACCTTGCAGTCAGTACGCGTGTTGGCCCGCACGAACTCCTGGTGGTCCATGATGGAGACGCGCTGGTAGTTGCTGGCGCTGTCTTTCGACGACTGGAAGTCGCCTAGCGTCCACCTCACCGGCGGTTTGTTGTCGGGGTTCTTGAGCAGATAGTACGTGGCCGGCGCGATCATGGTGACGCTGCGGTCCACCACGCTACAGTCCAACCCCCCTTTGGGCTCAAGCTGCGGCCTGACACAGGTTCCCCCATACGGCTTGTCCACCCCAGGCTGATACACGGGCTGGAGTCCCGTGATGTCCATGGTGAGCGCAGCGATCGGCGCCTCCGAATGGCCAAGGTGATACTTCACCTTCCGGGGGTCTGCATTCGGCATCCTGACCCCCGTTCCGTCCACCCAGGGCTCGTAGCGCACATCCGGGTCATAGTACAGCGTATTGACCTGCGGCGAGCGCTTGCGAGCCGCCAGCAGGTCATTGTCACCCGTGCCCAGCAGTCCCTGAACGCGCCAGGGCGTGTACCCGGTCCGGGGCTCGGCCGGATGGAGAGCGAACAGATGATCGTCCAGGTCAGTGTCGGGCAGGAAGTTGAAGGCCATCGACCCCGAATCGTCCAGCGTGAACATCAGGTTCGGCTCGACGACCGGAAGTTCCTTGACGATCAGCGATTCCTGTGAGATGGCGGCGTGTACCTGCGACGCCAGGGTACAGGACATCAACAACACCGCCGCACGCACCGCCTGCGAGAGCGCGCCCCTGCATCCAACATGTGGCCTGCCGCAGCAGGGATCGGTCATGCGTATCATCGTCATCCTTTCCTGAAAGCCACCGCCAAGAGCCCATTGCCCCTGGACGGCTCTCCTCGATCAGAACGGAAATATGATTCGACACATGACAACCGACAAGGAAGACGGGATCATCGCCGTCTGCGAATCGACGGATGGTAGGCCGGTGCGGCTGCCCGGCCTCAGTGGGCCGGCGCGGAGATCTGGGTGTTGCCGGGAATCGCACCAGCGTTGTAGGTAATGTCGGGCACCGACAGCTCACGCCACCACCAGCGGGTGGGCGCAGGCAGGCCCACGCACACCTGGATGGCGTCGCCCACGTTCTGCAGACTATTTGCCAACGAATTTTCAGGGCAAAGCTCGGCCGGTAGCGGCTTGCAGTCAGCCAGGCCGCCACAGGGTTTGGCTGGCGGCTGGGTCACGACCACCGAACGCCCCGTCCAGTTCTCCAGCTCCCAGCCCGCCACCGGAGTGTCTGCGCCATCAACCATCTTGTCGTTATTGGTGTCGATGAGTGCCTTGGGACTCATGCGACCGGACAGCGGGTCCAGCGCCAGCGCAAATCCCGGCGTGTCGATCCGGGGTCGGCATGCCGCACTGACCTCATCCACCCAGGGACTCATCGTCTCAAACAGCACCAGACCAGACATCAGCTGCGGGGTCACGATGTTGCGCTGTCCCCCCACGGCGATCATGTCCTTCAGCGTCACGCGCCAGCCGCGGTCCCGCGTCCAGTCCAGGTTGCGGTTGGCCTGGTCTTCCAGCGGGATCTTCACCAGCGTCATGCCCGGCGTCACCTGCAGCTTGCGGGTGACCACGGTGCCGGGCTTGATGGGAATACCGTCGTTGCCCTTGCTGGTGCTGCCATCCGCGTTCTTGCGGTCGTCGGCCGCCCAGGTACGGTTGCCGTTGCGATCGACGCTCAGCCGTGCAGTGTCCCACAAGCCATAGAGCGCATCGAACGGTCCGTTGTTCCGGTCGTAGTTGGCCGGCACCTCATTGTCACCCACCTCGAAGAGCTTGCCCGTGCCCACCAGCACCATCACGCCACCCAGCGGATGGGTGACAAGGACAGGCGCAGCGGTGATGGCCCGTCCATCCTGCGTGGTGAACATCGGCTTCTTGCCATACGACACTTTCCAGTCCGACGGCCGGGTACTGGCCAGATCGAACTTCCACACGTTGCCCCGCAGGTCACCGGCAAAGGCACCCGTGATCACCTGGTTGCCATCACGCACCAGGGCCACGCCCCCCAGGCCGTTGGGCTGGCTGTCGCTGCCCACGCTTGTATCCAGTCGTGCGATCACCTGTCCAGTCTGCAGTTCCACCACCAGCAGCTGGGCCCGCTTCGAGCGGCTCTCGTAACCATTGCCGATCACCACCACCCAGCGGCCATCGGCCAGAACGCCCACCTCGGGCTCCTGCAGTACATGGCCGATGGCATCCGCATTGGCCTTGACCGACTGATTGACGTCACTCAGCTCCCACAGCACGGCCTTGTCCAGGCCATAGAAATCGGTCTGGGTCACGTCCAGCGCGAACACGGCCTTGGGCCCTGCTCCGGTCGTACCCACCACCACGTTGTGCCAGCGGTTGCCCCAGAAGGCATCCCGCTCGATCAGCGG
>CALIXC010000297.1 GCA_938046755.1 uncultured Lautropia sp. | reverse complement strand
TGGGCCTCCAGCACCATCCGGTCGGCGGTACCCTTGGCACGCGGGATCACGTCATTGGCATAGGCCTGGCCTTCATTGATGAGGCGCTGGCGGTCCTGGTCGGCCTTGTTGGCATCCTCGAAGGCGGCCTGCACCTGCTCGGGCGGCTGGGCCTGCTGGATGGTGAAGTCGACAATGCCGATGCCGAGCTTGTAGCGATCCAGGATGGCTTGCGTGAGCGTCTGGGCGTCCTCGGCCACCTGCGCCTTATCCTCGTAGAGCACCTGGTCGGTGGTGCGCTGGCCCACCACCTCGCGCATGGCCGATTCGGCCACCTGGCGGATCAGTTCCTCGGAGCCGGAGGACAGGTTGTTCTGAAAGAGGAAGTCACCCGGATTGTCGATGCGGTACTGCACGGCGTACTGCAGGTCGACGATGCTCTGGTCACCCGTGAGAATGAGCGACTCCTTGGCCACCTTGGTGCGCACCGAGTTGCGATAGCCCACCTCGATCTGGCGCAGCCGGGATCGGTCGACGATCTCATGCGTCTCGATGGGGTACGGCAAGTTCCACTGGATGCCCGCCTCGTGCGTGAGGTAGCGGAACTGGCCAAAACGCAGCACGGCGGCCACCTGACCTTCCTGCACGATGTAGAAGCCACTGCCCAGCCAGGCCAAGCCAGCCACGACGCCAACGATGGCCAGACCCGAGGCCAGGCTGCGCCCGGAGGGGGCAGCATTGCGGCCACCACCGACGGGCATGCCGCCACGGCCACCCTGGCCGCCACGCTTACCACCGAACAGGCCGTTGAGCTTGCTGCTCAGGTCCTGCCAGAACTCGTCGAGATCGGGCGGGCCATCGGACGGGCGCTGCTGCTGCGGGCGCTCGGGCTGCCACGGCGAAGCGGCAGGTGGACGCGCAGGGGGCTGCTCGTCCGCGCCACGGGCGCCACCGGCCTCGGGCGAGCGGCCGGAAGGAGTCGGGGATGCGGCAGGAGGCGGGTTCTGGCCCTGGCCGGATCCGGCACTTCGGCCCCAGCCCGAATCATCAGGGGTAGACATGGTTTGACTGTACCTTGAAAGGGTGGCAGTTGCCCGGAGCGGGAGGGTGGCGTTCAGGAAGACGGATGATCCGGCCCGTCGCCATCAGCGGACGGATCAAGGTCATCGGATGCATCGGATGCATCGGATGGGTCGGGGGCATCGGCGTGGAAGGCCTCGTCGCCGAACCAGCCCGTCTCGTCGACAGCCTGGGCCCGCGCCTGGGCACGTTCCCGCAACAGATCGCGCAGCGCATCGACCCCGGCGCCCGTGCCAGCGCTCAGCGCCAAGCCGCTGATCCTACCATAGGGGTCGAGCCGCACCCCGGGCTCATTGCCGGTCAGATCGATCTTGCTGTAGACCATCAGCTGCTCGACCTCGCCTGCCCCGATCTCGGCGATGACCTGGTTGACAGCCTCGATCTGGCGCTCGCGGTCGGGCGAGCCCGCATCGACGACGTGCAGCAACAGGTCGGCCTCGGCGGTTTCCTCCAGCGTGGCGCGAAAGGCCGCCACCAGACCATGCGGGAGGTTGCGGATGAAGCCCACCGTGTCGGAGAGCACCACTTCCAGACCGTTGCCCAAGCCCAGACGGCGGGTGAGCGGATCCAGCGTGGCAAAGAGCTGGTCGGCCGCGAGTGCCCCTGCCCTTGTCAGCCGGTTGAACAGCGTGGACTTGCCGCTGCCATTGACCCCCACCAGCGCGGTGATGCTGCCCGCAGGCGTTTCAAAGCTGGCGTCGCGCAGGGCCTCGCCGCGCTGGCGGGCACGGCGGCGGGTGCGCCGCTGGCGATCGACTTTCTGCAGGCGCGTGCGCAGCCGACGGATCTTGTCGTCGAGCATCCGGCGGTCCAGCTCAAGCTGGGTCTCGCCGGGACCGCCGCGCACACCGATGCCGCCGCGCTGGCGCTCCAGGTGCGACCACATCCGCACCAGACGCGAGGCCTGGTGCTGCATGCGCGCCAGCTCCACCTGGAGCTTGCCCTC
>CALIXC010000296.1 GCA_938046755.1 uncultured Lautropia sp. | reverse complement strand
GCTGTCGTCCCGCAACATTCCCGTGCGCTACCGCGTGATGGCTGCGCTGTCACTGGCCGTGCTGGCTGCCCCGCTGGTGCATGGCAAGACCCCTTCCTTCGATGATCCGGCCTTCTTCGTGCTGATGGCCAGCGAGGTGATGATCGGGCTGGCCATCGGGCTGGTCTGCCGCATGCTGCTGGCTTCGGTGGAAATGGCCGGCGAGATCATCGGCCTGCAGATGGGCTTCTCGTTTGCGGCCTTCTTCGATCCCAGTACGGGCAGCAACTCCAATGCCATCGGCCGGCTGTTCAACACGATGTCGCTGACGAGCTTTGCCGTGATCAACGGCCCCCTGCTGCTGGTGGCGGCCACGATGAACAGCCTGGAACGGATGCCGGCCAGCATGGGCACGCAGCAGTTCCTGGGGCGGCTGGACATCGGTGCGGTCATCAGCCAGGTGTTCGAGCTGGGGCTGTTGATGGCCCTGCCCTACATGGCGCTCCTGCTGTTCGTGAACCTGAGCCTGGGCCTGATCTCGCGCGTGGCACCTCAGCTGAACGTTTTCGCCATCGGCTTCCCGATCACGATCGGATCCGGCCTGATGCTGCTGACGCTGGGCATGCCGATGCTGTATGCGCCCCTGGCGCAGATGCACCAGGCCATCTTTTCGCTGCTGGGGTTCTGACGCCGTTCAGCGGGGTGCAAGCCCGGGGGTGAAGCGTGCCCTGGCGGGCATGCGCGCGGTGATGCGTTCCCGGTTGAGTGCGAGAGCCTGCTCGGTCGGCTGATAGTCCCGCCAGAGCGAGGGGGTGTCGGGAAGATCCTGCGGCCAGATGTTCTGCACCCTGAAACCGCGCGCCAGGCATTCTTCATGCAGGGCTGCATAACGTCGCTGCAGGAAGGCCAGCTTGTCGAAGAAGAAGCGGACGTGCCCTTCTCCCAGCTTGTAGTCGGCAGGTTGGCCGACCAGGCTGAAGCGTCCCCGGGCCACGGCATTGGGGATGCGGGTCAGCTCACGATGTTCGGCCAGGAGGTGTTGATCGCAGAGTTCTGAGGGATCGACCAGATTGATGCGGGTCATGGTGCGTGCAGCCGCTTCAGGCCGTGGCCGGCTGCCGTTGCCCGGATGATGTTCCCTTGTAGGCGCAGATGCGATTGCGGCCCGCCAGCTTGGCTTCGTAGAGGGCGTCGTCGGCACGATGCACGACCTCTTCCAGCGGCATGCCGGGCTCGGCCACGGCCACACCGGCCGAGAAGCTGAGGTTGATTTCGCCTTCATTGTAGACGAGCGTGCGCTCGACCACGACGCGCTGAAGACGCTTGAGGATGTCCAGCGCCGTCTCGGCCGAAACGCCCGGCAGCAGCAGCACGAACTCGTCACCGTCATAGCGGCTGCAGCGGTCGCTGGGACGCAGCTGTCCGCGGATGGCGGCAGCAAAGTAGTGAAGCGCCTCGTCTCCCGCATGGGCCCCCTGGGCATCGTTGAGCGAGCGGAAGTGGTCCAGATCCAGCAGCACCACGGCCAGCGGCTTCTGCTTCAGCGTGCATTCGGCCAGCAGCTCCTGGTAGGCCACCCCCAGCCCCCGGCGATTGAGCATGGCCGTCACCTGGTCGGTCATCTCGAGGCCCCGGGTCTCGTTCAGTTCGTTCGACAGTTCGCTGACACTGCGCTCCAGATCGTCGGCACGCCGGCAGGTCTGCTCGAATTCGGTACGGGTCTGGGCCAGGTGCCCCCGCATGGCCACGGTGCGCCCCACGATGTCCCCCAGCACCTGCGCCAGGTCATCGATGTCGGACACGCCCTCGATGCGCTCGACAAAGCCGTCGAGCGAATCGGAATAGGAAGCGCTGGAATCCATCAGCTCGGACAGATTGCCGACCCACTGCGTGAGCAGCTGTTTCAGTTCGGCCAGTGCCGTCCGACGCATGGTCAGCAGGTTGCCATGCTCCTTCAGGTTGTGCCGCACGTTCTGTCTCACCTGCTCCAGCTCGCCCCGGTCGACACCTTCGGGCTCTGCCCCGATGGCACGACGGATGGCCGAGAACTGCTCGATGATCCAGGCTTCTTCCCCGGCCAGGATGGGCACCACGTCGCAGATGGTGTCCAGCAGCGCGGTCAGCGAGACGATGAGGCGCTGGCGGCGTTCGGCCAGACGACGGGCGCTGGCCAGTTCACTGTCTTCGTAGGATTCGACGATGCCATCCGGGAATCGCCGCCCGGGGCGGACCATCGGGATGGTCGGAGGCTCAAACTGCTGCTCGACCTCTTTCCAGGCGATGGCGTAGTTCTCGGGCGTGGGCGACAGGCGCTGCTGCGACAGATGCAGGAGGGTCGCCTTGGCCAGACTGACGTTTCGCCTGCGTTCGCTTTCAGTCTCCAAGATCAGGCTCCCTTCGCTACTCCGACATGCACCATGCGACACAATGACAACGCCCCATGCGCGGACGGGGCCTCGGTGAAAAGGCGGCAAAAGACGTAGCCAGTCTTTTCTTCAGCCTGTCATTAGAGCCGGGCCGCAGGCAAATGAACAGCCCTGACGCTACCGGTCAGGCGCGTGAAGTGCGCTGCCGTCTGCCGGGCTGGCGGAACGGCGTCTTCAGCAGGACGAGTGGCGGGCAGCACCGGGAAAACCCGGCTTCGACAGCGGGCCGCGTGTCTGCATGAAACAACATGAAACCCCATGCAGCAGCCCCCTCTCCACAGCATCCGGAAAGATCCCGTGAAGCCCACGGCGAATGGATGACGAGACATGTGGGCACCTCGAAATTCCCATCTTCTTCTGAAAGTTGGCCAGCACGCAGTGTGGT
>CALIXC010000295.1 GCA_938046755.1 uncultured Lautropia sp. | reverse complement strand
GGCTTCGACGAGCGCGACGCCACCAGCCTGCAGGCCTCGGCCGAAGACCTGGCCTCCGTGCCCACGGCCGACTGGGGCGGCAGCGCCGATACACCGCTCAAGGGCCTGCGCGTCGGCGTGCCTGACGAGTTTCTGGGCGAGAGCCTGGCAGCAGACGTGCGTGACGCGGTGCAGGCGGCGCTGGCGCGCTTCGAGGCCCTGGGCGCCACGGTAGCGCCGGTCTCGTTGCCACATACCGAGCTGTCCATCCCCGCCTATTACGTCATCGCCCCGGCCGAAGCCTCCAGTAACCTGGCGCGCTTCGACGGCGTGCGCTACGGCCACCGTAGCGCTGATGCCGCCGACCTGAAGTCACTGTACATGAACAGCCGCGCCGAGGGCTTTGGTCCTGAAGTGAAGCGCCGCATCATGATCGGCACCTACGTGCTATCGCACGGCTACTACGACGCCTACTACCGCAAGGCCCAGCAGCTGCGCCGGATGATCGCCGACGACTTTACGCGCGTCTTCGCAGAAGTGGACGTGATCGCTGGTCCGGTCTCGCCCGAGACCGCCTGGCCCATTGGCCAGCAGACCGATGACCCGGTGCGCAACTACCTGGCCGACATCTATACGCTGCCTGCCTCGCTGGCCGGCCTGCCGGGGCTGTCGCTGCCCTGCGGCTTCGACGCTGCTGGCCTGCCCGTGGGCCTGCAGCTGGTGGGGCCTGCGCTGACCGAAGCGCGGTTGCTGTCCATTGGCCATACCTACCAGCAGCACACCGACTGGCACCTGCGCCGGCCGGGGCAGGGGGCCTGAGGCAACTTCCTTCCGAGAGACAGGGTTTTCTCATGACATCCGGCCGCCAGGGCTACCCTGCAGGCAGGCGCATGCAAGTGTGCCGTGCCGATGGATCGGCCTGGTAGCCGTGGACGGGCCCGCACAACGAGGAACAGTCAATTATGAATGCTGAATTACAGAATTACACCTCCCGCCAGCGTTGGCTGCAACGGGCAGCCCTGCTGCTGACGGCTGTGGCGTTGGCTGCCTGCACGACCATGCCCATGGTCAAGCGCCACAAGAAGCCGACCGCGCCGGCCAAGCCGCCGGTGACGGCACAGCAGCCCGCCACCCGGACGCTGCCTGGCGAGGGCACGCTGCAGAACTTCGCCGGTACCTGCCAGCAGACCGACATCGACGGTTTCGGCGAGAACGCCATGCTGCGTGTGACCGGTGGCCAGGTGCAGCAGCTCGATTGGCACGTGAAGGTGGGCAAGCGTGGCCAGTGCCACTTCAACCTGCGTGACTTCCACCAGACCAAGAACGCGCCGCACATCGAGCTGATCTCGCGCAGTCGAGGCGCCTGCAAGTTGCTCATCTACCAGGACGCCCGGCGCGTGACCCTGGCCCACGCCAACTGCCAGTCGTTCTGCACGCCGCGCAGCGTGGCCGAGGAAGCCTGGCCGGTGATGTTCAATCCGCAGACCGGCCGCTGCGCTAGTCTGAACCGCTGATACGGGAAATACGCTCATGCAATGGGAAGTGGTGATCGGGCTGGAAGTCCATGCCCAGCTCTCGACCCGGTCCAAGATCTTTTCCGGGGCCTCCACCCGATTCGGGGCCGAGCCCAACACCCAGGCCTGCCCCGTGGACCTGGGGCTGCCCGGCACCCTGCCGGTGCTCAATCGGCAGGCGGTCGAACATGCCATCCGCTTTGGGCTGGCCATCGGCGCGCAGGTCGCACCGGTCTCCATCTTCGCCCGCAAGAACTACTTCTACCCTGATCTGCCCAAGGGCTACCAGATCAGCCAGTATGAGCAGCCGGTGGTGCTGGGTGGCACGCTGGATATCGCCATTCCGGCCGAGAAGGCCGGCGATCCGCCGCGCATCCGTACCATCAACCTCACCCGTGCCCACCTTGAGGAAGACGCCGGCAAGTCGCTGCACGAGGACTTTGCCGGCATGTCGGGCATCGACCTGAACCGGGCGGGTACGCCGCTGCTGGAAATCGTCAGCGAACCCGAGCTGCGCAGCGCCGCCGAGGCCGTGGCCTATGCACGGGCGCTGCACGGCCTGGTGACGTGGCTGGGCATCTGCGACGGCAACATGCAGGAAGGCTCCTTCCGCGTGGACGCCAACGTCTCGGTCCGCCCGCTGGGCCAGAAGGAATTCGGTACCCGCGCCGAGATCAAGAACCTCAACTCGTTCCGCTTCCTGGAGCGGGCCATCCAGTTCGAGGTGCGCCGCCAGATCGAGCTGATCGAGGACGGTGGCCGCGTGGTGCAGGAAACCCGGCTCTACGATCCGGATGCCGACGAGACTCGCTCGATGCGCACCAAGGAAGACGCGGATGACTATCGCTACTTTCCCGAACCTGACCTGCCGCCGCTTGTCATTGATCCGGCGCAGATCGAGGCCGTGCGCAACGACATGCCCGAGCTGCCCAGCACCAAGCGCGCCCGCTACCAGGGCGAGCTGGGGCTGTCGCAGGCTGACGCACTGACCCTGACCAGCAGCCTGGCCAGCGCCCAGTTCTTCGAGGCCGCGCTGGCGGCCCTGCCCGATGCAGCTGCCCAGGCCAAGACCCTGGCCAACTGGATGATGGGCGAGTTGGCTGCTCAGCTCAACCGCGACGGTCTGGACATTGCGGACAGCAAGGTCAGCGCCCCGCAGCTGGCTGGACTGGTCATTCGCATTGCCGACGGCACCCTCTCGGGCAAGCTGGCGCGTGAAGTCTTCCACACCTTGTGGGCCGAAGGTCCCATGCAGGGCGGGCCGGAAGTGGTCGATGCCCTCATCGACCGTCAGGGCCTGCGTCAGATCAGCGGCGACGATGTGCTGGGGCCGATCATTGATCAGGTGCTGGCTAACAACGCCAAGTCGGTGGACGAATACCGTGCCGGCAAGGAAAAGGCCTTCAACGCCCTGGTGGGCCAAGTCATGAAGCTCAGCAAGGGCAAGGCCAACCCGCAGCAGGTCAACGAACTGCTGAGGAAGAAACTCGGCTGAGATCGGCACAGGGGCTGCCCGGAACGGGATCCGGGCGGCTGCCAGTCAGTTCGCGGGCTCCTGCTGCTCCGGCAGGTGCGCCAGCAGCTCGTTCAGTCGCGCCGCATTGACCTCGAAATCGCGGTTCAGGCGCGTGCGCTCGTTCCGGCGCTCCTGGATCAGTGCATCCTCGGCCAGAATGGCATTGGCAATCGACGAGATGCGCTGCTGCAACGCATAGGGCAGGCGAGCATTGGGCTGTTCCTGCTTTTTCTGCCACTCGGCCGCCTGCCCGCGCTCCTCTTTCAGGTTCTGGTCCAGCACCAGGATGCGCCGCATTGCCGCGGCGATTTCCTCGTCGATCAGCTGGATCTGCTGTTCCTGGCGCTTGCGCAGATCTTCCGGCGTCTTGTAGGTCAGCAACAGGTGCCGATCATGCGCCTGCTGCGCCTTCAGCGCCCTTTCCTGTTCCTGGCGCACCAGCGCCTGCTGGGCCGCCTCGCGCTCTTGCTGCCGCGTCAGCGGCGGCGGCAGCACCCGGCGTACCGAACCGTCGCGGTTCAGCTCGCGCATGTTGCGCCGCGCGCAGGCATCAATCGGCTGATCCGACGAGATCACCCGGCCATTCTCGTCCTTGCAGACATAGATGGAGCTGCCGCCTCGGGGGGCGTTGTCCGACACCGGCATCGACTGCGCATGCGCCATGACCGTCATCCCCGACGCCAGGGTCAGGGATAGGGTTAACAGCACGAAACGGGCATGATCGAGGCTCATACCCGCCACTGTAGTCAGGGGCGACGCCCCGTGCCATAGCGGCTGCGATAGTCGGCGATGGCCAAACGATGAGTGGCAAGCACCTCGGCGCTGTAGCGTTCCGTCGACGGCCGGGCATCCGACTCCAGGTAGCCCAGCAGATCGTCCAGCGTGGCCAGCGCATACACCTCGATCCTCCAGCGCTCACGCACCTCTTCCACGGCCGACTGCGCCGCCACCACCTCGGCGTTGCCGCCGCGCTCCATCCGGTCCAGCGCGATGAACACCGCCGCAGGCTCGGCCCCGGCCGCCCGGATGATCTCCACCGACTCCCGTACCGACGTGCCGGCCGAGATCACGTCATCGATGATGGCCACTCGCCCCGTGAGCGGTGCCCCCACCAGATTGCCGCCCTCGCCGTGGTCCTTGGCTTCCTTGCGGTTGAAGCAGAAGGGCAGGTTGCGGCCCCGTGCCGCGCAGGCCACCGCCATGGCCGAGGCCAGCGTGATGCCCTTGTAGGCCGGCCCGAACAGCACATCGAACTTCGGCACGGTTTCTTCCACCTGCAGCAGCCGGTCGGCATAGAAACTGGCCAGACGGCCCAGGCCCTCGCCGTCGTGGAAGAGCCCCGCATTGAAGAAGTAGGGCGACAGCCGCCCCGCCTTCGTCTTGAACTCGCCGAAGCTCAGCGCTCCGGTGTCGAGCGCGAACTGGATAAACTCGTGGGAAAGATCTTTCATCATAGGTGCCTGCATGTTGCGAGTTGTATCCCAGAATCTTAACGGTATCCGGTCCGCCGCCCGCAAGGGCTGGTTCCCCTGGGCTGCCACCCTTGGTGCCGACGCCATCTGCGTGCAGGAAGTGCGTGCCCAGCTCTCCGACATGGACGACACCATGCAGGCCATCGGCCCGGCTGCCGGGCGCTTCCACCTGGCCGAGCGGCGCGGCTACAGCGGCGTGGGCATCTACACCCCCCATACCCCCCAGACCATCCGCGAAGGCTTCGGCCAGCCCGAATTCGATGCCGAGGGCCGCTACATCGAGATGGACTTCGGCACCCACGCCATCATCTCGGTCTACGTCCCCTCCGGCTCCTCCTCCGAAGAGCGCCTGCAACGCAAGTTTGTCTTCATGGAAGCCTTCGCCCGCCACATGCAGGAACTGAAGGACAGCGGCCGCGAGATCATCCTGTGCGGCGACTGGAACGTCGCTCACAAGGAAATCGACCTGAAGAACTGGCGCTCCAACCAGAAGAACTCTGGCTTCCTGCCCGAAGAGCGCCAGTGGCTCAGCAGCCTCCTGGACGATATCGGCTTTGTCGACGTGTTCCGTCAGCTGGACCCCCGCCCCGAGCAATACACCTGGTGGAGCAACCGTGGACAGGCCTGGGCCAAGAACGTGGGCTGGCGCATCGACTACCAGATCGCCACCCCCGGCATCGCTGCCACCGCCACCCGCGCCGAGATCTACAAGGACGAGCGCTTCTCGGACCACGCGCCGCTGATCATCGACTATGACTGGCCGAAAGGGTGAGGGTATGGTTGGGAAGGAAGAGTTCTCCGAGAACCTGAACTGGAACGATGATCTCGTGGCAGGAAAGGTACTCAATGAGCGAAAGAGCAATGGCCTGACACCCAGGGTCGTCGATACCTTCAGCGTAAGCGAGTACGTTGGTGTCGAGTGCTGCCCGCATCATTTTTCGGTCTCGTACAGCTCTTCGCGTGTCCATGAGCCCGCATGCAGAGCAGGCTGGCTTCTCAGGTGTGTGAGGAGCATGGAACGGGCCTTTCGGGCTGTGGCAGCATCGTTCTGGACCGGGATGATGCGGGCGATGGGCTGGCCGTGATCGATGATGACGTAATTCTGCCCCTCTTCCACTGTACGCAGCAGTGAGGGAAACTGGCTATTCGCATCTGCTGCCGAAATCGCTTTTCCTATACGCTCCAGGGGTCATGGAGATTGTCCGCTATCGAGGTTTGCCCGGTGATGGACAGGTTGCGTGTCGGGCCGCGCATACTACATGTCGCCATCTATCATCGCGTCAATTCCGAGCCCATGGAAGCAGGGGCGGTGAGGCACTGGCTATGGAGCAGGGCACGCCTGCGGCCCGGGCGACCACACCACCTCGGGCACCACCACTTCCCACTCATCCATCTTGTACCAGTCGATGTACTGTTCGTCGATCTGCTTTTTCTGACGGACCACGATGCCGTGCACGGTACAAGTGCTGACGTGATAGCCCGCCAGGGGCTTCCACGCTTTTGCCATGCGGCCGACCTGATGGCCGGTCATGTCCAGAATGTTCCAGTTGCCTTTCTCGTCCGGGCGGAGCTGCAGGACGTCTCCGGCCTTCAGATGGGCAATGTGCCCATGAACGGGATCTCTCGCATGGCGACGTCCGGCATGGCCCAGGTCGATGTCCTGCATGGAGGCGAGCTGGTAGCGGCGTGACATGCCGGCGATGGGCGTAGACGGCTCGATGTCACGAATCACGACCGCTGGGGTGTCTGCCAGGGCAGCGGTGAAGGGATGTGACGCCGTGGCCTGGACCATCATCAGCGTCTTGCGGGCGCGTGTCATTGCCACGTAGAACAGGCGCCGTGTCTCGTCGGGGTCGGTCTGGGTACCGTGGGGGCGGGAGCTGATGTTTCCGGATGGACCAGGGAATTGCAGGGTGCTGTTCGTGGTCAGGCGATGAGGGACTTTCAGAAAACCAGGGGCCGTCGAAGAATGGGGATTCTCCGTGCGTCTCGAAGCAGTCAAACACCTGCCAGGCCGGAAAAGGGGATCGCGGCCCGGAGCCCACCCGCCATCCAGAATCGCCACATGGTCGAATTCCAGCCCTTTGGTGCGATGTGCGCTGACCAGGAGCAGACCTTGTTGTTTCTGGCGTGCTTCGTGTGCCCATTCGGCCAGCCAGTCGATGATGGCATTGGCCGACAGTGCCAGGCTGCCCATTTCCAGACTGTATTCCTCCACAGCGGTCAGCAGCATGTCGCGCCATGGGGTGGCAGGCAGGGTCTGCACGAATTCCCGCAAGGTCTGTTCGGATACCCGCTCGATCTTCTGCTCGCGCAGCATGCCGACAAGCTGTTGTGTCTCACGCAGCCACCAGAGCGGCAGCTTGCCGTCCAGGGCGGACTGGACGGGAATGTCGTGCAGCTCGCACCATGTCCGTATGGCGGCCAGGTATTTCCACTCGCGCGCGATGACGGCGCACGATGACCAGTCCCAGTCGGTGGACAGGCCCTGCAGGCGTCGGAATTCCTCCATGACCACCACGGCCTGTTGCAGCATCCAGTCGTTGCCGGGTCGGGGTCGTGACAGATGCAGAACCTGCACGCGACCGCCGACCATGGGGTCGTCCCGGCTCATGTCGCCACCGGGTGGATCATTCTGTCTTCGGGCATCGATCCGCACTGGATGATCGCGCTTCATGCGGTTGGTGGCCGGGGCGATGACGCAATTGGCAGCGTCGATGATGTGCCGGGTGGAGCGATAGTTCTCCACCAGGTAGGAGGGTTCTTCACTGCTGCCCAGATAGTCTTCCCTGAAGCTTCGGATGAAGGCGACGCTGGCGCCATTGAAGGCGTAGATATTCTGGTCGTCGTCGCCCACGGCAAACATGTTCAGCCGGCGGTCTTCACTGTCATCATCGTCGTCGGCCGGTTTCAGCGTTCGGCCTGCCAGGGCCGAGATGAGTTCATACTGGCATTGCTCGATGTCCTGATACTCATCGATCAGGATCCAGTGGAACCCAGCCAGCAGACGCTCGCGCGTCTCGTCGATTTCATCAGCCATGGCGTCGCCAGTTTGCTCCGTCATCGGTTCCGTGCTGTCCTGGGCGTCACCCGTCAGCAATGCTGTAGCGCGTCGGATGATGGAGCGGAAAATGTCCTCCTGATTCTCCTTGCCGTCGCCGATAGGTTTGCGGTCGGCCAGGCTGTCGCCGGTCAGTCGCATGGCCATGGCGTGGATGGTCATCACCATCACGCCGCGCGCGTCCTCGCCGATCAGGGCACGCAGGCGCTTGCGTATCTCGGCAGCAGCGTGCCGGTTGTAGGCGATGGCTAGGATGGATTCGGGGCGTTCCCGCCGACCGCGGACCAGATAGGCGATGCGATGGACCAGCGTACGTGTCTTGCCGGATCCGGGGCCTGCCAGCACCAGTTGATTGGCAGGCTTCTCGGCATCCACCATGACGATGCGCTGCTGGTATTCGTTGCCCAGCTCGTCGATGATGCGGCGCCAGGAATCTTCCGTCATCTGCCGTCCGCGCGGCAGGTTGGGTAGCCACTTGCGCATGAACGTGTCGAAGGGAATGCCGAAATAGTCCCTGACCAGTTCATTGGCTTCGTGCATCGGGTCGATCTGGCCGGTGCTGTTCGTTGGCATGCCACGGCGCGCGTATTCACTCATGACATGGATCTGCTCGACCTGGGCTTGGTAGTGGTCTTTCAGTGGCGCATACTGCTGCTTGTTGAACTTTCCCTGTCCTGGTGCCAACCGCAGCGTCATGGCCGGGCGGAACAGGGCGGTGCCCTTGTTAAGGCGAATGATTTCCTGCTCATGCATCCACAGCAGGCCGCGCGCCAGAAAGCGCCCGGCGCCGCTCTCGTCCGGGCTGGTGCTGGCTTTTTCCCGGATACCGTTGTCATGCTGCTCGGCCCGAGATCTGATCTCGACATCCTTCAGCATGGCATCTCGCAGCGCACCCATCGTCGTCTCGGCCAGTGCGTCCTTGATGCGAGTGCCGGGTGGAAGTGTGGACAACAGATGCTCCAGCAGCAGGTTGGCAATGGTGGCGCGCAGCGTGGCGGCCCTCTCCAGGGCTTGCCAGGACGAAGTGTTCAGTTTCAGTTCGTAGCGGTCGATTTCCAGTCGACGCAGCCCGATGTTGCCGTGGGCCTGCTTGGGTGGGCGATCCAGCGTCATGCTACGCAGGATGCGGTGTATCACCAGCGGCTGAACCTGCCGCATCAAGGGATCGTCCTTGATCTTGTCAGTGGATGCAGCAGTGAGGGGTTTTTCCTTCGGTACGGAATTTTCCTGCTGGTCATCATGCTGGCCGGATAATTCATTGCGTACGTGCTGTGTCAGCAGCCGCAGGTCCAGCGTCCAGGCATCCCCGGGGTTCATGTCCGGGGCCATTTCCTTCAGGGTGCGGATGACGGTCCGCTCCAGCTTTCGGATGTGCTCCAGCCGGCGGCGGGAATGATCCGTGTTGCTGGCATGGACGAAGGCGGTCAATGCGGTGTCGTCACTCACCAGCCCCAGCGCTTCCAGATCCTGTATGGCCTTGCGGATCCTGTTCGGTTCCAGCCCGCTGGCGGCCATCAGGGCGTCGGTCGAGATGCCGGTGTCGGCGTCGGCATTGAAGAGTGCTCCCAGAATGGCCAGAAGCTGCTGGGCATATTCGTAGAATACATTGGCTGATTCCAGCTTCTGCTTGCACTCTTCCAGACTGTTCGCCTTCAGCGACGACGGAAACACCGTGACCAGGTTCTCGTTGCGCGTCAGTAGATGGGCTTCTTCCAGCCAGGCCAGGGCGGTGCGGACCTTGGTGTCATCGGTGGCATCGTCGCGGGTGAATTCACCCTGTTCGTCTTCCAGAAGAATCTCGCCGGACGTGGCAATGACTTCGCTGCCTTCATCGGGGAGTGTGGCGTGTCGGGTGTGACTTGATCGCTTTGCCAGATTGCGTACGGCGCGTAGCACGATCTGGATGTCGCGCTGCGACAGGCGGGAGCGTGCCGACATGCCCAACTGGCGTTCGACATCATCCGGGATATAGAGCAACACGCATTCGGCGGGTTGCCTGTCACGCCCGGCACGTCCGGCTTCCTGCAGATAGTTTTCCAGTGAACCGGGAATGTCCGCGTGGATTACCAGCCGCACGTCCGGCTTGTCGATGCCCATGCCGAAGGCGTTGGTGGCCGCCATGACACGCAGACTTCCGGCGATGAAGCGATCCTGAGTTTCCTTCTTGGCATCCGGTTTCAGTCCGGCGTGGAAATATCCGGCTTCCAGGCCGCGATCCTTCAGGAAGCCGGCGATCTCTTCCGTCTTCTTGCGTGATGCGCAGTAGATGATCACACCACTTGTGCCCTCGGTGGGCAGACGATCCAGAATCAATTCATGGATCTGGTCGAATTTGCGCTCCAGCGTGGTGGGGATGACCTCGTAGCTCAGGTTGCTGCGCTCGGCTCCGCCGTTGAACACAGTCAATGTCACGCCGCTCCGATCCCGGAAGTGGCTCGTCATGTCGTTGACCACATCGGGCTTGGCCGTTGCCGTCAGACAGAGAATGGGTGGAATGGGCTCGGTTCCGGCACGTTCACGGATGTAGCGGCTGGCATAGCGATAGTCAGGCCTGAAGTCATGTCCCCATTTTGAGACGCAGTGTGCTTCGTCGAAGACCCAGGCACCGATTTCGCGCTGTTTCAGTACATTGCGCACTGTCCGGTTGCGCAGCTGCTCAGGAGCGATCAGAAGAATGCCGATGTCGCCCAGCCGGATGCGTTCCAGGGCCTCGCTGCGTTGGGGCATGGACAGCAGGCCGTTGATGGCCGCCACGCAATGGTGCCCCTTGTCTTCCAGCCCCTTGACCTGGTCTTCCATCAAGGCGACCAGCGGTGAGATGACCACGGTCAGTGCTCCTGTTTTCTGGAAGCGTGATAGGCAGGGTACCTGGTAGCACAGGGATTTGCCCGTGCCGGTGGGCAGGATGCCCAGGACGTGTTCCTCGTGCATGGCGGCTTCCACGATCGCCTGCTGCAGGGGCTTGCCACTCGTTTTGTCCCTGGGTTCCGGTCGGAAGCCGGAAATGGCAGGGAACAGGCGCTGCACTTCCTTGGTTGCATCATGACGTACCGAGCACCAAGGGCAGTCCGGTTGTTTACATGAGGTTTCACGCAGTTGCCGGACAATCTGCCGCGCCAGGGGAAACTGTTTCAGTACCCACGGAGGGATGACCGAGTTGGTGCCAGCCACCGATAGCCAGGCCAGTGCATAGGCCACTCCCCAGTGGTCGTGGTGGTGTCCATGAGCTTCGTGGACGGTTGCCTGCGTGGCTCTGTTTGGTGTGTTCGTGTGGGAGAGAAGTGATGGAAAGATCTTGTGCCGGATGTTGGCCAGCAGGCCTAGAGGGCGTTCGGGTACGGCGTGTCCTGCGCCTATCCTGGTGGGGGCGATGAGGTCGGTCAGCAGCTCATCGGCATGCCGGGGGCAGCCCTTGCCCTGGATGCAGGCCAGGATGGCAGCGCGGGCGTCGGTATCGCTGGGCTGGGGCTGCCGGCGGATGACTGTGAACAGGGCATCGAACCCCTGGACCCGCAGGAAACCATGCTCGGTCCGGGTGCTCAGCCAATGCCAAGCGGCCAGCAAGTCAGGGGCAGCCTGGCGCAGCATGCTGAACTGATCGACGAACACGTCCATGGCGGTTCGGCTGTCGGCAACCGGATTGTTGCGTTGTCCGCTGATCAGATGGCCTTCCTGGTCGTGCTTGACCAGCCGATGATAGGGGTTGCGGGGATAGGCCAGCGGATTGAGCCACAGAGTGTCGATGGCAGGACGCTGCAGCAACACAAGATCTGGTGCTGCAGCGCGCAAATGAGGCAGATCGAAATGGATGATGTTGTGTCCCAGCAGGAACTCGGCGCCTTCGACAAAGTGCTCGAAGGCTTGCGCGGCTTCTGGAGAGAAAGCGCCCTTATTGTCATGGGCGTGAATGCGTTCTTCACCATTCTGTAGACGCACCGCTCCGAGAAGATGGATGCGGTTGTCCTTCTTGCCGACTTCCAGGTCGAATGTGACGCAGCTCTGCAGGAAGTTCCGAGCGTCCGTCCTGTCCTGATCGTCGTGTTTTTCGCTCATTACCTGGTTGCTGCTAGCGGAGGTGCCGGATGGGCATTGGCTGGGAATGCGTGTGCGCAAGGATGGCGATTCATGGCATGCCCTGCAATAGGTGTTCCTGTGTGGTGAATCCGGTTTCTCCTTGGTTGCCCGATGATAAGGCACGGCTGTGAGGCCGACTGTACGGGTTTTCTACGAGGGTGCCATATCCCCAAGGGCAAGAAAACAAAATCGCCCGACAGGCGCAAACCCATCGGGCGATCATCGGCAGGCGGTGTTGCCGGGGTGCAATGGGCTTGTCCTGCCTCGGGGGTATCAGCCCGTCAGGCAAGACCGTGCGGCCATCAGGCCATGCCGCCAGCCTTGTGCTTCTTGCCGGCAGCCACTTCGGCCACGGCCAGGGCTGTCATGTTCACCAACCGGCGCACGGTGGCCGAAGGCGTCATGACGTGCGCGGGGAAGGCGCTGCCCAGCAGGATCGGGCCGATGGTGATGCCGTGTCCATCGGTGGTCTTGAGCACGTTGAACAGGATGTTGGCCGAATCCAGGTTCGGGCACACCAGCAGGTTGGCGTCGCCATCCAGCGTGCTGTCGGGCACCAGGCGGTCACGCAGTTCCGGCAGCAGGGCGGCGTCGCCGTGCATTTCGCCGTCGCAGTTGACGTGCGGGGCCACGCTGCGGAAGATGTCGCGCGCCTGGCGCATCTTGATGGCCGACGGGCGGCGCGAGCTGCCAAACTGCGAGTGCGACACGAAGGCCACCTTGGGCGGGATGCCGAAGTTGTTCACTTCCTCGGCCGCCATGACGGCGATCTTGGCCAGGGTCTCGGCATCGGGGTCATCGTTGACGTAGGTGTCGGTGATGAACAGGGTGCGGTTGCCCATGGCAATGGCGTTGACGGTGGCCAGCGGGGTGCCGGGGCGCGCGCCGATTACGTCGCGGACGTTGCCCAGGTGCACGTCGAAGCGGCCGAGCGTGCCGCACAGCATGGTGTCGGCATCGCCCATGCGCACCATCAGGGCGGCAATCAGCGTGGTGGAGCGGCGCACGGCAGCCTTGGCGGCTTCCTGCGAGACGCCTTCCCGTCCCATCAGGCGCCAGTATTCTTCCCAGTAGGTGCGGAAGCGCGGGTCGTCGTCGGGGTTGATGATCTCAATGTCCTTGCCGACCTTCATCCGCAGGCCAGCCTTCTTGATGCGGGCCTCGATCACCGAGGGCCGACCGATCAGGAGGGGGCGAGCCAGGCCTTCGTCGATGGCGGTCTGGGCGCAGCGCAGCACACGCTCGTCTTCACCTTCGGCATAGGCCACGCGCTTGAATTCCGGCACGGCAGCCTTGGCGGCAGCCACGACCGGGCGCATCAGCAGGCCGGTGGAGTAGATGAAGCGGTAGAGCGACTGCCGGTAGCCATCCATGTCCTCGATGGGACGGGTGGCTACGCCGGAGGCTGCAGCGGCCTCGGCCACGGCCGGGGCGATGCGCAGGATCAGGCGCGGATCGAAGGGGGTGGGGATGATGTAGTCAGGGCCGAAGTTCAGGTCCTTGCCGGTGTAGGCACTGGCCACCTCGTCGCTGGCCTCGGCCTTGGCCAGGGCGGCGATCTCGCGCACGCAGGCCAGCTTCATCTCTTCGGTGATGCGCGATGCGCCGCAGTCCAGGGCGCCCCGGAAGATGTACGGGAAGCACAGCACGTTGTTGACCTGGTTCGGGTAGTCCGAACGGCCGGTGGCGATGATGCAGTCGGCGCGGGCGGCACGGGCATCTTCGGGGCGGATCTCGGGCTCGGGGTTGGCCAGGGCCAGGATCACCGGCTGGCGGGCCATGGTTTTGATCATCTCGCTGGTCAGCACGCCGGGGGCCGAGCAGCCCAGGAAGACGTCGGCGTCCTTCACGATGTCGGCCAGCGTGCGGGCGTCGGTGTCCTGCGCGTAGCGTGCCTTGGACTCATCGAAGCCGCCCGGACGTCCCTTGTAGATGACGCCTTTGGAGTCGGCCACGTAGATGTTCTTGGGGTTCACGCCCAGGGCCACGAAGATGTCCAGGCAGGCCAGGGCCGCAGCGCCTGCGCCCGAGACGGCCACCTTCACCTCGCCGATGGGCTTGCCCACCAGTTCCAGGCCGTTGACCAGCGCCGAGCCCGAAATAATGGCGGTGCCGTGCTGGTCGTCGTGGAAGACGGGGATCTTCATCTTCTCGCGCAGCTGGCGTTCGATGTAGAAGCACTCGGGGGCCTTGATGTCTTCCAGGTTGATGCCGCCCAGGGTGGGTTCCAGTGCGCTGATGATCTCGACCAGCTTGTCGGGGTCACGCTCGGCCAGCTCGATGTCGAACACGTCGATGCCGGCAAACTTCTTGAACAGGCAGCCCTTGCCTTCCATCACCGGCTTGCCGGCCAGCGGGCCGATGTCGCCCAGGCCCAGCACGGCGGTGCCGTTGGTGATCACGCCCACCAGGTTACCGCGCGAGGTGTATTCGGCGGCCTTGGAGGGATCGGCCTGGATGTCCAGGCACGGATAGGCCACGCCCGGCGAATAGGCCAGCGACAGGTCACGCTGGTTGGACAGCGGCTTGGTGGGACGGACGGTGATCTTGCCCGGCGACGGCTGGGCATGGTATTCCCGCGCGGCATCGCGCAGGGCGGATTCGGCAGCAGAGAGCTTCTTGGTCATGAAATCTGTATAGGGTTGAGGGGGCGGCAGAACACTGAAGATTACACCCTTCACGGTTCCGTGGGGCACAAGGTAGAGGGGGTTTCATGGGGGTGGTCGTATGTCCTGTCCGGCCCCGGCATCCTGAGTGACAGCGCGTGCGCAGGTCGGGGTGGCCGGGGTGTCCGGACAGCGGTGTCGCGTATTTCACGCATCCCGCCTTCATTCATGCCGTGTCGCTGCCCGGCCGTCAGCGGCATGCACGGGGGCTGAATGGCGGCCATGAAGCGCTGGCCCACGCGCTGCTACACTCGGTGGATGAGCGATTCCCCCAAGTCCGCGCCCGGGTTGTGGCAGACCTATGGGCAAGTCTTCGCGTCGCGGCGCATTGCCGCGATGCTGCTGCTGGGCTTTTCCAGTGGGCTGCCGCTGGCGCTCACGGCAGGGGCGCTGCAGGCGTGGCTCACGGTCAATGGTATCGACCTGCACACCATCGGCTACTTCGCGCTGGTGGGGCTGCCCTATACCTTCAAGTTTGTCTGGGCACCGCTGCTCGATCGCTTCGAACCCCGGCTGCTGGGGCGGCGGCGAGGCTGGATCCTGGTCTTTCAGCTAGCCATGGCGCTGGGCTGCCTGGCGCTGGCACAGCTCGATCCGGCCCACCATATCCACCTGATCGCCGTGCTGTCGGTGGTGGTGGCGTGGCTGTCGGCCTCGCAGGACGTGGTCTTCGACGCCTACCGGGCCGACCTGCTCTCGCCCGAGGAGCGTGGCGCTGGCGCGGCCGTCTCGGTCCTAGGCTACCGGCTGGCCATGCTGGTCTCGGGGGGTGGCAGCTTCATCCTGGCCGATACCTGGCTGGGCTGGCCGGGCACCTATCGCATCATGGGCGTCATGCTGCTGTTGCTGATGGGGGCTACGGTCTGGAGCCCGCGCATTGCCCGGCCGCAGCAGACCGGGGGTGACGCGGGGGCCGAGCTGAAGGGTTTCGTGGCCATGGTGTTGGGGGGTGCGCTGCTGTGGTGGCTGTGCACGCAGGCCAGCCGGCCGTTGCTGGACTGGCTGCAGGCCGGGCCGCTGGGCCAGTTGCTGGCCGAGACCCTGGTGATGCTGCTGACCGGCGTGGGGGCCGTGCTAGTGGCACGCCGCGTGGGCTTTCCCTCCTTCGTGGCACCGTGGGATGCCTTCTTTGCCCGGCCGCATGCGCTGGCCTTCCTGCTGCTCATCGTGCTGTACAAGCTGGGTGATGCCTTTGCCGCCAGCCTGTCCACCAGCTTCCTGCTGCGCGGCGTGGGCTTCAGTCAGGCCGAGATCGGTGCCATCAACAAGGGGCTAGGTCTTCTGGCTACCATCATCGGCGCGCTGCTGGGTGGGGCCTGGCTGTCGTCACGCTCGCTCTACCAGTCGCTGATGCTCTTTGGCATCCTGCAGGCGTTCTCCAATGTGGGCTACTGGCTGCTGTCGGTGCTGCCCAAGAGCTACCTGCTGATGGCCGGCGCCATCGGCATCGAGAACCTCTGCGGGGGGCTGGGCACGGCCGCCTTCGTGGCCTTCCTCATGACCCTGACCGACCGCCGCTTTTCGGCTGCGCAGTATGCGCTGCTGTCGGCGCTGGCAGCCATCGGCCGTGTCTACGTGGGGCCGGTGGCCGGCGTGGTGGTCGAGCAGCAGGGCTGGCCCAGCTTCTTCCTGATGACGGTGGCCGCGGCGCTGCCGGGCCTCTTGATGCTGTGGTGGCTGCGCCGCGAGGTGCAGGCGCTGGATGCGCGCCGCAGCCGCACCGAGGCGCTGCCGGATCTGGACTGATTGCTTGCTCTACTTGCTGAGCTTGCGCACGTACTTCCACACTTCCTGCTCGGCCGCAAACTTGCCGATGCGCAGCAGTGTCTGCCGGGCGGCCGGCGTGCGCAGCACCAGGGTGGCCATGGGCACGGCCACGGCCAGTCCCACGGCCGTCGTCAGCGTGGGGTAACGCAGCAGCGCCTGCATCGTCTTGCTGCGCGGGAAACTGTCACGAGGCCGGCCGTCGTCCCGGAAGTCGGGCGCATCCTCGTCAATGGGCGTGCCGTCTTCATCCACCAGCAACGGATAGTCGACCGGCGGGCGAGTGCGCGGCCCAGATGCTGTGTTGCCCCTGAAATTCCTGAATGCAGAATTATTGCTGCTTCCGGTGTCTTCGGTGGCTCGGGCGCTGGTGCTGCCTTCGGGGCTGTGGTGGCTGGTACTGCGCTCAGCTGTGCCGGTTTTGTCATGACCCGGGGCATGCGTCGATCCTGCACCATGGGGTGCAGAGGCTTCCTTGGCAGCGGCCCGGCGCAGGATGTCGGCCAGCGATTCGCCAGCCACGGCGGCCGGGCGGGCTTCGCTGGACGCCCCCTCCTGTCGCAGCGCACCGCGTTCGGTGTTGTTGCCGTTCATGGTCAGCGCACGGCGGCGCTGGATGCGCGCGAAGATCTCCTCGGCGGTTTCGTCGGCGCGGCTGGAACGGTTCATGTTCAGTTGTTCGTCATTCATGATACTGAATTACGCTCACGTTCCAGGTCTTCCTTCAGGCTGCGCAGATCATCGGCCAGCACCTGACGGCTGAGGGGGAAGGGTTCGGGGTGGCCTTTGAGAAGGCTGCGGATGCGCAGCACCAGGACCAGGCTGAGGATGACCCAGAAGCCGGCGGCGATGCCCAGCGCATGCAGGCGCCAAGGAGTCTCCCAGGCCAGGGCCACCAGGGTGGCCATCAGCCACACCAGGCAGATGATGGCGATGACGCCAGCAGCCAGACTCGTACCCACCAGCTTGGCCAGCCAGCGGGATTCGGTGCCGAGTTCCAGCGCCAGCAGGCGGCTGCGGTCGTCCAGGCTTGCTACCAGATCGGCGGCGGTCCGCTTCATCCGTCGGATGCGGGGTTCGAAGAGTTTGCCGAACATGTGTCAGGAGGCACAAGGCCATGAAGCGCCGGCGGGGCCTGCGCTGGGAATGGGAGCCCGCTGGCCGGTCTGCAGGGAGAGACTGGCCAGCGGGCAGCGGCACGGGAAGCGCCTTCAGGCGCTTCCCGGCCACGGAAGCGCGATGATCAGCGACGCGACAGCAGGAAGCCGATTACCAGGCCCGCAGCGGCAGCCATGCCGGCCGTCTGCCACGGCGAGGTGTGGGCGTACTCGTCCACACGGGCAGCGCCTTCGCGGGCGCGGCGCTGCACTTCCTGGGCCGTGTCGTAGGCCACGTCGGACATGCGCTGGATGGAGTCACGCACATGGTTCAGCGCAGCGCGCACTTCGGGGCGGTCGGCCAGCGAGTCGCTGTCCAGCAGATCGGAGATGTCGGCTTTCAGGGCATCCCACTCACGCTCCAGGTGGTCGCGCGAACGCTCGGCGGTACGGCCGAACTGCCGGCGGCTCTTTTTCAGGCCGCGCTCCAGTTCTTCCAGGCGGGCAGCCAGTTTTTCGGTGATATCGTCAGCCATCTTGGTTTCCTCAAAGAGTCTGTGAAAGTCGGAGGTGCGCCTGTGTCAGTCACCGGGCGCCTTCCTGGGGGTTCCGACCGGTGAGGGCATCTGCCTTCGGTCCGGGCGGCACTCGGCCAAGCCGACAGGCAAGTGTGCCAGCTTCATCACCCCATGTCAGGGTGGGGTGGGGAAAACCAAGGAACCAGGTGGTCTTTTTTACAAAGTCAGCACACGACGCAGGAAGGCCGCAATGTCGCCGATCTCCTCGGGGCAGACCGAATGAGGCATCGGGTACTTGTGCCAGTCCACCGTGTAGCCCAGCAACCGCAGCAGATCGCGCGAAGCCAGGGCCCGCTCAATGGGCACGACCGGATCGTCCTGGCCGTGGGCCATGAAGATGGGGGTGTGCTGGTTGTCGGCGCTGCGCTCGGAGGCGGTGCTGTCGGCCAGCGGCAGGTAGCCCGACAGGCCCACCAGCGCCGCCAGCCGCTGTTTCTGGCGTAGACCGGTCAGCAGCGTCATGGCGCAGCCCTGGGAAAAGCCCATCAGCACGATGCGCTCGGCCGGGATGCCGCGTTCCACTTCACGTGCAATGAGGGCCTCGATGGCAGCCTGCGAGCGGCGCAACCCTGCCTCGTCCTCGCGCCGCGCCAGATCGGTACCCAGGATGTCGTACCAGGCACGCATCACATAGCCGTTGTTGATGGTGACGGGCATCTGCGGCGCATGCGGGAAGATGAACCGGACGGGCACGCCCAGGTCCAGCATCTGGGCCACCGGCACGAAGTCGTTGCCATCGGCCCCCAGGCCGTGCAGCACGATGATCGAGGCCGTCGGTTCGGGGCCGGTGACGAATTCCAGGGCTTCGAGGGTGTCGGGCATGGTCGGGGTGTCAGTTGTGGGTGGGCGGTTCGTGTTCGGAGCGCACGACTGAGGGCTTGTCGGCCATGGCGGCGCGTTCAGCCTCCAGGTCGGGCTTCTCACCCGGCGGCAGGCCGTAGTACAGCTCGCCGATCTGGATGCGCTCGCGGCCCTGCTCGACACGGTAGCGGTTGGTGTCACGCAGCGAATACACGCAGCCGCAGTATTCCTGCTGATAGAAGTGCTCGGCCTTGGAGATCTCGATCATCCGGGCCGAACCGCCGCCCTTGCGCCAGTTGTAGTCCCAGTAGACCATGTCGGGATAGCGGGCTGCGGCACGGTGGCCGCAGCCGTTGATCTGGTTCATGTCCTTCCAGCGCGAGATGCCCAGCGAGCTGGTGAACACCCGAAAGCCATGCTCGTGCGCATAGAGGGCGGTACGCTCGAAGCGCATGTCGAAACAGACCGTGCAGCGCTCACCGCGTTCGGGTTCGTGCTCCAGTCCCTTGACCCGCGTGAACCAGTTGTCCGAATCATAGTCGGCATCAATGAAGATGATGCCGTGCTTCTGCGCGAAGCGGATGTTCTCTTCCTTGCGGATCTCGTATTCCCGCACCGGGTGGATGTTGGGGTTGTAGAAGAAGATGGTGAAGTCGATGCCGGCATCCACCAGCTTCTGCATGGGTTCGCCCGAGCAGGGGGCGCAGCATGAATGCAGCAGCACGCGGGTCTCGCCGTTGGGCAGCTGCAACGGCTGCTGTTGCCTGGACGAGCGCTTGGCGTGGGCCTGGTGTTGCACGCCGGCCGTGGACGAGTCGGGCATGGGGAAGCCTGTACGAGGTGGAAAAACGATAGAGGGCAAGGTGCCAGCGTAGGCGATTATTGTACGGTCACCCCCGAAATTGTGATAGCCCGCCCCGGGCGAACGGCAGGGGTTTGCAGGTAGACTTGAAGTCCGCGCCCGATCATGCCGGAAACGGCGGCGCTTCATGCTGCCAGGGGGTTGCTGCGGCTGCCCGGATGGGCGGGCGGCCGCAAGGGCCCGGGCCTGGCATTGGCAGGCGCTGCCTGTATCGCCATTCACCACTTCTTCTTGTTGCTGTCTATGTCGACTTCTTTGCGTATCTTTCTGGGGGGCTGCCTGCTGGTGCTGTTGTTGGCAGGGGGCCTGGTGCTGATGCGGCCGGATCTGCTCATGTCTTTCGGGGCGCCTTCCGATGGAATGAGCGCTGGCGCTCCCAAAGGGAGTGGCGCAGCCAGGGAGCAGGACATGACAGCACAGGGAGGCGTCTCGCAGAGCGGGAAGGTGGCTGCTGTTCAGGACGGACAGGCCCCATCCGGAGAGCGCGCGCCGTCACCCCGGCAGGCGTCCGCTCAGGCGAGCGATGCCGACCAGGCACGGCCCGCCATGGTGGTGACGGTCGCGCCGCCGAAGCTTGAGCTTTTGCCCGTTCAGGTGGTGGCTGACGGTGACGTGGCGGCCTGGCAGGAGGCCAGCGTTGCCTCCGAATCCAATTCGCTGACGCTGGCCGAAGTGCTGGTCGATGTGGGCGATGCCGTGAAGAAGGGCCAGCTGTTGGCACGCTTCAACGGCAAGACCGTGGCCGAGGATGTGGCCCAGTCCAAGGCGTCGCTGGTGGAGGCCCAGGCCAATGCCGTGGAGGCACGCGCGAACGCACGGCGTGCCCGTCGTCTGCTGCGCACGGATTCCATGAGCAAGCAGCAGGCCGACCAGTACTTCGCAGCCGACCGTTCGGCCCAGGCCAAGGTGCGTTCCGCTCGGGCCGCGCTGGCATCGCGCCGGCAGAACTGGCGGAATGTCGAACTGCGTGCGCCCGATGATGGTGTCATCTCGTCGCGCACGGCCACGGAAGGTTCAGTGCCCTCGGCCGGGACCGAGCTGTTCAAGCTCATTCGGCAGGGCAAGCTGGAATGGCGGGCCGAGCTGGGCGCTTCCGACCTGATGAAGGTGAAGGCCGGCGATCGGGCCGTGGTGCATGCCGCCAATGGTCGCGAGGTGCTGGCCCGGGTGCGTGCGGTGGCGCCCTCGGCGAACACCAAGACCCGTACCGCGCTGGTCTACGTGGATGTGCCAGCAGGCCCCGGACTGTGGGCTGGCATGTTTGCTAACGGCACCTTCGAGCTGGGTGAGAGCCCGGGCCTGACGGTGCCGGTCGATGCGCTGGTCTCCAGCGACGGCTTTCTGTATGTCTATCGCCTCAAGCCCGACAACCACGTCGAGCGGGTGCGTGTGACTACCGGACGCCAGACCGCTGATCGGCTGGAGGTGATTCCGGCCAGGGGCCAGCAGCTGGCCGAGAGTGACCGCGTGGTGGTGGAAGGTGCAGCCTTCCTGTCCGACGCTGATCTGGTGCGGGTGGTGAAGGCACCAGCTGTCGAGAAGGAGGCCCCCGAGGATTCTCGGGCAAACGGCATGTCCGGTGGCAGTGACGCTGGGTCGGGTGGCCCTGCGGTGAAGGAAGACGCTGCCGTCAAGGGAGCGGCGCCAGATGACGCCGGAAAGACTCCGGCTGCCAAGGCCTCGGGCACCCCTGCATTCGGGGGCCACGCGTCCACAGGCATCAATGTACGGCCGACCCGGGAGGCAGCATGAATTTCTCGTCCTGGTCGATCCGCAACCCGATTGCGGTGATTCTGCTGTTTCTGATGCTGACGGTGGCCGGCCTGCTGTGCTTCAGCAAGATGCGGATCCAGAATATGCCGGACATGGATTACCCGGTGGTGACCGTGTCGGCATCACTGGACGGAGCCACGCCAGGCCAGCTGGAAAACGATGTGGCACGCAAGATCGAGAACGCGCTGGTCGACCTGCAGGGCGTGCGGCATATTTCCACCACCCTGGGCGACGGAACCGTGTCCCTGATGGTGCAGTTCGAGGTGGACAAGCCCATTCAGGAAGCGCTCGATCAAGTGCGTTCCAAGGTGCAGGGTGTGCGTGCCGACCTGCCCAGTGCGCTGCCCGAGCCCGTGGTGGACAAGGTGGACGTGGCCAGCCAGCCGGTGCTGGCCTACGCCATCCGGTCCGACCGGATGGACATGCAGGAACTGTCCTGGTTCGTGGACAACGAACTCAACCGCATGCTGCTGGGCCTGAAGGGGGTGGGCAAGGTGACGCGCGTGGGCGGTGTCACGCGCCAGGTGCATGTCGATCTGGATCCGACCCGGCTGCGGGCGCTGGGGCTGACGGTGGGGGGAATTTCCGAGCAGCTGCACAACAACCAGATCGAGAGCGCCGGTGGTCATGCCGACATCGCCCAAGGCAGGCAGCCTGCGCGGGTGCTGGCGCGCGTGAAATCGGCCGAGCAGTTGAAGAAGGTGCAGATCACCAGCGGTGATGGCCGACGGCTCCTGCTGGGGGATCTCGGCACCGTCTCCGACACCATCGAGGAGCCGACCACCTCGGCCTGGCTGGACGGGAAGCAGATCGTGGGTTTCGAGGTGAGCCGCAGTCGTGGCGAAAGTGAAGTGGACGTGGGACAGCGCGTGCGCGAGCGGATGCAGAAGCTGCAACAGGACCGGCCGGACCTGAAGCTGACCGAGACGATGGACTTGGCCACGCCGGCGCAGGAGGAGTTCGACCGCACCATGCACACCCTCTACGAGGGGGCTGCGCTGGCCGTGATCGTGGTGTGGTTCTTCCTGCGCAACTGGCGTGCCACTTTCCTGTCGGCGGTGGCGCTACCCATGTCGGTGCTGCCGGCCTTCATGGGCATGTATCTGTTTGATTTCACGCTCAACACGGTTTCCCTGCTGGCGCTCACGCTGGTGATCGGGGTGCTGGTTGATGACGCGATCGTGGAGATCGAGAACATCGAGCGACACCTGGAGATGGGCAAGACGCCCTACCAGGCCGCCATGGAGGCCGCCGACGAGATCGGCCTGGCAGTGATCGCCACCACCTTCACGCTGATTGCCGTATTCCTGCCCACAGCCTTCATGACGGGCCTTGTCGGGCGCTTCTTCAAGCAGTTTGGCTGGACAGCGGCGATGGCGGTGTTTGCCTCGCTGGTGGTGGCGCGGATGCTCACGCCCATGATGGCCGCCTACATGTTGGCGCCGCGCAAGGGGCGGGAAGACGGGCAGGATCCACGCTGGCTGCGCATCTATCTGCGTTTGGTGCGCTGGGTGCTGGCGCACCGGCGGCAGACCGCTGTCTATGCGGTGCTGTTCTTCGTGGGGTCGCTCGCACTTGCCACGCAGCTGCCATCGGCTTTCATTCCACCGAATGATTACGAGCAGACCCAGGTGACGTTGACGCTGGAGCCGGGCGCCACAGTACAGCAGACCGAGCGGGCGGCTGAGATGGCACGTAGGCTCTTGGAGAGGGTGCCGCACATCGAGCAGGTCTATACCGCCATCGGCGCGGGTTCGGGCGACCAGTTCTCGGGCAGTGTCACATCCACCAATTATGCGGCACTGACCCTCACGCTGGCGCCACGGGCGGAACGACCCAAGAGAACGGAGATCGAACAGTCGATGCGTAAGGCCCTGCAGGATCTTCCTGGCATGAGGGTAAGCGTAGGGTTCGGTGGAAGTTCAGGGACGAACTATGAGTTCGTCGTTTCGGGAAGCGACGGTGTACGTCTGACCGCGGCGGCACGTGATATCGAGCGCGACCTGAGACGGCTGAAGGGCGTGGGCAATATCACTTCGTCAGCCAATCTGGTGCGTACCGAGGTGATCGTACGGCCCGATGCCGCGCAGGCAGCATCACTGGGCGTCACACCGCAGGCCATCAGCGATGCGTTGCGGCTGGCCACACAGGGCGACTATGACCAGTCGCTGCCCAAGCTGAACCTGGAACAGCGGCAGGTTCCCATCGTGGTGCGATTGGCCAAGCCGGCTCGCGAGAGCCTGGACGCCCTGCGACGTATCGTGGTCGCGGGGGCCAATGATCCGGTCATGCTGGGCCAGGTGGCGACGCTGGAGCTGGGCGATGGCCCCGCCACCATTTCCCGGCGCGACCGTGACCGGAACATCACCTTCACCATCGAGCTTGGCGACCGGGACCTGAGCAGCGTCGAACAGCAGGTGATGAACTTGCCTTCCATCAAGCAGCTGCCGAATGGGGTGAAGATCGAGCAGTCAGGCGATGCCGAGCTGATGGGCGACATGTTCGGCGACTTTGGCATGGCCATGCTGGCCGGTGTACTGTGCATCTGGATGGTACTGGTGCTGCTCTTCAAGAGCTTTCTGCACCCTGTCACCATCCTGTCGGCCCTGCCGTTGGCGGTGGGCGGTTCCTTCGTGGCTCTGCTGCTGGGGCGCTACGACATGTCCATGCCGGCGCTGATCGGGCTGATCATGCTGATGGGCATCGTCACCAAGAACTCGATCCTGCTGGTGGAATACGCCATCATGGCGCGGCGCGACCATGGCATGGACCGCTGGCATGCGCTGATGGATGCCTGTCACAAGCGGGCGAGGCCCATCATCATGACCACCGTGGCCATGGGGGCCGGCATGCTGCCGGCCATCATCGGCACGCCTTCCACCGACAATACTTTCAGCGCCCCCATGGGCATGGCCGTGTTGGGTGGGCTCATCACCTCCACGGCGCTGAGCCTGCTGGTGGTGCCGGCTGTCTTCACCTACATCGACGATTTCGGTCAGTGGGTGGCACGGCTGTGGCATCGCAAGGAGGCCTGATGCGCATCCGGGCGCAGTACATCGTGCTGCAGCCCGGCACAGGACATCAGAACCCGTAGCTGATTTCCCGGAAACGACAGGGGCGCCACAAAGGCGCCCCTGGATGTGCAGCAGGCCGGGGAAGGGGTCCTCGGCCGACTTGTCAGACAGACCTCATTCGGCCAGGTCCGTCTGCTCGTGCGACATCAGCTCCTGTCCGACGCCGCCTAGTAGGCTGAGGTAGCGCTCATACTGCTTCAGCATGTCGGCAATCAGCTCGTTGTGGTCCATGTACTGCACATCATAGCCCGTACGCCCGTCGAAGAAGTAAGTGTACGGCTCGTAGGTGACGCTGTGCTGGATGTGCGGCAGGTGCTCGTCGTTGATCAGCTGCTCGGACACTTCGCGTTTGACCGACTTGATGCCGTACATGAAGTCACGCAGGGACTCCTTCTGGATGACCAGTTCCACGGCTGGCTCGGGCTGGTCGAACAGGCTGTTGACCTGCACGGTCAGGCCGTACTTGCTGGTGAGCTCCTGGCGCAGCTCGCGCATGGCGGGCAGGGCCGTGTGCTTCAGGAAGCGCAGGATGTCGTCTTCCTGGGTCTGGTTCATCATCTGTTCCAGACGTGCGTGCCAGTTCTTGCCGGACCAGAAGACGCTGGACGGATGCACCTTGGTGGAGAAGTACTGGCGGTCGGCGTTCAGGCCTTTCCACAGGCTGAAGCACATCAGCAGCATCAGCATGGCAAAGGGCAGGGCCACGATCAGCGTCATGGTCTGCAGGTTGCCCAGGCCGCCTTCGCGCATCAGCACCACGGCCACGATCGACATCAGCACGCCCCACATGATGGCCTGCCAGCGTGGCGAGGCCAGGCTCTTGTCGCGCGAGGCAATGTTGTTCAGCACATAGATGCCCGAGTCGGCCGAGGTGACGAAGAAGAGCGCGATCACCGCCAGGCTGACGATGCCCGTGAGCGCAGGCAGCGGCAGGAATTCCAGGAACTTGAAGAGCAGTTTCTCGGGTGTGCCCGTCATGCTGCCCAGCACGCCGGCGGCGCCGTGGGCGTCCATCCAGATGGCGGTGTTGCCGAACACGGTGAACCACAGCACGCCGAACAGCGACGGGATGACCAGCACGCCGAAGATGAATTCACGGATGGTGCGGCCGCGCGAGATGCGGGCGATGAACAGGCCCACGAACGGCGCCCACGAGCACCACCAGGCCCAGTACAGGATGGTCCAGCCGGTGAACCACTCGGTGTGCTCATGCTCGTAGGTGTAGGTCTTGAAGCTGAGCTGCAGGATGTTGCTGGCATAGGTGCCGATGTTGTCGCTGAAGGCGGCCAGCAGGTGCAGCGTGGGGCCGGTGGCCAGCACGAACACCAGCAGCGCGATGGCCAGGCACAGATTGATCTCGCTGAGCAGCTTCACGCCCTTGCCGACGCCCGAGATGGCCGAGGTGACGGCCAGTGCCATGACCACGGCGATGACGACAATGCGCAGGGTGAAGGTGTTTTCGCTGATCCAGCCCAGCTGTTCCAGACCGGCACCCATCTGGGTGGCGCCAAAGCCCAGCGTGGTGATGATGCCGAACAGCGTGGCCAGCAGGGCCATGATGTCGATGGCATCGCCCAGGCGGCCGTTGATGCGCTCCTTGAAGAGTGGATAGAAGCAGGAGCGCAGCGCCAGCGGCAGCTTGTAGCGGAAGCCGAAATAGGCCAGCGCCAGGGCGATCATGCCGTACACGCCCCAGGCGTGGATGCCCCAGTGGAACATCGAATGCAACAGCGCCTGTTGCTCGCGCTGTTCGGGTGCGCCGGCGGTGATGTCGGACAGATAGTGGGACAGGGGCTCGGCCACGCCAAAGAACATCAGACCCACGCCCATGCCCGCGGCAAACAGCATGGCCAGCCAGGACAGCACGCCGAATTCGGGTTCTTCCTCGTCATTGCCCAGCTTGATGCTGCCCAGGCTGCTGACGGAGAGGATCACCAGAAAGCAGATGAAGACCGAGAATGCCAGGACATAGAACCAGCTGAAGTGGGCGAAGATGTTGGCTTTGGTGGCGTCCAGCAGGATCTGGGTCCTTTCGGGAGCGATGAGGATCATGGCGACCAGCGCCACGACGAACAGCAGTGTCACCGAAATGACGAAGGGATTGAACGACGAACGTTTCTCGATGAATGCAGGCAAAGACAAATTCATCCTCCTCCTGAAAGGCATGGCCAGGGCAGGCAGGTACGCCGGCATGGGTGGGCGCGAGGGTGCTGCGCGTGGAGGCGCGGCAGGCGACATGAGAAAGCGAGGTCGCCGAATGCTGCGGGAAAGCAGGGGGAGTTCCGAAGACGCTCCACGGCCGATGCATCCATCTCATCTGCAGGATGCATCGGCCGCAGGAACCTGTTCGGATCTTCCCAATAGGGCCGACGCATGATGAGCGGCTGCGTCAGCCTTCCGCCGAATGCCCAAGGCTATGGGAATGGAAATTGGCGAAACCGTGTTGCCTGTTGCTGTTGTTTCGCCGGACGGCTCGCGATTATAGCATCCCTGGCAGTAAGGAATTAAATGACCCCATAGTTCAGTTTTCGGGAACGTAGACCATGCTGCCATCCTTCATGCGGTAGGCGATGCCGGCCTTGGTGCCGTGACCTTCGCTGATTTCGCCGTGTGACTGGTAACGTGCCAGTTTTTCATGGTTCTTCACCATGATTTCCGTGTTGGGCTGGCCCGCATTGTGGATGATGGTGAGCGTGTCGGACGAGAAGGGGTGGACCGGGCTGTTGGCCATGGCCAGCAGGTCCTGGGCATACCAGCGTCGGCGGACATGGATGGCCATCAGTGGCGGGCCAAGAAACAATTGGCCAATGCCGTAGGGAAGCTGACCATGGGTTGACCCGATGAATTGTCACTGGCCTGACAAGGCCGGAATTCAGGTCGAATTTCAGGCCGGCTTCAAGGCCGGCCGGGTGAACCGCCAGGATGTGGCCGCCCTGGCGGCCTCCGAGACCTGTACCGGTCTCGGAGGGTGAATCAGCGCTTGCCGCCGAGCAGGCTGCTGCCCAGCTTCACCAGGTCATTCATGTCCAGTTTGCCGTCACCGTTCTGGTCCAGCAGGCTGCCCAGCGCGCCACCGGCACCCTGGTTGTCCAGTTGCTGGCGTTCATTGGCCAGGGCCTGGTCCAGCTGCTGCGTGCCGTTGCCACCCTGCAGGAAGCGCTGGCTGAGGAAGGACATGACGATGGGCAGCAGCATACCCAGCAGATTGCCGGCACCCTGTGTGCCCAGGCCGGTGGACTGGCCCAGCCCTTCGGCGGCACGGGCCGAGCCCTGGTTGCCGAAGACGGTGGCGAGCAGGTCGCCGGCGTTGCCGGCCGAGGCGTTGCTGGCCGTGCTGCCCGCGGACTGGCCGCTGCC
>CALIXC010000294.1 GCA_938046755.1 uncultured Lautropia sp. | reverse complement strand
CACCATGGCGTGGCGCAGCGGGATGGTGAAGATCACGCCCAGGATGCCGCCCGAGGTACACAACAGCACCGTCTGCCAGAACGGGAAGCCGCTCCAGTAGCCGGCCATCAGCAGGCCGGGCAGGATGAAGATCACCGAAGACAGCGTGCCGGCGGCCGATGCCTGGGTCTGCACCATGTTGTTTTCCAGGATGTTGCTGCCGCGCGCAAAGCGCAGCAGCGCCATCGAGATCACCGCGGCTGGGATGGACGAGGCGAAGGTCAGGCCCACCTTCAGACCCAGGTAGACGTTGGAGGCAGTGAACACGACCGTGATCAGTGCGCCCAGCACCATGCCACGCAGCGTCAGCTCGCGGTAATTGGCATACGGGTCCGGACTGGGCGGGGCGGCAGAAGCGGCGGACATCATTGGTTCTCCTTTGTTGTCGATATGGGATGCCATCGCCAATGCGGGCCGGCGGCATGTACTTCCGGAATGAATCGGCTTGCTCGAATCCTCCGGATGCGGGCTGCATCCGGTCCGAGCTGAAAGATCGGGGCCCGAAAGCGCAGGCCCCGCGATCTGCTCAGCCCTGTGTCTTGTCGTCGGTGCCGGCGACGCCAGGCCAGTAGTGGCTGTCTGGCAGCGCCCGCGCACCGAAGATGGCCTGGCCCACGCGCACCACCGTCGCACCTTCCTCGATGGCGATTTCGTAGTCGCCCGACATACCCATCGACAGCTCGTCGAATGACAGGCCGGCCGGTGCCTCCTGGCGCAGCCGGTCACGTAGCGAGCGCAGCAGGATGAAGCACTGCCGTACCCGTTCGGCCTCGCTGGAAAAGAGCGCCAGCGTCATCAGCCCGCGCACCCGCAGCGCCGAGAAGCCAGGCAGCGCCTGCACGAAGGCCGGCACATCCTCGGGCGACAGCCCGAACTTGCTGGGCTCGCCCGAGGTATTGACCTGCACGAACACATCCAGCGACCACCCCTCGGCCTGCAGCCGCTTGTCCAGGGCTTCGGCCACCCGCAGGCTGTCCAGCGCCTGGAACTCGGCTGCAAAGCGTGCCACCACCCTGGCCTTGTTGGTCTGCAGATGCCCGATGACCGACCACTTCAGATCGGCGAGATCCTGCATGGCCTGCCACTTGCTATAGGCCTCCTGCACCTTGTTCTCGCCCAGAAAGCGGCAGCCGGCCGCATAGGCTGCCCGGATCGCATCCTCGCCCTTGGTCTTGCTGACCGGCAGGAGCCGAACCGTGGCCGGGTCACGCCCCACGCGCTGGCAGGCCGCCTCGATGCGGGCGTGAACCGCCGCCAGGTTGTGCCGGAAGTCGTCCACCGTGATGGCCTGCGCGTACTGGCCATGCTGGTCGTGGGCGGTCTGGGTGTTGGTGGGTGGGAGGCAGGAAGAAAGTTCGTTCATGGCGGGATCAGGGGCGGTAGGTGCCCCGATCGGATGGGGGCAATCCGGATTGCGTGATTCTATCGCTCCACGAGGGAGCGGGCCCGTTCGGCGGGGTAATCCCAGCATCAGGAAGCGGGCCGGCCAGATGGGACACCTGCAGCACCAGAAAGGGGGCGAAGGAGATTGCCGAATGGTCTGAACGGGCCGGCGTCACATTTGCCGGACAAACACAGAGATGGAACGTGAGATCACAAACCCAAGGCAGGTTCATGGGTATTCGATGGTTACCATGATCAATAAATCAGACTCTTGCCCAGAGGTGTAATGGTCGGGCGAATGGGGGGGCATTTGTTGCATCGGCATCCATGATATGAAATGGACTGTGAGCCCGCATGTTCTGACAAGCCCCGTTCCTGATCGGCACCTCCATTCGTTTTCCTTGTGTTCCTGAGAGGTGTTCTGTGAAAGAGGTTCGTTTTTCTTTGTTTCGTCGCGTGAATGGTGCGTGCCTGTTGGGTTCGGGCCTGATATTGGCCTCCGGCGTGGTCTGCGCGCAGGAAAGTGGCGGAAGTGGCGTGATCGTTGATCCAGCATTGCAGTCGTCCTCGGCAGATGTCACGCAGGAGCAAGCCGGTCAGCAGGATGACAAGCCGAAATATTCGCTGGGTGCAGGTCTTGCAACGGGCCCGCGCTACATGGGGTCCGACGAGACGACGACAGGTTTTGCGCCCGCATTTTCCGTGGAATATGGCCCATTCTTTCTGGATTCGATGCGCGGGTTGGGGGCGCAGTACAGCACGTCATTCGGAACGCATCTGACGGCTGCGCTGGCCTACGATGGGGGGCGCAGCGACAAGAAGAACGAGGGCAGCAACTATTGGAGCAGTGGTGCCAAGGAGCTGGAAGGCATGGGCAGGATCAAAACCAGCGCCACCATCAATCTGGATCTTTCCCAGGACGTGACCGATTGGCTGGCCGTGAATGTAGGCGGCGAGTTTGCCATTGCGGGGCAGAAGCACCGGGGCAATCAGTACACGGCGGGGCTGACGCTGCGTCCGTGGATGACGGAGACGGACCAGGTGGAGGTTAGTGTCACCGCACATCTGGGTGACAAGGATTACAACCAGACCTATTTCGGGGTGACACCGGAGCAGGCGCTGCGCAGCCGTTATGGGCAGTTCAATGCCGAGAGCGGCATCTATGCGTCATCGGTCGGGGTTAGCTGGATGCACATGATCGACGAACACTGGTCCACATTGGCAGCGGGTGAGTACCAGCAGTTTTCCAACAAGATCAAGAAGAGTCCCATCGTGCGGGATAGCTCCAGTGTGATGGCAGTGGTAGGTGTCAACTACACCTTCTGACCGGACTTGCTGTTGCGAATCCCGCTGATGACGTGCCCTGTGGGGGCTTGGGCACTGTGAGCCGACTCGCAGTGCCCGGTCTGGTCGTCGAAGAAGAAGTCGGGCTCGAACTCGCGCAGGAAGGGGCCCTTGTCCAGGCCCCCCAGGAAGAAGGCCTCGTCCACCTCCACTTTCCAGTCCATCAGTGTGCGGATGGCGCGTTCGTGCGCCGGCGCGCTGCGGGCCGTCACCAGGGCGGTGCGGATGCGCATGTGCGGGGGCGCGGCCTGGCGCAGGCGGTAGAGCGCTTCCAGCAGCGGCTTGAAGGGGCCGGGAGGTAGCGGCGTGGTGGCGCGGCTTGCCTCGTGGTTCTGGAAGGCCGACAGGCCCTGGTTGGCATAGACCTGCTCGGCTTCGTCGGAGAACAGCACGGCGTCGCCGTCGAAGGCGATGCGCACTTCGTCGGGGTGGGATTCTGCCCGCTGGGGCGACTGCGGATAGACGCGCGCGGCCGGAAAGCCGGCCTCCAGGGCTGCCCTGACATCGTCGGCGTTGGCCGACAGGAAGAGATGGGCGCCCAGCGGCTTCAGGTACGCATAGGGCGGCCGGCCGCGGGTGAAGACGCCACGTTCCAGCGGCACGCCATGATGGTGGGCCGAGCGGAAGGCACGCATGCCGCTGGTGGGGTCGTTGCGTGACAGTAGCACCACGTCCACGCGCCGCTCGGTCTCGTCGTTGAAGGCCAGCAGCTTCTTCACCAGCGGCATGGCCACCCCACCCTTGGCGGGCAGGTCCAGCAGCTCCAGCTGGCGCGCCATGTAGGCACGGTCGTCACTGGCCTCGAACAGGCGGTTCTCTTCCTCGAAGTCGAACAAGGCACGGGAGGCAATGGCGACGATAAGCTTGACGGGAGGCGGTGGCATGGAATGAGTCGTCAGGTGGCAGAAGAGGTGTGGCCTGCTCAGGAGCCAGCGCTCACCTGGGTGTCAGCGGGAGGCGTGGGCTCATCCGAAGCGTTGTCGTTCTTGTGGGTGACAGCGTCGACAGCGGCCTCGACGGCCACTTCGGCAACCGATTCAGCGCTGGCGGAATAGAGGCCTTCCAAGAGGCTGGACAGAGGCGGCATGGGATAACTGGGCCCGTATGGCTGCTCAGGGCAGGGATTAGAACCTGCAGGATGCCTTCCGGGGGCGACAGGGTCAACCTGACCGCCTGTTGTCTGTGGCTGACGTGCAGACGTTCGGAGGGCGCAATGGCTGGATGAGCCTGGGCCAGAGGGTATCATCGGAAGCGGCCGCGGCCGTCCAGCCATGCAGCGCATCCGCACACCCCGGGTGCCGCATGCCCGGCTTCTTTCTCAGACCCTTCCAGACCAGCAGGCTATCCATGAAATTCCGCTTTCCCATCGTCGTCATCGATGAAGACTGGCGCGCCGATTCGGCCAGTGGCCTGGGTATCCGGGCGCTGGCCAAGGCCATCGAGGACCAGGGCACCGAGGTGGTGGGTGGCTTCACCTATTACGACGTGGCGATGGTGGCCAATCAGGCGGCCCGGGCGTCGGCCTTCATCGTTTCCATCGACGATGAGGAGATCAACGAGGAGGGGCCCGAGAGCGTGGCCATCCAGGACCTGCGGGCCTTCATCCGCGAGACGCGCCGCCGCAATGCCGACATCCCGATCTTCCTGTTCGGTGAGACGCGCACCTCGCAGCACATCCCGAACGAGATCCTGAAGGAGCTGCACGGCTTCATCCACATGTTCGAGGACACGCCCGAGTTCGTGGCGCGCTACATCATCCGCGAGGCCACGAACTACCTGAACTCGCTGGCGCCCCCGTTCTTCAAGGCGCTGGTGCACTACGCCAATGATGGTTCATATTCGTGGCACTGCCCGGGACATTCGGGCGGTGTGGCCTTCCTGAAGAGCCCGGTGGGGCAGATGTTCCACCAGTTCTTCGGCGAGAACATGCTGCGCGCCGATGTCTGCAACTCGGTCGATGAGCTGGGGCAGCTGTTGGACCACACGGGCCCGGTGGCAGCGTCCGAGACTAATGCGGCGCGCATCTTCAATGCCGATCACCTGTTCTTCGTCACCAACGGCACGTCCACGTCCAACAAGATCGTCTGGCATTCCGAAGTGGCCAGCGACGACGTGGTGCTGGTGGACCGCAACTGCCACAAGAGCATCCTGCACGCCATCATGATGAGCGGCACGGTGCCGATCTTCCTGCAGCCCACGCGCAACCACCTGGGCATCATCGGTCCCATTCCGCTGCAGGAGTTCAGTCGCGAGAGCATTGCCAGAAAGATCGAGGCGAACCCGCTCATCAAGGACAAGTCGACCCGGCCGCGGGTGATGACCATCACCCAGTCCACCTATGACGGCATTCTTTACAACGTGGAGATGATCAAGGCCGAGCTGCAGGATTACGTGGAGAACCTGCACTTCGACGAGGCCTGGCTGCCGCACGCCACCTTCCATCCCATCTACCACGAGATGCACGCCATCGGTCGGGATCGGCCGCGGTCCACGCATGCGATGGTGTTCGCCACCCAGTCCACCCACAAGCTGCTGGCTGGGCTGTCGCAGGCGTCACAGATCCTGGTGCAGGAGTCGCAGACCCGCAAGCTCGACCGCTACCGCTTCAACGAAAGCTACCTGATGCACATGTCCACATCGCCGCAGTACGCCATCATCGCCTCGTGCGACGTGGCGGCGTCGATGATGGAGGCACCGGGCGGCACGGCGCTGGTGCAGGAGTCGCTGCAGGAGGCGCGTGACTTCCGCCGGGCCATGCGCAAGGTCGAGCACGAGTACGGCGGTTCGTGGTGGTTCCGGGTCTGGGGGCCGGACAGCCTCAGCAGCGGCCAGCCGCTGCGCCAGGAAGAATGGATGCTGCATGCCGACGAGAAGTGGCACGGCTTCGGCCCCGTCGAGCCCGGCTTCAACATGCTGGATCCGATCAAGGCCACTATCATCACCCCGGGCCTGGACATGGAGGGCGAGTTTGCTGACACCGGCATCCCGGCCGCCGTCGTCACCAAGTACTTGGTTGAGCACGGCGTGGTGGTGGAGAAGACCGGGCTCTATTCGTTCTTCGTGATGTTCACCATCGGCATCACCAAGGGCCGCTGGAACACGCTGGTGACCGAGCTGCAGCAGTTCAAGGCCGACTACGACGAGAACCAGCCGCTGTGGCGGGTGATGCCCGATTTTGTGAAGGCCTACCCGATGTACGACCGCATGGGCCTGCGCGATCTGTCCACCCGCGTGCATGATGCCTACCGCCGGTACGACGTGGCGCGGGTGACCACCGACATGTACCTGTCGGACATGATGCCGGTGATGAAGCCGTCGGATGCCTATGAGTGCCTGACGCACCGCAAGGTCGATCGGGTGCCCGTGGACGAGCTGGAAGGCCGCATCACCACGATGCTGGTCACGCCGTATCCGCCGGGCATTCCGCTGCTGATTCCCGGCGAGCGCTTCAACCGCACCATCGTTGAGTATCTGAAGTTCGTGCGCGAGTTCAACGAGCAGTTTCCGGGCTTCCACACCGACGTGCATGGTCTGGTGGCCGAGAAGGACGCCGAGGGGCGCATCGGGTACTACGTGGACTGCGTGGACCGGGCGCACGAACCGCAGGAGGGCTGAAGCCCTCGGTGCGGTTCAACGGGGCACGGGCTGCTGTCCGCGCCGGTCGGCCATGGCGTCGTGTCGCACCAGCACGGTGCCGGCCAGCACGTCGTAGAGGGTGCGGCGGCGGCGATCGAAGAGGGACCAGCCAAAGGGTAGTAGCCAGAGCAGCAGCCACAGGACGGCCATGATGGCCGAGCCCGCCGTCCAGACCAGAGCCAGTCCACCCCAGAAGAAGATCGAGGCCACCATGTAGCGCCACAGGGCGCGCGGCAGGCTGACCGGGCCCTGGGTGCCATCGTCACGCACCAGCTTCACGCCGATGGTCTTCATGGGCAGACTCCAGCGGCCGTTGCTCCAGAACCAGCCGAAGTACGCGCCCAGCAGGCAGAACAGGTAGAGCTGGAAGAGCGTGCGCGCCAGGCCCGATTCGCCGTGGAACTGGGCTAGCGCCGAGAAGGCATAGCCGAAGAAGAACAGCACGCCGAACAGGATGATGCCGTCGTAGACACACGACATGAAGCGCCGCCACGGCGAGGCGGGCAGGGCTGGCGTGGGGACGGGAGAAGTCGGGGCGGAGGTATGGTCAGGCATGAGGGAATGATCGCATGACGGGCCGCCAAGCATACTTCAGCGCGGCCCGCCCGGGCCATCGCCTCCCGGACCCTCACCGCCCGGACCGTCTCCGCCTGGGCCGCCATGATCACCGCCCGGCCCATTGCTGCCGTTACCCGGACCGTTGCTGTCGGCACCGTCGGCGTGGCCGCCACCGATGTCATGGTCATGCCAGCCGGGGCGGCTGTCATGCAGGTCGGGGCGCAGGGGTGGACGGCTTTCCGGCCCAGCGAAGGGGTGGCCGGGAGCAGCTGTCTGCGGCACGCTCTGCTGGGGCGCGGACAGTGAGCCGTCGGTGGGGGCAAGCTGGCCGACGCCCAGACTATGGGGCAGGTTGTCAACGAAGAGCGCCTCACGTGGCCCTTCGGGGGTACCGGGCAGGGCGTCCGAGGGGATGTTGCGCTCGGGTACGCTCGGCCGTTTGGAGGGAGATGGATCCGGCGGAGGGGGGGGCATCAGCACGGAGCGCGTGGATTCGGGGTTCACGATGATGACCAGCATGTCCTCGCCCGGCGGCGGGGGCATGTGTCCCGGTGGGGGCGGCATGCCGCCAGTGCGTGCGCGCTGAGCCGCGGCGATGTTGTTGGCCTGCTCGGAATGACGCAGCCGCTCGCGTTCGGCATAGCTGAAGCTCTGGTAGCGCTCCCACTCCTTCACGCGCTCGGGCATGGGGTGCCGGCGGGCGTTCTGGTAGTTGAGCCGGGCGATGCGCCGCTCCTCGGGCGACATGTTGGCCCATTCGAGGATGCGGCGGCGGGCGCGCTGGCGCTGTGCCTCGGGCAACTGCTGCATCCGGTCGGCAAAGGCCAGCCATGAGCGCTTCTCGGCGGTGGGCCAGGTGTTCCATTCGGGGGCGAACGGCGCGAGGATCTCCTGCTGGGTCTCGTCCAGATCTTCCCAGCCGGGCTCGAACAGCGCGGTGATGGCGATGGGCAGCTCCAGTGACAGGATCTCACCGGCTGCCAGCTGCACAGTGTCGTCGCCGGGCCGGTGCTCGGGAAGCGGAATGTCGATGCGTGGCAGGGCCAGCAGGTCGGGTGCCGGCAGTTGCTGGGCGGACGGAGGGGGTATCTGCGTGTGCGGGCCCTGGGAGGCAGTGGCCGGAGCGGCCAGCGCCAAAGCGGCCGTGAGGGCCAGGAGGGAAAGCAGGGCGGGGCGGATGGGCACGCTCTGACGCATGGGGAGCCTCAGCGGTCGCGCGCCGATGTGGAGGTGCGCATCATGCCGTCCTGCAGGTGGGCGGCAAAGCCATTGTCGGTATAGGCCGACAGCGGCACGTCGGCGGTCAGCATCTCGGTGTAGGCATCGGCCTGCTGGATGACGGTGCGCTCCTGGGTGAAGAGGCTGCCAGCCAGGGCGGCCAGCACCAGCAGGATGGCCGGGATGGCAGTGAGCGCCAGCCGTGGCCAGGCCAGTGACTGCCAGGGCGTGCTCCAGAAGTCGAGGAAGCGCCCCCGGCTGCGCCCGGAGCGGCCAGTCTCGCGGGTGATCTCGTCCAGGCGTGCGAGCGCCTGGCTGCGCGCCGCCGCCAGGCGTGACTGGATGCGCGGCGACAGGTCGTCTGCAGCGGAATCGAGCAACCGGCACAGGCGCCGTGCCATCTGGTCCTGGTGGGGGGTCATAAGGTAATGCCTTTGGCGCGCAGAGCTTGCGACAGGGTGTGGATGGCCCGGGAACAGTGCGTCTTCACGCTGCCTTCCGAGCAGCCCATGGTCCGCGCCGTCTCGGCCACATCCATCTCCTCCCAGTAACGCAGGATGAACGCTTCGCGTTGACGGCGTGGCAGGCGCTCGATCTCGGCCTCGATCAGGTGCAGGGTCTGGGCGCGGCTGGCTTCGTCGGAGGCGTCCTCGGTGCGGCGGTCGTCGGCGTCGGCGAGCAGGCTCTCCAGGGGATCGGCATCCTCGTCACCATCCTGAGCGCCGGCACCGGGCAGGGACGAGAACAGGCTGACCCAGGTGCGCCGCACCTTCTGGCGACGGAAGTGGTCGTGGGTGGCGTTCTGCAGGATGCGCTGGAAGAGGGGGGCCAGTTCGGCCACGGGGCGGTCGGAATATTTTTCGACGAGCTTGAGCATGGCGTCCTGGACGATGTCCAGCGCAATGTCGTCGTCGCGCACGGTGTAGACCACCTGCTTGAAGGCCCGGCGCTCGACCGAGGCGAGAAATTCCGATATTTCCGGTCGGGTCGCCATAGGCTGTTGATGGTAGCATGCCGGGATGCGTGCGACCCTGCCGGGCCGCGTGCATGCTGCCATGCCGGCTGCCCACAAGGCGTCGGGGTGCCGCAGGGACCGGTCGGGTCGCCGGGCGTCATGTGCCCGCTGGCGGTCGGGCGGGTCAGGGAGGATCCATCGGGGTCTTCCTGGAACAGGGAACCTGCCGTTGTCAGGGTCTGTCTCGGGGCGGAGGCATGTGCCGCACCGGGGCCGGCGGACGGCGGGGCAATCTGAGCGAGGAGCAAACAAAAATGGAACTTACCGGCGCGGAAATCGCCATCCGTTGTCTGGAGGAAGAGGGCGTCAAGCACATCTTCGGCTATCCGGGGGGCGCCGTTCTCTATCTCTACGACGCACTTTATCCCAACCGCAATATCCAGCACATCCTGGTGCGCCACGAGCAGGCTGCCGTCCACGCGGCCGATGCCTACGCCCGCACCACACAGGAAGTCGGTGTCTGCCTGGTGACCTCCGGTCCCGGCGTCACCAACGCCGTCACCGGCATCGCCACGGCCTACATGGATTCGGTGCCGATGGTGATCATCAGCGGTCAGGTGCCTACCAATGCCATCGGTGAGGACGCCTTCCAGGAATGCGACGCGGTGGGCATCACCCGGCCCTGCGTCAAGCACAACTTCCTGGTCAAGGACGTGCGCGACCTGGCAACCACCATCAAGAAGGCCTTCCACATTGCACGCACCGGACGCCCCGGCCCGGTGCTCATCGACATCCCGAAGGATGTCTCGCGCGACCGCTGCGGGTTCTCCTACCCCAAGACCGTGGCCATGCGCTCCTACAATCCCGTGGTCAAGGGGCATCAGGGGCAGCTCAAGAAGGCCATGCAGCTCATCCTGGCAGCCGAGCGCCCGCTCATCTACGTGGGCGGCGGCGTCATCCTGGGCAATGCCTCCAAGGTGCTGAACGAACTGGTCGACCAGCTGGGCTTCCCGTGCACCACCACGCTCATGGGTCTGGGGGCCTACCGTTCCAGCGACTCCAAGTGGATCGGGATGCCCGGCATGCACGGCACCTATGAAGCCAACATGACGATGCATCACTGCGACGTGCTGGTGGCCATCGGTGCCCGCTTCGATGACCGCGTCATCGGCAATCCGAAGCACTTTGCGCAGATCTCGCGCAAGATCATCCACATCGACATCGATCCGTCGTCCATCTCCAAGCGCGTCAAGGTCGACGTGCCCATCGTGGGGGACGTGGGCGAGTGCATGTCCTCGCTGCTGGACCTGCTGGAGGCCTCGTTCAGTGCAGGTGCTGGCACCAACAGCAAGGCACTGCAGAGCTGGTGGACGCAGATCAACGAGTGGCGCAAGCGGGACTGCCTGGCCTACGACCGCGAGAGCGAGAAGATCAAGCCGCAGTTCGTGGTCGAGAAGCTCTGCCAGGTCACGCACGGAGACGCCATCATCACCTCCGATGTGGGGCAGCACCAGATGTTTGCGGCGCAGTACTACCGCTTCGACAAGCCGCGTCGCTGGGTCAATTCCGGCGGCCTGGGCACGATGGGCGTGGGCCTGCCGTATGCCATGGGCGCCGCACTGGCCAACCCCGACGTGCCAGTGGCCTGCATTACCGGTGAAGGCTCCATCCAGATGTGCATCCAGGAGCTGTCCACCTGCACGCAGTACAACCTGCCGGTCAAGATCATCAACCTGAACAACGGTTCGCTGGGCATGGTGCGGCAGTGGCAGCAGATCGAATATGAAGGGCGCTATTCCCAGTCGTACATGGAGGCGCTGCCTGACTTCGTGAAGCTGGCCGAGGCCTATGGCCACGTCGGCATTCGCGTCGAGCGGCCCGAGGACGTGGAAGGGGCGCTGCGCGATGCCTTCGGCAAGTACAAGGACCGCACGGTGTTCATCGACTTCGTGATCGATCCCACCGAGAACGTCTGGCCGATGGTTCAGGGCGGCAAGGGCCTGACCGAAATGCTGCTGGGCGCAGAAGACCTCTGACAGGACAGGAGCCGACATGAAACACATCATTTCCGTGCTGCTGGAAAACGAGCCGGGGGCACTCTCGCGCGTGGTCGGGCTGTTCTCGGCCCGGGGTTACAACATCGAGTCGCTCACCGTGGCGCCCACCGAGGATGCCTCGCTGTCGCGGATGACCATCGTCTCCAGCGCCTCGCACGACACGCTGGAGCAGATCACCAAGCACCTGAACCGCCTCATCGATGTGGTGAAGGTGCTGGAGCTGACCGAGGCGCCGCACATCGAGCGTGAGCTGATGATGGTCAAGGTCCGTGCAGTGGCCAGCAAGGACCGCGACGAGATGAAGCGGATGGCCGACATCTTCCGGGGCCACATCATCGACGTGACCGACAAGGCCTACACCATCGAGCTGACGGGCGACTCGTCCAAGCTCGACGGCTTCCTCGCCGCGCTGGGTGAGGCGGTGATCCTGGAGACCGTCCGCACCGGCAGCTGTGGCATCGCCCGCGGCGAGCGGGTACTGAAGCTGTAGACCCCGCAACGAGGCCGCGCGGGCAGTCTTGCGCGCGCCCCTCACTTCCCCCTGTCTGCGGCAGGGTGGGCCACCCGGGGGCTCCCGGGGAAGGTTTACACTCTGTCGCAGGTGATGTTTTTTGATTTTCCTGGCCGCGGCTGGGCTTTGGGGCCCGCGGGGCGGCCGGAATCCACCAACCAAGGATTTCCATTCCCATGAAAGTTTTCTACGACAAGGACACCGACCTCAAGCTGATCAAGGGCAAGAAGGTCGCTATTATCGGCTACGGCTCACAGGGTCATGCCCACGCGCTCAACCTGAAGGATTCGGGTGTGGACGTGACGGTGGGCGT
>CALIXC010000293.1 GCA_938046755.1 uncultured Lautropia sp. | reverse complement strand
GCGGGCCCGATCACCCGCAGCGTGCATGATGCGGCGGCGATGATGAACATCCTGGCCCGCCCTGATGACCGTGACTTTGCCTGCCTGCCGCCCGAGAGCCCGGAATACCGGATGCGGGTGGACGGGATGAGTCCGAAGTCGCTGACCATCGCGGTGCTGACCGACATGGGGGTGGGGCCGGCGGTGGATCCGGCCATCCGTCTGGCGGTGCAGGAGGCTGCCCGGGCGCTGCAGACGGCCGGGGCCAGTGTCGAGATGATCGACGGCTTCCTGGATCCGGAAATGTTCGAGAGCATGCAGATGCTTCTGGAGGCCGGTGCCCATCGGGATCTGGAGGCGATGGGCGAGCACGAGCGGGTTCGCCTGCCGGGATTCGTGGTCGACTGGGCCGGGCGCCGCGCCCCCGGCTTCAGTGGCCCGCAGGTGATGCAGGCCCTGGCCGACATCGTGCGCATGCGTGCCGCCATCAACGAGGCGATGCTGGGCTACGACTATCTGCTGATGCCGGTCTCGCCGGTGCTGCCGTGGGCGGCCGGCTCGCTGTCACCCACCAATGACCCGCAGGACGGTCTGCCGCATGTGGCCTTCACGGTGCCCTGGAACTTTGCCGAGCATCCAGCGGCGTCGCTGAATTGGCGCCATGGTGCCGACGGAGTGCCGGTGGGGGTGCAGGTGGTGGGCCACCGCTTCGACGATCTGGGGGTGCTGCGGCTGTCGCGCACGCTGGAGATCATGCGTCCCGAGCAGGCGGGCTGGCCGCTGGGCTGAGAGCGCCCAGGCGACATCGGGCCTCGGATCGGGCAAACGAGAGGCGCTCCGGGCGTGACGTCGGCTAGGGGATTTGGAGGGCGTGTCTGGCTGTGGGCGCGGTTGCCTTCCGGGTCGTGCGGGTGCCCTTGGGTGGGATGTGGTGCCCTGCCCACCGACCAGGGGCCGTGTCGGCAGTCGTCGGTCGGTATCGACGGTATCATTAGAAGTGGGACAGCCTGTACCAGGTCGTCCCGCATGCCCTTCATCTGAGATAGTCGTCATGTCCGAACTCGACGAGATCAAGCGTCATATCCGTACCATTCCCGATTGGCCGAAGGCTGGGGTGATGTTCCGCGACATCACGCCGCTGCTGCAGGATCCTCGCCTGCTACGGGCCATGACGCGCATCTTCGTCGAGCGCTACGCCGAGGCCGGCATCTCGTTGGTGGCCGGCATCGATGCACGGGGCTTCATCATCGGGCCGCTGATCGCACACCAGCTGGGTGTGGGCTTCGTGCCCGTGCGCAAGCAGGGCAAGCTGCCCTTCGAGACTGTCTCGGCCACCTATGAGCTGGAGTACGGCACGGCCACGGTCGAGCTGCACATCGACGCCTGCAAGTCCGGCGACCGGGTGCTGCTGGTCGATGACCTGATCGCCACCGGCGGCACCATGCTGGCAGCCGTTAAGCTGCTGCGCCAGCTGGGGGCCGAAGTGGTGGAAGGTGCGGCCATCATCGAACTGCCCGAGCTGGGCGGGGCGGCTAAGTTGCGTGAGGCCGGCGTGACAACCTTTGCGCTGGCGCGCTTTTCCGAAACCGAACAATGAGGGCGGATGCCGGACCGGCACCGGTCAGGGTCGACAAATGGCTGTGGGCCGCGCGTTTCTTCAAGACGCGCGCGCTGGCCCAGGATGCCGTCGAGAATGGCCGGGTGCTGGTCCAGGGCGAGCGCGTCAAGGTCGCGCGTCTGCTCAAGGGAGGGGAGCTGCTGCGCATCCGTATGGGTGACGTGCAGCGTGAAGTGGTGGTGATGGCGCTTTCCAGCGTCCGGGGGCCCGCGCCGGTGGCGCAGACGCTCTACCAGGAAACGCCGGAATCCATCGCTGCCCGCGAGGCCGCTGCCGAACGCCGACGCTTCGAGCGCGAGCCGGCCCAGGGCCTGCACGGCCGGCCTTCTAAGCGCGATCGGCGCGAACTCTCCCGGATCCGTCTGGACTGATTTTTCTTCATTCATGAACCCATCTTCCGAAAACGCCGCCCGCCTGACGCTGTTGCAGCAGGCGGCTTCCCTGGCCACCGATGGACTGGACCCGCTGGGCAGCGCCACCGTCTCGATGCGCTGGGCGCGCCCCGCTGCCGACGGTCTGCTGCTGGTGCCTGTGAGTGCCTGTGCGGCCGCGCAGGCATGCCAGCCTGCAGCGGGTCACCTGCAGCCTGCGGCCGCAGGCCGGGAAGCCGGCACGGCGGCTGCCCCCTGGGGCGCGTCGGCCGGCCTGGCCGGGCATGATGTTTTTGCCTTTGACGGCAGGCCGGCCGATGATGCAGGCCATGACGCCCTGGTGGCCGGGGAATTTCCCTTCGCCGAAGGGCAGGCCGAAGCCGCCGATCCGGCATGGATTGACCAGGACGCGGCCCTGGGTAGTGCCCGTGGCCCGGAATGCGCAACCCTGGAACTGGCCGCCTGGCATCCGCTGGACGAGGCGGATGTGGCGGGGCTGCACGGCGGCATCTATGTGCATCGGCCTGATGCCGGTGCGGTGGCGCTGGTGGCGTCCCCCTTTGCGGCCACGCTGGCTTGCTGCCGCGACGTGCAGCTCGATGGGATCCCGTTCTTTCATCCGATGGTGGCGCTCTCGGGCCGTCCGCAGATCGCATGCTGCCCGGCCGGGGTCTACGCCGTGCTGGCGGGTTCTGCCCAGGCAGCCGGCACGCCGGCCGACGAGCTGGCCCAAGCCTTTGCCGATGACCCGTTCGGGGAATATGGCGTCGAGCCGGCCGGCAGCCCGGCCGCCTGCATCGCCAGCGCGCAGCAGATGATCCTGCAGACCCTGGGCGGCGGCAATGCCTGCTTGGTGGCCCACTATGGCCTGCTTACCATCGGCCCCAATCCCCGGGCGGCGGTCTCGCTGGCCCGCCAGCTGGAAGCGTTGTGTCGCATCTACTGGCAGGCACTCCAGGTGGGCGGTGTGCGGGTGATGCCCATCCGAACCCGCTGACATCGCCATGGAGACCGGCAGGGACGCTACCACGCAGACGCCGCCGGTTCCGGTCGGCGGGGTCGGTGTGCGTTTCTCCGGCCAGGGCAACGACTATTTCCGCATCTGGATTGCTGACCTGCTGTGCATGATGCTGACCGGCGGCTTGTACTGGCCCTGGCTGCGTCGGCGTCGCTGGCTGTTTCTTGATGCCAATACCTGGGTCGGTGCGCATCGGCTAGCCGGCCTGCAGCAGGTTCCGCTGCCGGGTGTCTGGCCCCCGCGCTGGCAGCCGCTGGCCGTGGGCGCCTTCATCATCGGCCTGTGGCTGTTCATCACCCGCTCCATGGGCATCTTTGGCTGGCCCATGCTGGTGGTGCTCTTCGGCATCAGCGGTCCGCTGTGGCTGTACTCCGGCTGGCGGGCCCGCCTAGGCCTGGTGGGCTGGCGTGGCGCACCGCTGGACTTTCAGGGCGACCTGCTGACAGCCTGTCTGGTCTGGATCCGCATGTGCCTGCCCCTGGTGCCGGCCGGCTTGCTGATCAGCGCGCTCTTTCTGGACAACTTCCGGCTGTGGCTGCTGGGCGGCAGCTGGACATCCCGCTACGGCCTCACTGCCGAGACACAGGAACTGATCCCCTGGATGGTGGCCCTGTCCGTGGCGCTGGCCATGGCCAACTGGTATCACGCTGCGGTTCATTTCGGACTGGGCCATGTGCACCATCCGGGCGGTGTCGGCCGAAGCCGCCTGCATTTCTGGCCGCTGCTGCGGGCAGCCCTGGTGGCGATGGTGCTCATCCTGCCGGCGCCCTTCCTGGCCATCGGTCTGGTCTACGCCAATTGGCCGGTGCTGCTGTCTCTGCTCAGTATCGAGCCGCCGGGCACCCTGGAGAATCTCTCCAACCTGGCACCCGATGCCGATTCCCTGTTCGGCAGCCTGCGACTGGATGTCTCGGTGCTGGACGGCAGCGTGCTCACGGACGGTGGGCTGTGCGTCACCTGTCGTGCCTCCATGGTGCTGCTGATGCTGGCGGGCTGCGGCCTGCTGCTGATGATGGGCTGGCGTTACTTCTCCACCCGGCTCTGGAACAAGACCTGGAGCACCTTCCGGGTGGGGGGCTATGCCTTCGAGGGCCACCTGGCGGCAGGCCGGCTGATGGCCACCGGCTTCTTCTGTGACGTGCTCACGCTGCTGACCTTGGGGTTGTATTACCCCTATGGCGTGGTGCGCATGGTCCGCCTGCGGCGCGAGTCGGTGCGGGTCCTGTCGCTGACCGAGCCCGTCGAGGGGGCCGTCAACCCACCGCCGGCTGCGCCCGTGGCTGTTCCCCAGCCCCGTACCCACTGGGCTTTGGCACTGGGTCTGATGGCGGCGCCGCTGGTGTTCGCGGTCTGGGTGGCGCTCTATGGAAAGCCGGTGCTCAGCGACATGCTGGTGCGTGCCATGCCGCCCGCCTTCGACACCGCCCTGAGCGATGCCACGCTGAGCCGCTTGCAGCGGGAAGGCGTGCAGCCGTCGGGGTTGTCCATCGAGACCCAGCAGCGCCTGCGCGAAGGGTTGCAGGCGGCCGTGCAGAAGAGCTGGGACGCCCGGGAGCTGCCGCCCTACCGCATCCAGTTCGTGTGGGGTGGCGATGTACTGGGCCCCAACGCCGTGGCGCTGCCCGGCAACCTCATCCTCATCACCGACGAGCTGCTGGGCCTGGCGGCCCGCCAGCCCGACCGTGCTGCAGTGCTGGTGGGGGTGCTGGGCCACGAGATGGCCCACGTCATCCATCAGGATCCGCAGCGCATCCTGCTGCTGGCCTCGCTGCGCAAGTCGGTGAAGATGGTGCTGACAGGCCAGGGGCAGGACGACCTGCTGGCCTCGGGGGCCGACACCGTGCTCTACCAGGGCTACGGCGCCGACATCCGGCAGGCGGCCGATGCGGGCAGCATCCGCATGCTGCGGGCCAACGGCCATTCGCCCCAGGTTATGGCCGATTTCCTGAAGGCCCTGGAAGCCGCGCGCTTCGCCAATCCGGCCTGGATGGTGGCCGCCCAGCGCGTGCCCATCAGCCTGGCTGCCCAGCCGGTGGATACTCGAAGGCTGGAGACCTTTCAGGACAAAAGTGAGTAATCACTCGCCATTGGGTCCTGCTGCTTGATTGCGCCGCCGGTTGGCCTCCATGGGCCGCCGGTCTCTTACCGTGTTCATCTTCGGCAAGCGTGCGGGCATAGTCGATCCGTTCTCATCGACCGGTTTCTGCCATGTCCAACGAACAACCGTTCCCGAGCGACGCCGCGACTCACCCGGACAGCCATGCCGGATGCACGTAAGCATCCGCCCAACCCCACCTTGACGCCAGCCACCGCAGCGGTTCCCTCATAAGGAAGGGGCGTGTGTGGCGGCCTCCTCGGGCCCGCTCAGCCCT
>CALIXC010000292.1 GCA_938046755.1 uncultured Lautropia sp. | reverse complement strand
CGGTGATGATCCAGGCCGGCGTGCTGCGCGCACTGCGCGGCCGCAGCTCGAACTGCCAGCGGCCGTAGATCCAGCAGCTGAAGGACAGGAAGATGGCCGCCAGCAGCAACAGCAGCACGCCCTCGGCGTCGGACTGCAGCGCCAGCACCCAGACCAGCCAGGCCGCGGTGATGAACATCGGGAAGGCCAGCAGCTGCTTGAAGGTCTGCAGCCAGGCCCCGGGGCGCGGCAGCATCGCCAGCAGACGCTCGCTGCTGGCCAGCACCAGATACGGCAGCGCCATGCCCACGCCGATGGTGGCAAACACCACCAGCACCAGCAGCGGCGAGCTGCTGAGCGTGAAGCCCACCGCGCCACCCATGAAGGGCGCCGTGCAGGGCGTGGCCACCACCACCGCCATCACCCCGGTCATAAAGCTACCCCAGTAGCCCTGCTGGCTGCCCTGCCCGGCAGCGCCCAGCTGCGTGAGTCGCGTGCCGGCCTCGAACACGCCGAACAGGTTGAGACCGATGACCACGAAGAGCAGCGCCAGCACCGCCACGAACACCGGCGACTGCAGCTGGAAGCCCCAGCCAGCCGCCTGGCCCAGTGCCCGCAGCCCCAGCAGGATACCGGCCAGCACCAGAAAGCTGACCACCACCCCCAGGCCGAACACCATGGCATGGCGACGCGCCTGGGCGGGTTTGCCAGCAGCTGCCTCGGTGAAAGAAAGAATCTTGAGCCCGATGACCGGAAACACGCAGGGCATCAGGTTGAGGATGAGGCCGCCCATGAACGCCCCCAGAATGGCCCCGGCCATCGCCAGCCATTCACCCTGCCCCTGGGGCGCGCCCGTCAGTGCGCTCAGTGTGGTCTGCGCCTGTTCCATGACCTGCTCGGCCCTGGCGCCCATGCCGGTGGTGTCCTGTCCGGTCTGAGCCGCAGGTGCAGCCCCCTCGCCGCCAGCCGCCCCCTGGGCGCCCGAAGCACCATTCGGTGCCCCTGACGCTGCGCCAGCCGCGGCAGCATCAGCCCCCTGGCCGTTGGCACCGGACGCCATGGCACCCGCCGCCGGCATGTCCTGCCCACCCTGCGCCGGCGCACCGCCCAGCTGCAACTGGCCCAGCAGCCCGCCCTTCTTGCTGCCGCCGTTGCCCGGGGCAGCACCAGCCTCGGTCAGGTCCACCTTGATCGGTTCATCAATGGCCACGGTACGCGCCGCCACCGGAACCACTGTCTGGCGCTGCAGGTTCACCTCCACCGGCTGCCCGCCGTCGATGACGACAATGCCTCCTTCCTTTTCCCAGCCCGGCTCAGCCGAGCGCACGCCCTGCTCATCTAGCTCCAGTGCCAGGCCATAGCGGCCTTCCTCGCCCGAGATCTCGATAAGCTTCTGCGGCGCCACGGGTTTGACCACCCCGCTGAAGTACGGAAGAAACAGCGCCGAGCGCGGTGCCTTCCCCTGCGTGACGGCATCCGGCAGCACCACCACCGCCTGGCCGCCTCGCTGCCACCAGCCCACGGCCGCAGGTTCCTGGCCAGGTACCGGCGCACTGCGGCGTGCGACCTCGAAACTGGCCGTCTCAGCCCGGTCGGGCTCGGTCACGCCGCCCACCGGCACGTCCAGCTGCAACGCCGCCTCGCCGGGAATGCAGACTTCCTTGCAGATCAGCCATTCGGCCTTAACCCGGAAGCGCGCCTGGCGGCCCTTGAAGCCGTCCGGCAGCGTCACGTCCCGATAGATGAGGGCCTCGCCCTCGTAGCCATAGTTGGCCAGCGGCCCGATGGCCAGCCGCTCGGGCGCCGGCCAACGGATGTCGGAATATTGCGTGTCGACCGGCCCCTCGATCTCGAAGCGGGTGGGATAGCCCGTGTCGCCCGGATTGCGCCAGTAGGTATGCCAGTGCGGATCGTGTCGCAGGCGCATGCCGATGCGGAAGGTCTCACCCGGCATCACCTGGCGGGAATCCGAAACCAGTTCTACCTCCAGCGAGCCCACGCGCTGCGGACCGGGCTTCCATTCCAGGGCGGCATCGGCCTGCGCATCGCCAGCCCCGGTGGCCTGCGCCGCACCCTGCGCGCCCGCGCCCTGTGCGGCATCGACCGCCACGGCGGGTAAGGTTGCCGCAAACAGCGCGGAACCCAACAGGAGGGAGGACAGCAGAACCTGCCAGCGAGAGCGGGACGACACGGTGTGCATCATCTTGCCTTGAAAGAAGAACGACGGTTGAGGGGAACTGCAGAACCACGGCAGCCGACGGCCCGTGAAAGGCATGGCTGGACCCGCACGCCGGCACACCTTCTGCCGACAGACCGGGAAACCTCGTCCAGACCTTTCAGGAACCCTCGATGGTAAAGGCAGGCCCCTGCCTTTGCCATGACATACCCCAACGTGGTCGTTACAAGCCCGCCCGGCATTACAGGAACATGCCATGGACACAACGCATCGCCCGATTCCGGCGCCGACAGCGGCCGCGGATGGTGCCATGACACACGCCCGGTGCCCGATCAACGGACGCCAGCAGGCGCTGCGTGGCAAAATCGGGTACAGCCATTCCCCGGGGTGTCGCTTCGCTTGACCCCCCTGTCACAAATCCCTACTATCCCGCGGCATGGAAACCGATCTCCAGCTATTGGCTGAGCGCGTCCGGCGCCTGCTTGAAATCACCCGCCAGCTCTCCGACGAGAACCAGCTGCTGCGCGGTCGCCTGGGTGAAGCCGCCATGAGCCAGGCCGACATGCAGCAACGGCTGGCTGAAGCCCGCGCCCGCGTGGAATCCGCCCTGGCGCGGCTGCCACTGCCGCAGACCGACAAAGACTGAATGCCCCAGGAGCTGCCATGGCCATGGAACAGATCGAGGTCAAGATCCTTGACCGCACCTTCAAGCTGCAGGTACCTCCCAACGAAAAGCCGCGGCTGATGAACGCCGTGCGCATCGTCGACCAGAAGATGCGCGAGATCCGTGACGCCAGCCTGGCCCACGGCACCGAGCGCATCGCCGTCAACGCCGCCCTGCAGATCACCTACGAATTTCTGGGCCAGCCGGTCGACTCCGGCGCCGCCACCGTCGAGCAGGTGCAGACCCTGGTCACCCAGCTCAACAACGAACTGGATGACGGCATCCGCCGCTTCGAGGGCGTTCGCTGAAACAGCGAAACCACACTGACCGGCCACTCATCGGCGACAGCGAAAGGGACGACCGGCAGAACTTGCCCCCATCGACAGACAAGCGCGTATAATTGCTTCAACCCTGCAGTGTTCGTTCAGGCCATATATTCCTTGAACCAATGCGATGCATGAGGTGAAGAGAAAACGGTGTGCCACTGTTGTGATCATCCCTCGTCGGATGAACCTGATGTGGCTGCTCTCTTTGCCGACCTGAACTGAATCACGGTTCAGGATGCCGGCCAACCGGCACAGGCGGGGTTACCCCATTCCACGAAAGGCCCGGCATGTCCGGGCCTTTCTGCATTTCAGTCCGCCTTGCGCCCTGCCCGCCACATCAGCCATGCACCGGCCAGCAGCATCGGCAGCGTCAGCGCCTGGCCAGCCGTCAGCGGCCCCCAGAAGCCATCGTCGGGCTCGCGCACGTATTCCACCAGGAAGCGGCACAGGCCATAGCCCACCAGGAAGAGCCCGCTGACCGCCCCCGTGGGCCGCGGCCGGCGCGAATACCACCACAGCACCACGAACAGTAGGAGCCCCTCAGCCGCCAGCTCATAGAGCTGCGACGGGTGACGCGGCAGCGCCGAACCCGACTGCGGAAACACCATGCCCCAGGGCACATCGGTAACGCGCCCCCACAGCTCGCCATTGATGTAGTTGCCCAGCCGGCCGGCCGCCAGCCCCAGCGGCACCAGCGGCGCCACGAAATCCATCAGGTCCAGCCAGCGCACCCCGCGTCGATGGGCAAACAGTGCGCACGAGAGCAGCACGCCCACCAAGCCGCCATGAAAGGCCATGCCGCCTTCCCAGACATAGAAAATGTGCAACGGGTGCGCCAGGTAGTACGACAGCCCGTAGAACAGCACGTGCCCCAGGCGCCCGCCGATGACCGCACCCAACACGCCGTAGAACATCAGATCCTCGACATCCTTGCCGGTGAAGCCGTGAAGCGGCTGGCCTGGCTGACGCTGCGCAATGCGCCAGCGCCCCAGCAGCACGAACTGCGTGAAGGCCACCAGGTACATCAGCCCGTACCAGCGTATGGCCAGCGGACCGATCTGCAAGGCGATGGGATCGAACTGAGGATGGACGAGCATGGAAGAAAGAGCGTCGGACGGAATGGACAAGTGGTCATTCTTACATGCTTTTCAGGGGGTGATTCCGTCGGGCAGCTTTCCCGCACACACGTCAGCCACCCCACGCCGCAACGCGGCCACCCCGCCAATACGGCCCGGCAGCCGGAAAATGCCGGGGCCGGAACCGATCAGGAACGGCGTGCCTGCCGATCGAAGGTCTGCGCCACGCGCTCGCGGGCGCGCTTTTCGTAATCGGCCATCTCCTTCTGGCGCTTGTCGCGGCCGAACATCCGCTCGAAGAACTCGAACCACAGGAAGGCCACGCCCAGCGGTGCCAGAATCCACCACCAGTCCCAGTTCGACACCGGATCGACCTCCAGCCACTTCAGCAGCACCAGCAGCGCGCCACCCCAGACCATCCACATAGACGACACCCCATCACGTCAAACGACCGTTTCCGTTGCGCCCGTCCATGCCACGTCGGGCCCGAAGCCCGGGCAGCAGAGTCGCAGGCCGCGAACCGGCCCAGGCGCTGGACAGCATAGGCAGCCGGCGATGATGGAACAGTCCCCACAGGCTGGCCGGTTGCCGACGGCTGCACGGACGGTGTCCCGTGCCCTGTCGCAGGGGCAGCGTGGCCGTGTGCCTCGTTCACGATATATCGTGCGATGGCGGGTTGACCCCATGACCGCGGCACAAGCCCGCCATTCGGATCAGGCCACCAGCTGGATCAACTCACCCTGCAGGACCCGATCGACCCGAGGAGCAGCTCGTGCCTCATTCCGAATACGCCCCCGGAAAACCCGAGCATCCCGCCTTCGTTCCCGACCATCCGACCACCCATCGGCCCTGCACACCCGAATGACGCAAACACGCAACAGATCGGGGCTGATCACTGGAGAATATCGTTGTTCAGCCGCAACGGTGACCTCCTCAGTCACCGGCTGAATTCCTCCCTGGTTGGTTTTTGCCCGGACTTCGGTCCGGGCTTTTTTATGGCTGCGTGACCCCTTCAATGGGGCAGCCGGATGCCTTCGCCGGCCGCCCTGTCACCCCCTGATCACTTCACGGCATCGATCAGGTTGCCATAGCCCTCTTCGGCCATTTTCTCCAGCGGGATGAAGCGCAGGCTGGCACCGTTGATGCAGTAGCGCAGACCACCCTTGTCACGCGGGCCGTCGGGAAACACGTGCCCCAGGTGCGAATCGGCAGCCTGGCTGCGCACCTCGACGCGCCGCATGTTGTAGCTGAGGTCCTCATGCTCGGTGACGGCCGACGGCTGGATGGGCCGCGTGAAGCTGGGCCAGCCGCAGCCGGAGTCGAACTTGTCCTTCGAGCTGAAGAGCGGCTGGCCGCTCACCACGTCCACGTAGATGCCGGGCGCAAACAGGTGGTCATACTCGTGCGTGAAGGCGCGCTCGGTGCCGCTTTGCTGCGTGACGCGGTACTGCTCGGCGCTCAGGCGCTGCTTCAGCTCGGCATCGGAAGCCTTGCGGTAGCTGGCCACATCAAAGCCCTTGCCCACGGCAGCGGCTGCCGGCGGATTGCCCGCCGGCTTGCCCGGCAGCGGCTCGTCAGCCTTGCGCACGTCAATATGGCAGTAGCCGTTGGGGTTCTTGGCCAGATAGTCCTGGTGATATTCCTCGGCCCCGTAGAAGTTCTGCAGCGGCAGGTTCTCCACCACCAGCGGGCGGCTGTACTTCTGCTGCAGCGCATCCAGCGCCTGCTGGATGGTGGCCTTCTCGGAAGCATCCGTGTAGTAGACGCCCGTGCGGTACTGTGCACCGCGGTCATTGCCCTGCTTGTTCAGGCTGGTGGGATCGATGATGCGGAAGTAGTACTGCAGGATGTCGGCCAGGCTCAGACGGTCGGCGTCATAGGTCACCTTCACCGTCTCGGCATGGCCCGCGCCACGGATCACGTCCTCGTAGCTGGGGTTCTGTGTGCGCCCATTGGCATAGCCCGACACGGCATCCACCACACCCGGGATGCGCTGGAAATAGGCTTCCACGCCCCAGAAGCAGCCGCCGGCCAGATAGATGGTCCTGGTATTCATGACTTTCGATGATTTTTGCGAATCCGGTTGATAGAAGGAGGCACGCTCGGCCTGTGCCAGCCGTGCCAGATCGGCCTCGGGGTCCTCGATGAGGGCCAGCGCCTGTGCTTCGGACAGGCGCCCGCGCACCACCCGCGCCACGCCGCCATCGGCATCCAGCAGCACCCACGACGGATACACCCGCACGCCCAGCTGCCGCGCCAGCAGGCCGCCCACATCCAGCAGCACCGGCATGGCCGGATAGTCCAGCCCGCCATACCACGTCACGAAGTCGGCCTGCGGCTTCTCGTGCAGGAAGCCGGGCGAGGCCAGTGTGACCAGATTCACCGCCGACGAGAAGCGTTCATCGGTAGCCCAGGCATTGGTGTCGGCCAGTTCCGACAGACACAGCGGGCACCAGCTGGCCCAGAACTTCACCAGCGTGGGCCGGCCAGGCTTGATGTAGGTGCTGGCCGGCTTGTCGGCCACGTCCTTCAGCTTCTGCAGATAGGCCAGCGGCAAGCCCACCGGCTGCTCGGGAGCACCATCCGAGGCTTGCGCCGCACCTGCCGCCCCACCGCCCTGCGTCGTCGCAGCCTTGTCCGCCGACGCCGGCGGCGTGCCGTGCGATGGCGAAGCACCGCTGTAGAAGGACCAGAACATCACGGCCAGCAGGACCAGCAGCAGCAGGTTCCTGGGCGTGAGCAGTCGTCTCATGATCATCTCCTCACTGGGAAAGGCCCGAGCGGCGCCTTGCGGCTGCCGTGCGCAGGTCCTTTCCTGAAGCGGGGCCGCCCCCGTGGCGGCCCGATATGCACTTCGTCGTTTCGACTGCCGGCCAGATTACAGGAAATCGGCCAGGGAGGCAGTCCGTGAGGAGATTCGGGGGCCAGGCTGCCCGGACCACCCGGGCCCGGGCAGCGGCCCCTACGGGCGACGGATCAGGCCGCCGCCTGCCGGTCGGCCTCCGACGTGAAGGCGTCGGCGTAGAAGTCGGCCGCATCCAGCCCGCACTGCGCCACGAAGTCGCGCCGGGCCGATTCCACCATCACCGGAACACCGCAGGCATAGACCTCGTGCCCCGACATGTCGGGCAGATCGGCCATCACCGCCAGGTGCACGAAGCCGGTACGCCCCGTCCAGCCATCCTCGGGCTGCGCATCCGACAGCACCGGCACATACTGGAAGTCGGCCAGATCCTTTTCCCACTGGCGGCACAGCGCGTCGTGGTAGAGGTCGGCCGGACGCCGCCCGCCCCAGTACAGCCGCACCGGCCGCCGGAAACTGCCGGCCGCCTGCAGCGCCGTGATCCGTTCCACGATAGCCTTGATGGGCGCAAAGCCCGTGCCGCTGGCCAGCAGCACCACCGCCTTGTCACTGTCCTCACGCAGGAAGAAGGTGCCGAACGGCCCCTCCAGCCGGAAGATCTCGCGCTCCTTCAGCGGCGGCCGCGAGCCCACCCCGAACACCCGGTCGGTGAAATGCCCGCCCGGCAGGTGGCGGATATGCAGCTCCACGTCCTCCAGCGTGCCGGGTGCCGTGGCCATGGAATAGCTGCGCCGCACGCCGTCGGGGAAGATCAGGTCCACGTACTGGCCGGCCAGATACTCCAGCCGCTCGGAAAACGGCAGCTGCAGCCGGATACAGCGCACGTCCGGTGCCAGCGCCTCGATGGAGCGCACCCGACAGGGCAGCTTGCGCACCGGGATGTCGCTGGCCCCGTCCACCACCGCCGCCTCGATGGTGAGGTCCGACGTGGGCGTGGCCGTGCACAGCAGCGCATAGCCCTGCGTCATCTCTTCCGACGACAGCGCCGACGGCAGGTGCTTGCCCTGCTCTACACTACCGTCCGTCACCAGCGACTTGCACGCCCCACAGGCGCCGTCCTTGCAGCCGTAGGGCAGAACGATGCCCTGGTCCAGTGCGGCTTCCAGCACCGTGGTGCCAATGTCCACCTTGAACTGGCGGCCACTGGGCGAGATCGTCACGTTGTAAGTCATGTCAGTTCCCCCGTAAGGATTGGCGCATGATCCAGAAGAAAGGCCAAACCCCGCATTATCGCCCAGTTCCCCAGCGTTTCCGCCGTCAACGATTGTTGATCATCGGCTGCGGCGACATCGGCCAGCGCGTGGTGCAGCAGCTGCACCACGGCTGGCAGGTCATGGGCGTGGCACGCAGCGACGAGACCCTGCAGAAGATCCGCACGGCGGGCGCCCTGGCCATGGCGTTGATCGGCGCGGGTCTCGGATCCGCGTTGGCGCGAATCGGCTGACCGCGAAGAAGCCGACCGCCCTGAGCGTGATCCTCGGCTCCGCGTCGGTGTGAATCCGCTCGCGTGCGAAGGGGCGTTGTCCCCATACCGCGGGACACGCATCGTGGAAGAATCCCTCCCGAATCCTTCCCCAACCTTGTGAGCAGAGAGCCGCACATGACCCCTTTCATCTGGTGCGCCGTCATCGGCTGCGGGATCCTGGCGCTGTCCCTGGTCCTCGACGGCCTGACGGATGGGCTCGACGATCTCCTCTTCGACGGCTCCCTGCCGGTCCTCGCCGCAGCGCTGGGCGTCTTCGGGGCCGTCGGCGCCGGCGTGCAGGCCATGGCCGGTCAGCGCGTGGCGACG
>CALIXC010000291.1 GCA_938046755.1 uncultured Lautropia sp. | reverse complement strand
GGCGGCGCAGACGGGGACGTGGTGGAAGGGGATGCCCTGGGCTTCGACCTGCGGACGGAAGTCTTCGTGGTTGGAGATGATGGCGCGGATGTCGATGGGCAGCATGCCGGCGCGGGTACGGAAGAGCAGGTCGTTGAGGCAGTGGCCCAGTTTCGAGACGAGGATGACGGTGGGCATGCGCCGGCCGTTCTCGGCCAGGTTCCAGCGCAGCGAGAGGTCGCTGGCGGCGGCCTGCAGGGCATCACGCAGGGTGGTGGGGGCAGCGGGGCTGGTGAACTGCACCCGCATGAAGAAGAGGCCGGTGTCGGGGTCGTTGTACTGGGCGGCTTCGGTGATGTTGCCGCCGTGCACGAGCAGCAGGCCGGTGATGGTGTGAACGATGCCGGCGCGGTCGGAGCAGGCTAGGGTGAGGATGTACTCGGGGCGTGTTGTGGTGTTCACGATGCGGGGTGTAGCGGGAAAGGTGTGTGGATCAGGGATGCTGCGTCGGCGCGGTGCATCGGAGGCGGCCCGCGACAGCCATGCGGTACATGCGGCATGGCGCAGCACGTGGCATTTTGCGGCCGATCTTAGCACCGGCGTTCCATCGGCTACGGACGACGGATGTCGGACTGTCACCCTGCCGTGGCGCCATGGGCTAATATCAGGGGTGTGATGGGGCGTGTTGTATGGAACCCTTTCAGGAACATGACGTTATTTGTCAGGAGATGACACGATGTATTCTGGTTTTGCACGCAAGATGACGGCTGCCCGCGTGGCGGCGGCTCTGGTGGCAGCAGGTGGCTGCGGGCTGGCGGCTTCGCCGGCCATGGCGGCGAGTGACTACGCCAACACGCTGCAGGCGCTGCAGCAGAAGGAGTTCCGCGAGCTGTCCAAGGAACTGGGCGGCGGTGTGGCCTTCAAGGGTGTGGTGCCGGCGGAGGGGCTGGGCGTGCTTGGCTTCGACATCAGCGCGTCGGCCACGGGCTTCAAGCTGAAGAACCGCTCGCTGTGGGGTCGGGCGTCCAATGGGTCGAAGATCGACGAATATGTGGCGATGGGCGGCATCCGAGTCCACAAGGGCCTGCCCAGCAATATCGACGTCGATGCGTTCTACAACAAGGCGACGAACAATATTGGTGTCTGGGGGGCAGGCTTGCGCTGGGCCTTCATCGAGGGCAACACGCTACTGCCGGCGGTGGCCATCCGGGGTTCATACTCGGCGTTGTCGGGCGTGGACCAGCTGAAGATGAACACGACCGGCGTGGACCTGTCGATCTCGAAGGGCATCCTGATGTTCACGCCGTATGCGGGCGTGGGCAAGGTGTGGGTGCGCAGCACGCCGAAAGACGTGCCGGGGCTGAAGAAGGAGTCCTTCTCGCTGAATCGTGCGTTTGCCGGCGTCAACATCAACCTGGGCATCAACCTGGCGGCCGAGGTGGATCGCACCGGCGACACGACCAGCTACAGCGTGAAGGCCGGGATCCGGTTCTGATCGACTAGGTCATAGTGACTGTGCCATGGGCCCCTTTCCGGGGCCCATGGTCATCATGGAATGCCAGGGTTCATGCTTGGTTGGGAACAGGTGTGCTCTTTCGACCACGCTTCCTGTTGATTCGACCTGCCATCAGCTATTTTCCGCGGCCTGCTTTTACAGGCCAGTGTCAGGCTTTCCATATCAGAAGCGGCCTGCAATTAGAATCCGGCTGCAGAGCATCTATCGTGGCGTGTCTTCGGGCCTGGTCTGATGGCCCTCGACAAGAATGGTCGCCTTGCATTGCACGGGAAAATTCAAGGAATTTGCGATGAAGCAGGCCTTGTGAGCGTCTTCGTGCAGCTTCATTGCCAGGGAAGTGTCCGACTTTTCGTCGACAAGAATCGTGGGGGCCAATGTGATCGAGACAATTCTCCCCTCCTTGTCGCCATGGCCTTCTTCCATGACCGCCTCACAGGTGTCTTTGTAAGAGACCACAGAGATTCCGTTCACGGCACACAGGTGCAGATACCAGAGTTTGTGACAGGCTGATGTGGCGGCCAGGAGCAGTTCCTCGGGGTTCCAGCGCTTTGCGTCTCCTCGAAAGGCTGGGTCAGCGGAACCCGAGATCGCGGAGTCGTGATCATCGGATTTGACGAGGAAGTTTCTTGAATAGGCGGAGTAGCTCTGGGTTCCTTTCCCCAGATTCCCTTCCCATTCCACGCAGACTTTATAGTGATGGAGTTTCATGGTTTACCTTTTGATGGGTCAGCCTTGTAGAACTTTCAGGCGTTCTTGATGTCCCGGAACGGGGTACCTCCACAGGCGATTTCCGGGAGCGCAGCGGGCAACATGAGCCGAGGAAGGTACCCGGCTCACGGGGCGCTCTACATCGAAGACCCCGGAACCCGCTTGGGGGCTGAGAATGCGATGGCAGCTTGAAGCTGCTGCAAGTGTCTCCATCCAGCAAAGCCGCAGCAAGGGTTCCCAACAAAAAAGAGCCCATAACGGGCGCTGTTTTGAGTGCGCCCTGAAGGGCGCACAGTTCACGCTGCGTCAGCCGCGGAAGTAGGCGAGCAGCGCCCGGGTGGAGGGATCCAGCGCGCTGGCATCGCCACCGGCCAGAGCGGATTCGACCGATTTGGCCATCACCTTGCCGTATTCGACACCGAACTGGTCGAAGGCGTTGATGCCCAGGATCACGCTGGCCACGAAGGTGGCGTGCTCATAGGCGGCCAGCAGGGCGCCGACGGAGCGGGCGTCAATGGCAGGCAGCAGGATGAGCGTGCTGGGCCGGTTGCCCGGGAAGGCCTTGTGCCAGTCTTCGCCGTTGGCTTCGTCGGGCAGCGGCTTGCCCAGGGCCAGTGCGGCGCTCTGGGCCAGGCAGTTGGCCACGAGGATCTGGTGGCGCTGGTCATCCGGGCCGCCCAGGGTAGCGGGATCTGCCTTGCGGGCGATGATGAAGTCCACCGGCACGGTGTCGGGGCCCTGGTGCAGCTGCTGGAAGAAGGAGTGCTGGGCGTTGGTGCCCGAGACGCCCCAGATGACCGGGCTGCTGAGCAGGCTGAGGTGGCTGCCGTTGACGCGGGCGGACTTGCCGTTACTCTCCATGATGAGCTGCTGCAGGTAGTTGGGCAGCAGGCGCAGCCGTTCGCTGTAGGGGATGATGGCCTGGCTGGTGCAGTCCAGGATGTCGCGGTTCCAGATGCTGATGAGGCCGAGCCAGACGGGTAGGTTGCTCTTGAACGGGGCGCTCTGGAAGTGCTCGTCCATGGCGCGGGCGCCGTCCAGCAGTTGCTCGAAGACTTCGGGACCGCAGGCGATGGCGATGGAGACGCCGGCGGCGGACCACAGCGAGTAGCGGCCGCCCACCCAGTCCCAGAAGCGCAGGATCTGCGTGGCGGGCACGCCATAGCGTTCGGCAGCCTCGGGATTGGCGGTGACGCCAATGAATTGTCGCAGGGCGGCATCGCGCGGGATGCCGGCGTGGGTGAGCCAGTGCAGGGCGGCTTCGGCGTTGGCCAGGGTCTCGCGGGTGGTGAAGGTCTTGGAGACGACCAGGAAGGCGGTGGTGGCGGGATCGAGGCCGACGAGGTTGCGGGCCAGGTCGGCCGGGTCGACGTTGGCGACGAAGCGCACGTCGGGGCCGTCCGGCCGGGCCAGGGCGTCGCAGACCAGGCGCGGACCCAGGTCGGAGCCGCCGATGCCGATGCAGACAAGGGTGGTGAGCGGCTGGCCACTGTGGCCGCGTAGTTCGCCCTGGCGGAAGCGACGAGCCAGTTCGAGGATGCGCTGACGTTCGGCGCGGGCCAGCTGGGCCGCGTTGGGATCGCCTTCGAGGCCACGCAGGGCGGTGTGCAGCACCTGCCGTCCCTCGGTGGGGTTGGCAATGCCGCCGCTGAGCATGTACTGGCGCGCTTCGGGCAGGCGGGCACTGTTGGCCACGCCGATCAGGGCGTCGATGACGGCGTCGTCGATCCGCTGCTTGCTGAAGTCGGCGACGAGGCCGGCTGCTTCAAGGCGCAGCTGGGCAGGGCGGCCAGGGTTTTCGAGCAGGGTACGCAGGGGCGTCTCTTCAAGGCGCCGTCCCTCGCGTTGCAGGATGCGCCATGCGGCCCGGCGGGCCCCGGTGTTGGGGGCTGAGCGGGGGGATGGCGTCTTTTGCGTAGTGTCCATGACGAAAACCTCCAGGCAAGGCGTGCACTTGAATTCAGGATGTTGCCACAATTGACGATTGCGTCACTGTATAAAACCGCAGCACGGACGTCTGTTTTGCCGTGACTGGGGGCCAAGCGAAGGCTACGTTGGGCCTTCGGCGATCCGGATGGCGCAATGGTTCCATTCTGGGCACAAATACGTTCAGTGTACTGTGTACGGGGGCAGCGCGAGTGCCGGTCTTGCGTAGTCGGCATGGGGGGCGCCGCTCCTGTGGGCTATGGAGGTGTGTGGACCATGCTATGAGGCGCTGGGTCTGTTCTGTCCGGGCATCCGGACGGTACGCCATGCCGAGACGGCCAGCCACAGCCAGCCGGCGATGAAGCAGCTGCCGCCGATGGGGGTGAGGATGCCCAGCGGCCGGGTGCCGGTGAGCACCAGCAGGTAGAGGCTGCCGCTGAACAGCAGGATGCCGAGGGTGAACAGGCTGCCGCTGAGGGTGATGGCGCGGGGTGGCAGGCGGCCGGCCAAGGCGCCGAGGGCGACCAAGGCCAGGGCGTGGTACATCTGGTAGCGCACGGCGGTTTCGTAGATGAGCAGTAGGGGCTCGGCCAGCATGGCACGCAGGCCATGAGCACCGAAGGCGCCGGCAGCGACCCCCAGGGCGGCGAACAGGGCGCCGGTGCCCAGCCAGGGCAGGCCGACGGCGGTGGATGGAGCGGTTGCGGGTTGCATGATGGGTGCGTGGGTGGGAAAGGACTCCGGACGGGGTGGCCTGCAGGCGCTGGATGCTCCTGCAGGGGCCCCCTGTCTGCGGGGCAGCCGTCTCGTCAGTGGAGATCGGTCTTGCGGGTCCTGGTACCGGCACGGGAGGTGGTCGCCTTCCGGGTGCGGGATGCCGGGCGCAGCCCGGCCAGGTTGGCTTTGCTCTTGGTGGCTTTGCCCTCGAGTTTTTCGCCCCGATGCGCCGCCAGGAACTCGGCCAGCAGGCGGCCGGTGTGGGTCTTGCGGCTGCGGGCCAGCTGGGCGGGAGGGCCTTCGGCAACGACCTGGCCGCCTTCGGTGCCGCCTTCGGGGCCGATGTCGATGATCCAGTCGGCCTCGGCCCAGATGTTCTGGTTGTGTTCGATGACCAGCAGGGTGTTGCCGGCATCGACGAGGCGGTGCATGACGTGCAGCAGTTTCTCAACGTCGGCCATGTGCAGGCCGACGGTGGGCTCGTCCAGGATGTAGAAGGTGCCGCCGTCGACGACCTCGCCCTGGTGGCCGGCCTTGCGTGCGCGGGCGCGGGCGGTGGCCTGGGCCTTGGCTTCACGCAGCGGGTCGACCTCTTCGGTGAGGGCGCGGACCTTGGCCAGTTCGGTGACGAGCTTGATGCGCTGGGCCTCGCCGCCGGACAGGGTGGGGCTCTGCTGGCCCAGGGTGAGGTAGCCCAGGCCCACGTCCTGCAGGAGTTGCAGGGGATGGGCGATGGAGCGCCACGGGGTGAAGAATTCCAGGGCCTCGTCCACGGTCATGTGCAGCACGTCGGCGATGGACTTGCCGTTGAGGCGGACCTGGTTGGTTTCGGGGTCGAAACGTCCGCCGCCGCAGGTGTCGCAGAGGATGCGCACGTCGGGCAGGAAGTTCATCTCGATGGTCCGCACGCCCTGGCCTTCGCAGGCGGGGCAGCGGCCGCCGGCGGTGTTGAAGGAGAAGCGCGAGGCGGTGTAGCCGCGCAGGCGGGCTTCGCTGGTGTCGGCGAAGAGGCGGCGGATGGCATCCCAGAAGCCGATGTAGGTGGCGGGGGTGGAGCGCGGGGTCTTGCCGATGGGGGTCTGGTCCACTTCCAGCACGCGCTGGATGCCCTGCCAGCCCTGCAGGTCCTGGCAGTGGGGGAGCTTGCCGCGCTCGCCGGCCAGCTTGCGCTGCAGGGCGTCCAGCAGCACGTCGCGGGCGAAGGTGGACTTGCCGGAGCCGGAGACGCCGGTGACGACGGTGAGACGCTTGAGCGGGATGCGGGCGGAGGAGTCTTTCAGGTTGTGCAGGTGGGCGCCCAGCAGATGCAGGGCGGGGGTGTCGTCGTCGACGGGGCGGCGGGCGGCATCGGGCAGGGCGGGCGGATGGGCCAGATAGCGGCCGGTGAGGCTATCGGGATTGGCCTCCACTTCGGCCAGGGTGCCGCTGGCGATGATCTGGCCGCCCAGGCGGCCGGCGCCGGGACCGATGTCGATCAGGTGATCGGCGCGGGCGATGGTCTCTTCGTCGTGTTCGACGACCAGCAGGGTGTTACCCTTGTGGCGCAGCTTGTCCAGGGTCTGCAGCAGCAGGCGGTTGTCGCGCGGGTGCAGGCCGATGGTGGGTTCGTCCAGCACGTAGCAGACGCCCTGCAGGTTGGAGCCGAGCTGGCCGGCCAGGCGGATGCGCTGGGCCTCGCCACCGGACAGGGTGGGGGCGGAGCGGTCGAGCGTGAGGTAGCCCAGGCCCACATCGATGAGGAAGGCCAGGCGGTTGCGGATCTCGTCCAGGATGCCGGCGGCGATGTCGGTCTGGCGGCGGTCGAAGCCCTTGGCCACGGTGTCGACCCACTGGCGGGCCTGCAGGACGGACTGGGCGGTGACATCGGCGATGGACTGGCCGCCGACGCGCACGTTCAGCGCCACGGGGTTGAGGCGCTGGCCGTGGCAGACGGGGCAGGGGTCATCGCTGTAGGTGACGCCGGCATCGGTCTCGCCTTCCAGGCCGGGGGTAAGTTCATCCTTCTTGATGCGGCCGATGATGGCCAGACCGGTGCCTAGGCAGCCGGGGCACCAGCCCTGCCGCGCGTTGAACGAGAAGGTGCGCGGATCCAGCTCGGGGTAGCTGGTGCCGCAGTGGCTGCAGGCGCGCTTGGTGCTGAAGAGGACAGTGTTGAGGTGGGCGTCCAGGTCGGTCTTCAGGCGATCCACGTCTTCCAGCAGCATGACCACGCCCTTGCCGTGCTGCAGGGTGGCCAGCAGCTGGGTGCGCAGCTCGGTCTCGTGGGCGGGACTGATGGTCAGGTCGGCCACCGGCAGTTCGATGTTGTGCTCGATGTAGCGGTCGATGCGCGGGAAGCCCTGGGTGGGCAGAAACTTGCCGTCCACGCGCAGCATGGGGTAGCCCTTGCCGTGAGCCCATTTGGCCAGGTCGGTGTAGACGCCCTTGCGGCCCACGACCAGCGGGGCCAGCAGGCCCACCTGGCGGCCGCGGTAGTCGCGCAGGATGCGGGCGGCGATGCTGTCGAAGGACTGCGGCTCGATGGGGGTTCCGTCGTTGGGGCAGTACTGGGTGCCCAGTTTCTGGAACAGCAGTCGCAGGAAGTGGTGGATCTCGGTGAGGGTGGCGACCGTGCTCTTGCGGCCACCGCGGCTGGTGCGCTGCTCGATGGCGACGGTGGGCGGGATGCCGTAGATGCCGTCCACATCGGGCCGTGACGCGGGCTGGACGAACTGGCGGGCGTAGGCGTTGAGCGATTCGAGATAGCGGCGCTGGCCTTCGCCGAAGATGACATCGAAGGCCAGGGTGGACTTGCCGCTGCCCGAGACGCCGGTGATGACGGTGAGCCGGTCACGCGGGATGTCCACGTCGATGTTCTTCAGGTTGTGCTCGCGGGCGCCGTGCACGAGGATGGCGCTGCTGGCGCGGTCGCGCAGCGATCCGGCCTGCCAGGCGGGGGCG
>CALIXC010000290.1 GCA_938046755.1 uncultured Lautropia sp. | reverse complement strand
CCACCGTCATCGAGCAGGTCAAGGCGCGTCAGGCCCAGGGCGCGAACGTGAGCGTTCAGACCGAACCGGAGCAGCCCGCGCTGAAGTTCGAGAGCAAGCACGGGGCACAGGCCAGGCCCCGCCAGCAGGGCACCGATGGTGCCGATCAGCCGATGGCCAGGACGCGGCACTGAGCCGCGTCTACCACGCCCCGCGCTGCATGGCCACGCCCTGGGCGCCTGCCTGACGGGCATCGTCCAGGTGCGCGGGGTTCAGGCCGCCCAGCGCATACACGGGAACAGGGGTCTGCCCGACCATCCGGGCCAGCCCCTCCCATCCCAGCCCTGCCCTGCCAGGGTGACTCTGCGTGGGCAGCACCGGCCCACACACGGCCAGGTCCAGCTTCAGCAACCCGGCCAGCCGCAGGTCTTCGGCACTGTGGCACGACGCTGCCACCAGCGGATAGTTGACCTGCAGATATTCGATGGCTGTGCGCGAGTCGCGGGCCGAGGTGTGCAGATCGTCCCCGGTCAGGTGAATGCCACCCCGGGTCTTCTCGGCTGCCAGCTGCGCATAGGTTTCGGGGTGACGGCTGCTGACCATCAGCCTCACAGGATGCCCCTGCACACGCTCCAGCACCCCGTTGAACAGCCGGTCGAAACTGGCCGGGCCCATGTCGGGCTCGCGCAGCAGCAACAGCCGTGAAGGCGCGGCACATGAGCCCCCTGCGCTTTCCAGCCCCTTCCCCTCCAGCCAGCGCTCCAGACACTGCAGCCATTCATCGATGCCCCGTGCGGAAGCATCCGAAATGGCATAGACCGCTGGCAGCGACAGCCAGCGGATGGGATCCTGCGATGCTGGCAGCAAGGGCTCGACATCGATGGCATCCAGTGCCCGCCAGGCCAGCTGCTGCCCTTCCCGGCCACGCGGCTCTCCCTCCCAGGCCGTCACCCGGCGGAAATACAACCGCACATGGGCATGTTCGTAAAGGTGCTCCCGTACCACCCATGGCTGCGAGGCCAGCACGTGGATGTCCAGCTCCTCTTCCAGCTCGCGCACGGCCGCCTGTGCGGCATCTTCACCGGGTTCGAACTTGCCGCCGGGGAACTCCCACCAGCCTTCATAGGGCTTGCCGGCCGGACGCTGGCCCAGCAGGACCTGCCCATCCGGACGCATCAGGATACCGACGGCGACATTGACGATCTTGGGAGCGGACATGGGAATCGGCATGCCCTGGCCTGCCGCGTGTCATGCATGACAGACCAGAGCCTTGCTGGGATGAGAACGACAAAAGGAAAACAGCCTGCAGAGCCCCTATGGTACGGGACACCACCACCCGATGTGCTGCCTGCCTGGCCCCAGGGCGCAGGATTCAATCACTATCCGTGACGCCCTGCCCAGTCGCGGGCGAACTGCCAGGCCACACGGCCGGAACGGGAGCCCCGCTCCAGCGCCCAGCGCAGCGCATCGCCCCGAGCGGCGTCCACTGCGGCGTCGTCCGCCCCGAAATGACGCAGCCAATGCGCCACCACGGCCAGATAGTCGTCCTGCCGGAACGGGTAGAACGCAATCCACAGCCCGAAGCGCTCGGACAGCGACACCTTCTCTTCCGACGTCTCGCCCGGATGGATCTCGCCGTCGGCCTGATGGCTGGCCTGCAGGTTCTCGGACAGCATCTCGGGCATCAGATGCCGACGATTGGAAGTGGCATAGATCAGCACATTGTCGGCCTGGCCGGACAAGGATCCGTCCAGCACCGTCTTCAGCGTCTTGTAGGCCCCCTCCCCCTGCTCGAAGGACAGATCATCGCAATAGACGATGAAGCGCTCGGGCCGCTCCTGCAACTGCTCGACGATTTCGGGCAGATCGGTCAGCTGCGCCTTGTCCACCTCCACCAGTCGCAGACCTTCATCGCGGAAAGTGGGCAGACAGGCCTTGACCAGAGATGACTTGCCGGTTCCCCGTGCACCGGTCAGCAGCACATTGTTGGCCGGCAGTCCGCGCACGAACTGGCGGGTATTGGCTTCCACCAGACGCTTCTGCTCATCGACGTTCTGCAGGTCTTCCAGCCGCAGCGTGGCGGGGCGTGCAATGGACCGCAACTCGCCCACGCTGCCGAAGGGCGTCTGACGACGCTGCCAGCGGAAGGCGCTGGCCGACCAGTCGGGCTCGCGTGCCACGGGCGCTGCCTGCGCAAGCTGGCCCAGCAGGGGTTCGACGGTATCGAGCAACCGAGCGAGACGTTGCAGGACAGGCTGCAGGTCGGTGGCGCGCTGCGCCTGATCAGGCCGCCCGCTCATGACCGGTAGTCCGCATTGATCGTCACATAGTCATGCGACAGGTCGCAGGTCCAGACCGTGGTGCTGACCGCGCCGCGATCCAGACGCACCCGGACGGTGAACTCGGCCTGCTTCAGCACGCGCTGGCCGTCTTCCTCCCGGTAGTCCGGATCGCGCCCGCCCTGGCTGGCCACGCGGACGTCGTCCAGCCACACTTCCAGCCTGTCCACGTCCAGGTCATCGATGCCGGCGTAGCCGATGGCTGCCAGGATGCGCCCCAGGTTGGGGTCGGACGCGAAGAAGGCGGTCTTGGCCAGCGGAGAATGGGCGATGGCATAGGCCACGGCCGCGGCCTCGTCGTCATTGCCGGCGCCTTCCACCTGAATGGTGACGAACTTGCTGGCGCCTTCGCCATCGCGCACGATGGACTGGGCCAGCTGCACGGCGGTCTCGACCAGCGCCTGCAGCAGTTCGGCTGCCCCCGGATCGTCATCACGGGCGATGCTCACCGCCCCCTGGCCGGTACTGAGCAGCAGGAAGGTGTCATTGGTGGACGTGTCGCCATCCACCGTGATGCGGTTGAAGCTGGCGTCGGCCATGCGACGCACCCAGGTCTGCAGCAGGTCGGGGGCAATTCTTGCATCGGTGGCAATCATGCCCAGCATGGTGGCCATGTTGGGACGGATCATGCCGGCGCCCTTGGAAATGCCGGTCATCACCACCTCGCCGCCGGGCAGCTTCACACGGCGCGACACCGCCTTGGGCAGCGTGTCGGTCGTCATGATGGCCTCGGCCGCCTCCGCCCAGTGCGCGGGCGCCAGATCAGCCACGGCATCCGGCACGCCGGCCGTGATGCGCTCGAACGGCAGGTGCTCCAGGATCACGCCAGTGGACATCGGCAGCACGGTATCAGCCGGCACGCCCAGTGCAGCAGCCACGGCCTGACAGACCTGCTGTGCGTTGCGCTGTCCTTCGGCACCGGTGCCGGCATTGGCCACGCCGGTATTCACCACCAGCGCCCGCATCTGCCCCCGGGAAGCAGCCAGATGCTGGCGCGACACCACCACAGGTGCTGCACAGAAGCGGTTGCGGGTAAAGACACCCGCCACCTGGGTACCCTCGGCCAGACGCACCACCAGCAGGTCGCGCCGGCCCGGCTTGCGGATGCCTGCACGGGCAGTACCCAGTTCCACGCCGGCCACAGGCAACAGGCAGGCGGCATCGGGAGCAGTCAGATTGACGGGCATGGGGTCTTCCTCGTTGTTGGTTCCAGACCTGTGCAGCAGGAAACGAATCTCCGCAGCCCAGGCTCACGGCATCGCACCTGACTACTTCGCAGGCTCCCCAGGATGGGGGGCTGCCTTGAATCGGTCCGAAATTGCCGCATGGGAAAGGCCAATGATAAAACGCCCACCGGATCAGGGAGATCCCGGTGGGCGTCGAGGGTCCCCTCAGGACGGGGACATGGCACATGACTGAGGCACCGTGTCCATCAGGGCGGACACGGCCTGCACGTCGGCATCAGGCCAGCTTGCCGTGGCAGTGCTTGTACTTCTTGCCCGAGCCGCAGGGGCACGGATCGTTGCGACCCACATGGTGGCCGTTGACGATGGGACGCTGGGCCGGGTTGGCCGACGCCACCTCCTGCAAGCGCAGGGCCACGGCTTCCGGATCCTCGTCCAGGCCACCCAGCTCGGAAGAGTCGGCATGCATCATGCGTGCGCCGCCCGCGGTCTGCTCGGCGCGGTCCTCCAGCTGGTCGGCCACCTGCTCGGCCTCGGCCGCCGACTGGATCTGCACGTTCATCAGCACGCGGCTGACCTCGGTGCGGATGATGCCCAGCAGGTTCTCGAACAGCTCGAAAGCCTCACGCTTGTATTCCTGCTTGGGATTCTTCTGCGCATAGCCACGCAGGTGAATGCCCTGGCGCAGGTGCTCCAGCGCCGACAGGTGCTCACGCCAGTGCTGGTCGATGGACTGCAGCATGATCGAGCGCTCGAAGTTGCCGAAGGCCTCGGCGCCCACCCGCTCGATCTTGGCGTGATAGAGCTTGTCGGCCTCTTCGACGATGCGCGCCAGCATGGCCTCGTCGCCCAGATCCTCATTCTCCTTGAGCCACTGCGACACCGGCACCGGCAGCTGCCAGTCGTTCTGCAACTCCTTCTCCAGACCGTTGATGTCCCACTGCTCTTCCACCGTGCCTTCGGGCACGTGGCGGCGGAACACCTCTTCCAGCGCACCCTGGCGCAGATTGGTGATCACCTCGGAGACATCGGTCGTGTCCAGCAGCTCGTTGCGGTGCGCATAGATGACCTTGCGCTGTTCGTTGGCCACATCGTCATAGTCCAGCAGCTGCTTGCGGATGTCGAAGTTGCGGGCCTCGACCTTACGCTGTGCGGACTCGATGGCGCGCGACACCAGGCCGGACTCGATGGCCTCACCCTCGGGCAGTTTCAGACGGTCCATGATGGCCTTGAGGCGGTCGCCGGCGAAGATCTTGAGCAGCGGATCTTCCATGGACAGGTAGAAGCGCGACGAACCCTTGTCGCCCTGACGGCCGGCACGACCACGCAGCTGGTTGTCAATACGACGGGATTCGTGCCGCTCGGTACCGATGATGTGCAGACCGCCCTTCTCGAGCACTTCCTCGTGGACCTTCTGCCATTCTTCCTGGAAGCGGGCAATCTCGGCCTTCTTGGCCTCGGCGTCCAGGTCCTCGCGCATCTCGATGGCGTTGATGACGCTGGAACGGCTGCCGCCCAGCTCGATATCGGTACCCCGGCCTGCCATGTTGGTGGCGATGGTGATCTGGTGCGGCCTGCCGGCCTGTGCCACGATCTCGGCCTCGCGATCGTGCTGCTTGGCGTTGAGCACGTTGTGCGGCAACCCGGCCTTCTTCAGCAGGTTGGACACCAGCTCGGAGTTCTCGATGGAGGTGGTGCCGACCAGAACCGGCTGGCCACGCTCGTGACAGTCGCGGATGTCGGCCAGGATGGCGTCGTACTTTTCCTTGGCGGTACGGTAGACCAGATCCTGCATGTCGTTGCGCACCATCGGGCGGTGCGTGGGCACCACCACGGTCTCCAGGTTGTAGATATCCTGGAACTCGTAAGCCTCGGTGTCGGCCGTACCGGTCATACCGGCCAGCTTCTCGTACATCCGGAAATAGTTCTGGAAGGTGATTGAGGCCAGCGTCTGGTTTTCGGCCTGGATCTTCACGCCTTCCTTGGCTTCCACCGCCTGGTGCAGGCCATCGGACCAGCGTCGGCCCGCCATCAGGCGGCCGGTGAACTCGTCGACGATGACGACCTCGTCGTTCTGCACCACATAGTGCTGGTCACGCAGGAACAGCGTATGCGCCCGCAGCGCCACCATCAGGTGGTGGACCAGCGAGATGTTGGCGGCATCGTACAGGCTGGCGCCCTCGGGCAGCAGGCCCAGCTGCGTCAGGATCTGTTCGGCGTGCTCGTGGCCGGCTTCGGACAGGTAGGCCTGATGCGCCTTGTGATCCACCCAGTAGTCGCCCGGAGGATCTTCCTCGCCCTGTTTGGGCTCGCTCTCCATCGGCGTGAGCATGGGGGGCACGGCGTTCATCCGCACGTACAGTTCGGCGTTCTCCTCGGCCGGGCCGGAGATAATCAGCGGCGTGCGCGCCTCGTCGATCAGGATCGAGTCCACCTCGTCGACGATGGCGTAGAACAGCTTGCGCTGCATGCGCGACGCGGCGTCATACACCATGTTGTCGCGCAGGTAGTCGAAACCGTACTCGTTGTTGGTACCGTAGGTGATGTCGGCCTGATAGGCGGCCCGCTTCTGGTCGGACGGCTGCTGGGCCACGATGACGCCCACCGTCAGGCCCAGGAAGTTGTAGAGCCGTCCCATCCAGGCCGCGTCGCGCTGGGCCAGATAGTCGTTGACCGTGACCACGTGCACGCCCCGGCCAGCCAGCGCATTCAGATAGACCGCCAGCGTGGCGGTCAGCGTCTTGCCCTCGCCGGTGCGCATTTCTGCGATCTTGCCGGCGTTCAGCACCATGGCGCCCAGCATCTGCACGTCGAAGTGACGCATGCCCAGGATGCGCTTCGAGCCCTCGCGACAGACCGCAAAGGCCTCGGGCAGGATGGCGTCCAGCACGTCGTTCACCGGCTTGCCGGCTGCCACCTCTTCCTGAATGCGCGCCTGGAGCTCGCGTGTCTTTCCGCGCAGCTCGTCGTCGGACAGCGCCTCCATCTGTGGCTCAAGCGCATTGATGCGCGCCACGCGACGGCGGTATTGTTTCAGGAGCCGCGAATTGCGGCTGCCGAAGATGCTGGTCAGTAGTGTCTGGAACATTGGCAGGAGGGATCTGCAGGCGATAATGGAGCCCACGGCGACATGCCGGGACCATCATCCACCCGAGGGGCCAGGACAGCAGAAGCACCCTGGCGTCTGGGCAAAGTAAGCTGAAAATGGTATCACGCGACCCGGAATTCAACGGCCAATCCCCGGAAAGGCCTGCCACAGGCCGACCGGCGCGCCCCAGGACGGGGTCTGGCGGCAAGGGCGTGGGCAGTGCGCAACAGGGCAGCGCCCGGCGGCGCACACTGCGCGAGCGCGAGGGCCGGCCGATGCTGGAGCACATGAAAACCCGCACGCCCGAGCTGTGGCAGACCTGGCAGCGTCTGGACCGCCTGGGAAGAGATCTGCACGCCATCCTGCCCTCCGTGCGCCTCATCCCCATCAAGCTGGAGCGCCAGGTGCTGCTGGTCACGGCGCCCTCCAGCGCCATGGCGGCACGGCTGCGTCAGTACGAACCGCGCCTGATCGACGGCCTGCAGGCCCGCGGCTGGCTGGTCAACCGCGTGAAGTTCCGGCCCAACACCGTCTTCATGCCCGTACCGCCTCCGCCACGGGCCAAGCAGCCCGTGCCGCCCCGCGCCGTTGAATCGATGGCCGCCCTGGCAGCCTCCGGGCAGGTCACGCCTGAGCTGCGTGCCGCCCTTGAGGCCTTCGTGCAACGGCAGCGGGGGTATCTGCAAGGGCGGTGAGGCACGTTTCAAGGCCTGGCCCGGAAGACAGCCAAGTCTGACCCGGAAATCTCAGGGTCAGGCCTGAGGCCAAGACGAATCGTTCAGGGTACTCCTGCCCTCGCTGGTACGCCCGGAGGACTGCAGGAGAGCTGCAGTCAGGCGCCTTCAGTCTGCCGGCCCTTCGTTACCAAGCCAAGTTCCATATTTAGGCAAGAAGTCGTAAATCCGTCCATCGGAGTCCACAATCATGTCCCATCTGGTATGCACCATGGACTGCCCCTTGTAGATCAGTTTGCTTCCCGGCTGCCAACTCTGCGGAACCTCCCAAGTTGAACAAGTCCCACGGGCAAAACTAGGTATATAGTTATCGGCCACCAGCCCCTCGACATACGTGCAGAGCGAGAACTGGCGTGACAAATCCCCACCCCATTTTCTCTCTCCGGAATTGATATACAGGGAAGTCACCGCCTGCCTTTCCCCTTTCCAAGCAGCAAGGGTATGAACCCTAACGGGAATCGCTTCGTTTTTTCTGATGACGCGTTCCAAATCGGTTTCAAGCTGCGCCTTTTCTGACTCTTCATAAGAGCCATCATTTTTTAAATAATCAAGGACATAAATCGATGAACGCCCGATCTTCAGCAATTCCGCATCTTCTTCCGAACTCGCCAGTCTCTCCTGAATCGACTCACCCCCAGATAGCCCAAAACTCACGCGGAGCCTGTCAGAGCTGAAAGACTTTGGCCCCTCCGACGGCCAAGTCGCTTGCTCATAGACAAATGTACCCAGCGAGCTTCCTGCATCCGCCTTCTTCAGTGTGTGTTCATACCGGAACTTAGTCTTTTGGTCAGGGGTATGTTCCGAAGGGCCCATATTAACCTGATGGCTTTCGCCTTTCCCATTCTGAGCCGGAACCGTGAACTCCTGCGTCAGCGCCGTTGCCAGCACATCTCCCCGAACACTCTCTTTACTGATGGGCTCCGTCATGGTTTTGGGTTCATCGGACGAAGCAACATCATTGGCGGCTCCCGCCTGCGCAGCGTTCGTCTGTGCAGCAGGCACATCATTCTGTGCCTGGCTCGTCTGGGCGCCCTGTGTCGCTTCGCCGGATGCAACTTCGGCCTTCACCACGGCACCACCATCGGCGGGTTGCTGCGCAGCCGGTGCACCACCATCACCACTGCCGCAGGCAGCCAGCGCCAGCAGCACGGCCGCCCCCAGGCTGGAGGAGGCGGCATGTCGAAACAGATCGTTGTTCATCATCGTCATTCCCATCAAAGGTATCGGAAGACCTCGCAGGTGCCAATGCAGCAGGCCACGGGCTGGCGAGGCGCAGGCCAAGGATCCGCCGAAGCCCCGCAAGCGGTCACACCACAGCAGATCCCCACGAGCCCGGGCGGTAGAAACCGCAACGGCGAAAACCAGGCTCTCTAGCCTGTTCCGACTCTAGACGTGAACGATGACGCGCCCCCACCGATAAATGGCAGGAGAGCGGCGAAAATCGCAGGAAATTCCCGAAAGGGATAAGTGCAACGCCTGCCGGACTCGCTGTCTGTGGACTGCGCAACGCATGCCGCAGCTGCCCCATGCAGGATCCTCTGGAGAGGCTTGAGCGCCCATCAACGGTCAAACGGCTGTGACACGCCGGATGCCGTGTCAGCTTCATGAACGGGTGTAAATGACGAGCATCCGCCTTTCATGACAGGCGTTGCCGGTCCTTCAACCCCAATCCAGCGAGAACGTCGGCAGGTTGCGGCGCTGGGTGAAGGTGACGATCTCGTGGCTTTCGGGATCATCCAGCACGGCACGCACCAGCAGGTTGTTCATGTGGTGGCCGGACTTGCGGGCGTGGTAGGCGCCCAGAATGGGGTGGCCGATGAGGTAGAGGTCGCCGATGGCGTCAAGCGCCTTGTGCTTGGCGAACTCGTCGCGGTAGCGCAGGCCGTCGGCGTTCAGCACGCGGGCATCGTCGACGACGATGGCGTTGTCGAGGCTGCCGCCCAGGGCCAGGCCATGCTTGCGCAGCAGTTCCACCTCGCTGGCCATTACGAAGGTGCGGGCACGGGCGATTTCCTGGACGTAAGACGTGGTGGCGAAGTCGATCTCGATACGCTGGCCGGTGGCGTCGATGGCCGCCTGCCCGAAGGCGATCTCGAAGCTGAACTTCATGCCCTCATGGGGATCCAGCCGTACCCACTTGTCGCCATCGACGATCTCGACGGGCTTGAGGATGCGGATGAAACGCTTGGGCGCAGCCTGTTCTTCCAGGCCGGCCGATTGCAGCAGATAGACGAAGGAGCCCGCAGAACCATCCAGGATGGGCACTTCGCTGGCGGTAATGTCGATCTGCGCGTTGTCGATGCCCAGCCCGGCCAGGGCGGACATCAGGTGTTCGATAGTGTGGACGCTGACCTGCAGCCCCGGGCCTTCGACATCCGCTGACAGCGTGGTATTGAGCCGCGTATCGGTAATGCGATGGGCAAGCGCCGGCAGCTCAACGACCGGATCGAGGTCCACCCGACGAAAGACGATGCCGGAGTCAACCGGGCCAGGCTTGATGTTGAGGGAGACCCGTTGCCCCGAATGCAGGCCGATACCGATGGCCTGCACCGGCCCACGCAGGGTTCGCTGTCTCAGCATCTTCCAACTCCGTCGATTATATAGGGGCCGGCATCATGGCCCGAAGGGGTTGAGGGTCAGGCATTCATGGCCATGGGTTCATGGCCTTTCATCCATGGGTGACACGGACGCGACCAACCCGCCACGGCAACGACTGGGCTGATGTCCGTGGCCCCGGCGTGCCGGGCAGGTTCCCAAGGCGCAGCGGACACCGGGCACTGCCCATGACGGCAGATGCCCCGGATCCACGCGGCGCCTTCCGGACTGCGCCGGCCGCCGATCAGGGCCAGGACGGGCGATCAGTCGGCCTGGCGACGCAGGAAGGCAGGGATGTCCAGACGCTCGACGCCTTTCTGGGACATGGCGTTGACACGCTCGGCTGCCTGGCTGCGCGGGTTGCGGAACACATTCGGCTCGTCCAGACCACCAATGGCATCCACCGTGTCCAGGGCCAAGTCGTCGGTACCGGTCTTAACGGCCGGCTGCGAGACCAGCTGGGGCTTGCGAACCACCTTGCCGATGCCGGTTGCCACGACGGTGACGCGCAGCGAGTCTTCCATGTCCTCGTCGTAGACGGTACCGTGGATGATGGTGGCGTCCTCGGCGCAGAACTGCTTGATGGTGTTGATGACCTCGTTGGTCTCACGCAGTTTCAGCGAGCGGCTGGCGGTGATGTTGACGATCACGCCGCGGGCACCATGCAGGTCGACGCCGTCGAGCAGCGGCGAGGACACGGCTTGTTCAGCAGCCAGACGGGCACGATCCAAGCCCGAAGCCTCACCGATACCCATCATCGCCTTACCCTGCTCACCCATGATGGTCTTCACGTCAGCGAAGTCGACGTTCACCAGGCCGGGCACGTTGATAATCTCGGCAATGCCGGCCACCGCGTTGTGCAGCACGTCGTCGGCGCGCTTGAAGGCGTCTTCCAGGGTGGCGTCCTCATCCATCACCTCGAAGAGCTTCTCGTTGAGCACCACGATCAGCGAATCCACCTGGCCGATCAGGTTCTCGATGCCTTCGTCGGCCACGCGCTGCTTGCGGCTGCCTTCGTAGTTGAAGGGCTTGGTGACCACGCCCACCGTCAGGATGCCGAGCTCCTTGGCAATCTCGGCGACCACGGGCGAAGCGCCGGTACCGGTGCCCTTGCCCATGCCGGCGGTGATAAACACCATGTTGGCGCCTTCCAGGGCGGCGCGGATGTTGCCGCGCTCGGCCTGGGCAGCAGCCCGGCCCGCTTCGGGGTTTGCACCAGCGCCCAGACCGGCATCACCCAGCTGGATGGTGCGGCCGGCCAGCGAACGTGCCAGCGCCTGGCGGTCGGTGTTCACGGCGATGAACTCGACGCCCTGCACGCCACGGTTGACCATGTGGTTGACGGCATTGCCGCCACCGCCCCCGACGCCCACCACCTTAATGACGGCGCCATCGACATCTGTTTCCAACATCTTGAACGTCATAGCTGAAAAACCTCCTGTTTTGAATGAACAGTCGTCAGGCGCGCCGCAATGGCATGAGCCCCCGGACTGGCGGGTGCGGTACCGGGCAAGGATACCGTTCCCTGTCGGCCGCCCTTCCGGGCGACCCGGCGATCATTCGGGATCGAACGTGATTTTGTCTCAGAAACTCCCGAAAAACCATTCTTTCATGCGGCGAATCGTGTCCCGGAAGGACCCCGACTGCTCCGCGACCTTGCGACCCTTCAGGCGCTGCTGGCGGGCTTCCTCCAGCAGGCCCATGGCCGTGGCGTACCTGGGTGTGCGAACGACATCGGAGAGGCTGCCGCTATAGGCGGGAGCCCCCACACGCACGGGCTTGAGGAAGATGTCCTCGGCGAGCTCAGCCATGCCCGGCAGCAGGCTGGAGCCGCCAGTGAGCACGATGCCGGACGACAGCGACTCTTCGTAGCCCGATTCGCGGATGGTCTGCTGGACCATCTGGAACAGTTCTTCCACGCGCGGCTCGATGACCGATGCCAGACCCTGCTTGGACAGCGAGCGCGGCCCACGGTCCCCGATGCCGGGCACCTCGATCTTCTCGCCCGGGTTGGCCAGCGTGGGCTTGGCCAGGCCATGGCGCAGCTTGATCTCCTCGGCATCGGCCGTGGGCGTGCGCAGCGCCATGGCGATGTCGTTGGTGATCTGGTCGCCCGCCACCGGAATGACGGCCGAATGGCGGATGGAGCCGCCGACGAACACGGCGATGTCGGTCGTGCCGCCACCGATGTCCACCAGCGCCACGCCGAGTTCCTTCTCGTCGTGGGTGAGTACCGCATTGGCCGAGGCCAGCGGCTGCAGGATGAGATCCTGCACGGCCAGCCCGCAGCGACGCACGCACTTGATGATGTTCTGCACCGCCGAGACCGCGCCCGTCACCACGTGCACCTTCACGTCCAGCCGCACGCCGCTCATGCCCACCGGCTCGCGGATGTCCTCCTGGCCATCGATGATGAACTCCTGGGGCAGCACGTGCAGGATCTGCTGGTCGGTGGGAATGGCCACCGCCTTGGCAGTCTCGATGACGCGCGCCACGTCGGCCTCGGTAACTTCCTTGTCCTTAATGGCCACCATGCCGATGGAGTTGAAGCTGCGGATGTGGCTGCCGGCAATGCCGGTGACCACCTGTTGGATCTTGTTGCCGGAGGTGATCTCGGCCTCCTCCAGCGCAGCCTGGATGGAAGCGACCGTCTTCTCGATGTCGACGACGACCCCCTTCTTCAGGCCGTTCGATTCATGCTGGCCGGTACCGATGACCTCGATCTCGCCATCCGCATGCAGCTCGGCCACGATCGCCACCACTTTTGAGGTGCCGATGTCCAGGCCTACCAGCAGATCCTTGTTGTCACGTGTCATGATCCGTTCCGGCACTCAATGAAGATTGTCACGATGAGGATGACCGTCGCCGTCATGCTGCTCCAGCGCACCAGGAGCACGCACGGCAAAGCCGTTCGGGTAGCGCAGGTCGATGACCTCGGCACGGCCGTTCAGGCGCGCCTGGATCAGCGGATGCGCCGTGACCCAGCGGGCCACGCGGTCGGCCACGGGCAATCCCTCATCACGCCCCATCTTCAGGGTGATGCCACTGTCGAGCCGTGCCGTCCACGACTGGCGGTCGGACAGGTCGAGTTCCACCGGCTGCATCGACAGCGGCAGCAGTTGATGGGCCAGCTCGTCGTAACGGCGGGCGACCAGCGCCTGGCTGCCGTCCGGACCGGACAGCAGCAGCAGGTTCTGGTGATTGGCGACTTCGGCAGGATTCACCGAAAACAGTTCCCCATGGGTGTTGACGAAACGACCGCGATCATCCTTCCAGCGTGCCAGCACCTGGTGCTCTTCGAGCGCAACGAAAAGACGGTTGGGCCAGATGCGGCGAACTTCGGCACGACGTACCCACGGTACCTGCTCGAAATGCTCACGGACACGATCCAGCCCCACGGT
>CALIXC010000289.1 GCA_938046755.1 uncultured Lautropia sp. | reverse complement strand
ATCGGTGATCGCATCCAGCGCAAAGCGTGCCGAGCGCACGCCGGGCGCACCGCCCAGGGCCGGCACGCACAGGCCGGAATCGTCCGCTAGCGTGGGCAAGCCGCTCAGGCGCGCACCGTGCCGTGCCTTGGCCAGCGCATTTTCCACGAAACTGGGCCACGGCTCCTCGGCATCGGGAATGCCCAGCTCGGTCTGGCTGGACAGACGCACGCCGCGTGGCGCCAGCATGGCCCGCAGCTCCTTCAGCTTGCCGGGATTGCCCGACGCCACCAGCCAATGTTCGCCCGTCATGCCCCTTCCTCCTGCAAGGCCGCCCGCTGCAGTCGCACCAGCTCGTCGATGCCCTTGGCGGCCAGATCCAGCAGCTCACTCGCCTGCTGACGGGAGAAAGGAGTACCCTCGGCCGTGCCCTGGATCTCCACCAGGCCCCCGGAAGCGGTCATCACCACGTTCATGTCGGTCTCGCAGCCTGAATCTTCCTGGTAGTCCAGGTCGAGCACGCAGGCCGGAGCTGCACCAGGCAGCGCCACGATACCCACCGAGACAGCAGCCACCGCATCGTGCAGCGGATCAGCCGTCAGCTTGCCGGTAGTCAGCAGGCCGTTCACTGCGTCACGCAGCGCCACCCAGGCCCCGGTTATGGCTGCCGTGCGTGTGCCCCCATCGGCCTGCAGCACGTCGCAATCCAGATGGATGGTGCGCTCGCCCAGCCGCTTCAGGTCAGTCACCGCCCGCAGGCTGCGGCCGATCAGCCGTTGGATTTCCTGCGTGCGCCCGGACTGCTTGCCGCGCGCCGCCTCGCGGTCGCTCCGTGTGTGGGTAGCCCGTGGCAGCATACCGTATTCGGCCGTCACCCAGCCCTGACCCTTTCCGCGCAGGAAGGGCGGCACGCTGTCCAGCACGCTGGCCGTGCACAGCACCCGAGTATCACCGAAGCTCACCAGCACCGAACCCTCGGGGTGGCACGTGAAGCGTCGCTGAAAGCGCACGGGCCGCAGCCCGTCCAGCGCCCGGCCATCATGCCGTAGCGCGGAAGAAGAGTCAGTCATCGGGGCCCCCCTGGAAGATCGGTCCCCGCATTCTATCGCCCCCGGAAATACCCCCAGCAGGCTCGAATCGTCTCGTGCCTGCCCCTGAGGCCAGGCGCCCGGGTCATTCCCGGCAGATCCTGCACGCAGGCGGGTCAGGAAACGGCCCTGTCAGGGTACTTTGTTCGAGCGCTGGATCGCCTCCTGGATCTCGGCGATCGTCTTGTCGATCTCGTCCTCGGTCATGTCGACCGATTCGGCTTCCAGGTTGTTGGCGATGGCGATGGTGGTGGTCACCGCCCCATCGGGTAGCGCCATCGACGACAGCGACGGCAGGCCATCGTTCTCGGTGCTGTCGGTATCCCACTTCATGGCCAACACCGTGGTGTTGTCGGCACCCACGCCATTGTGGTTGAGCGCCGACTGGATCAGGCGCGGAACCGCCAGCTCCAGCGGCTCGTTGCGGAACTCGCGCACCAGCTCCTCGCGGCTCACACCGCTCCAGAGCCCGTCCGAGCACAGCATCATCACGTCACCCGCCTTCAGTGGGAAGGACGCATGGATCTCGACCGGCGGAATGAAGGGCGAGCCCAGGCAGTTGAGCACCTTGTTGCGCTCGGGATGCACCTCGCTCTCGGCCTCGGTGATCAGCCCCAGGCTGATCAGGCTCTGCACCTTGGAGTGGTCCAGCGTGCGGAACAGGATGTCGGAATCACGCAGCAGGTACAGCCGGGAGTCGCCCGCATGTCCCCACCACGCATGCCCGTCCTGCACCACGCAGGCCACGATGGTGGTGCGCGGGCACTCGTTCATGCCGTGCAGCTCACGGTAGCGGTGCAGCTCGCGATGGCTGGCATGGAAAGCCTGCTCGATGAAGGCCACCGGATCACGCAGCCGCGGCACGGCCTGCTGCTGGAACATCGACGCCACCGTCTGCATGGCAATCTGCGCCGCGATCTCGCCCCGCAGGTGCCCCCCCATGCCGTCGGCCAGCACCATCAGCAGCGACTCGCGCGAGAAGCAGTACCCCATCCGATCCTGGTTGATCGAACGACCACCGACATCGGTATCCTGGAAAATGGAAAAACGCATGGATCGAAAGCGAGTTGAATGTTCTGGGGCGTCCTGTCCGGGTCATCTCCGCTGGCAGGCCTGCGTCGGCGCCGCGCCGCCCCGACAGCGGTCGAAGGCCCGGCTTCAGCTGCCCTTGCGGGCCGTCAGCAGCGTGACATCGGCCTCCTCGTGGCCCGACGGCGGTGGCAGATGGACATGATGGCTTCGCCTGTGCGACGACGATCCTTTCGGATCTCGCCGTCGTCTGAACGGCGAGATGATGTCCTCCAGCCAGCGCAGCGGCAAGAAACTGCGGGTTTCCACCCCCTCGCGCATGAAGGGTTCACGCAACGCCCGTTGCAACGCAAACACACTCTGCGGCCGCTCCAGCGGGTTGATTTTCATGCACCAGTGCACCAGATCCAGCAGCTGCTGCGAGTAGATGTCGGTCAGACCCATCAGCACCGCGTCGACCTTGTCCTGCTTCATGCGCTGATCGGCTGCCTGCGGCGGTGCCCCCACCATGCAGGCGTACATGCTGGCGCCCAAGCCATAGATGTCGGTCCAGGGCCCCAGCTGCTGATTTTTCTTGTAGAGTTCCGGCGCCGCAAAGCCCGGCGTGTACATCGGGAAGAGCTTGGGCGCGTCCTGCGTGAGCGTCTGGCGCGCCGCCCCGAAGTCCAGCAGCATGGGCATGCCGCCCTTCTTCAGGTAGATGTTGGCGGGTTTCAGATCCAGGTGCAGCAGGCGATTGGCATGCACCTCGCGCAGCCCGTTCATCACCTGCGCGAAGATCTTGCGGATGTGCCGCTCGGGCAGCACGCGCTTGCCCGGCCGGTTGCGGTTGTGAATGACCAGCTCTTGCAGGCTGCGCCCGCTCTCGTAGGCCATCACCATGTAGACCGTCTCGTTGGCCCGGAAGAAGTTGACGACGCGCACCACGTTGGGATGGATGACTCGTGACAGCGCCCGGCCTTCCTCGAAGAAGCACTTCAGGCCATTGCGATAGGTGGGCAGATTGCCGCCCACCACCTCGGGTACCAGCTGCCCAGGTGTGCGACGGACCAGAGAACTGGGCAGGTATTCCTTGATGGCGACCGGGTTCCCGTCCTGATCCTGGGCGAGATAAACCATCGAAAAACCGCCGCTGGCGATTTTTCTTACAATCCGGTAGCCACCTGCCTCGAAGCCCTCCGGCAATGGTGCGTTCTGCTCATTTGCCATGGTTGCTATTGTAGAAGCGATGGATGCAAAACTCTGTATTTCCGTGTTACGACACGCCAGACGGACGGGCACGGCGACTGAATGACATCCCAACTCACCGCCCACCCCCGAAACCCCCGCCAGACCGGTGTTTTTACCATCCCCCCGAGCTGACACACCCACCCGCCTCCCCCGTTCCCTTTCTTGACACCGTTACAGAACGGCACCACCTTCCCCCTTTCGGATGTAACCGCCGGCACAGTCCAGGCGCACCTCGCCCGCCAGCCCTGCCCCGTCCGGCAGCAACCGATCGTGACCCAAACGCCCCCTCCACTTCCTTTTCTTCCCTGTCTTTCCAGACACAGACATGTCCACCCAGCCCACGCCGCCCGTCACCGCCCCCACGAATCCCGCACCTGCCGCCCCCACGGGCACCGTCAACAGCATGACCGGCTATGCCCACCGGAGCGCCGACACCCCACTTGGACGACTGGACATCGAGATCCGCGCCGTCAACAGCCGGTTCACCGACCTGCACTTCCGGCTGGCCGATGAATGCCGGCTGCTCGAGCCGCGGCTGCGCAGCGCCATCACGGCCACCACACGGCGCGGCAAGGTGGAATGCCGAATGAGCCTGCAACGCTCCCGCCCTGAAGCCACCGACACCCTGAACCTGGAGCGCCTGGCGCACTACGTCGAGCTGAGCCGTCGGATCCGGCTCCTTGACGACAGCGCCCTGCCCCCCTCCGTGGCCGACTACCTGCGCTGGTTGCAGACCCCAGAACATGCCCCATCCGCCTGTGACAGCGCCTCTCTGCCCCTGGACGCCGACACGCTGTGGCAACATGCCGAGCCGCTGGTACAGAGCTGCCTGCAGGCCTTCCAGAGCAGCCGTGCCCAGGAAGGCGCGCAGCTCGCCCGCATCCTGCAGGAACAGGGCCGCCGGATGCGGGCCCTGGCCAGGCAGCTACGCCCCCATCTGCCCGAACTGCACGCTGCGGCCGAGGCCAGAATGCTGGAGCGTCTGCAGAAAGCCGTCCAGGGCCTGCCCGTCAGCATTCCGGCCGACGAGACCCTGGCCCGCGTGCGCCAGGAGATCAGCCTGCTCAGCCTGAAGGACGACATCACCGAGGAACTGGACCGGCTGGACACCCATCTTCAGGCCATCGACGATGCCCTGGCCGCGGGCAGCCCCGTCGGCAAGCGGCTCGACTTCCTGATGCAGGAACTCAACCGTGAAGCCAACACCATCGCCTCCAAGAGCATCGCGTTGTCCATTACCGACACCGCGCTGGCGCTGAAGCTGCTCATCGAACAGCTGCGTGAGCAGGTCCAGAACCTGGAATGAAGGATCCTCGGAACAATTCCCGCGAGTCGGCGCGCCATGGAACGGGATGCAGGACAAGGCGATATTTGCTGTCAATAGCAGAGCTATTGACAGCAAATGGCAACGCAGTCATGCGCCCGTTACGAGGATGCGACGGTCATGAGGACTTGTTCAGAGGATCCTGAGGGAATCCCCCCGCTCCCGCGTACAATGACCGCGGCCGCTCCGGCACCCTTGGTCGCTCCGGCCCACGACCGCCCCTTTCCAAGAACAGGATCCTCATGAAACTCTGCGTCTTCTGCGGTGCCAGCACCGGCAAATCCCCCGCCTACCGCCTGGCGGCCATCGAACTGGGCCATGCCATGGCCGATGCCGGCATCGGGCTCGTCTACGGGGGCGCCTCGGTCGGCCTGATGGGTGCCGTGGCCGACGCCGTCCTGGAGCGGGGAGGCGAAGTCATCGGCATCATCCCGCGCTTTCTGGCCGACAAGGAACTGGCCCACAAGAAGCTCACCCGCCTGAATGTCGTGGGTTCCATGCACCAGCGCAAGGCCATGATGGCCAGCCTGGCCGACGGCTTCGTCGCCCTGCCCGGTGGTCTGGGTACACTGGAAGAACTGTTCGAGGTCTGGACCTGGGGCCAGCTGGGACACCACCAGAAACCTTGCGCCCTGCTGGATGTGGGCGGCTTCTACACCGGCCTCACCGACTTCCTCGATCACGTCGCCACCGAAGGCTTCATCAAGCCGGAATTCCGCAACATGCTGATCGTGGAGCCCAACGCCGCCCACCTGCTGCCCGCCCTGAAGAACTACCAGCCGCCAGCAACCACACGCTGGATGACCGAAGGCAATACCTAAGCCAACGATACCCTCTGGGAAAGGCGCATTTTCCAGGGGCGCTTTGGGTTCTTTCCGGAATAACGTCCATGCAGGGCATCCCCGGAAAGGCACAACGCTCATAATGACTTTGATAATACGTTATCAATAACGACATTTGATGAAAATAGTCATCAAATGCAACGTTGTAGATATATAATCTCATTATCAATCGCAGACAGGAGATCATCATGAGCGAATGCAAGCTGCCCCATCACGCCCACCATGACCACACCCATGGCCCCGGCTGCGGCCACACGGCCATCCGGCATGACGGTCATGTCGACTACCTGCACGACGGTCACCTGCACCATCCGCATGGCGACCACGTCGACGAGCACGTGATCCCCGTCTCGGCCACCAATCCCGACCGCTGCACGCCCGAGCACAAATGCAGCGGCCACGAGCCCGGCCACGTCCATGGTCCCGGTTGTGGCCACGAAGCCGTCCCGCACGGTGACCACATCGACTACCTGGTCGACGGCCACCTGCACCATCCGCACGGTGACCATTGCGACGACCATGGTCCGATCGAGGTGGTGAAGGGCTGAAACAGGCGTGTGCAGGCCCGCCTTATCGACGCATCATCGATGGCGGGCTCGCCCTACAGTAGGCCGTTTCGGTCTGAACGAGGGCGACGCACATGGCCAACCTGCCGGCAATCCATATCTGCCTGATGACTCCTGCCGGCTACATCCACGCCGATGCACTGCTGGATCCCGCCCAGTATTTCTACTGGCAGTTCCGGCGACTGGGGCTGTGTGTCAGCCTGGCCCGCAACCTGCTGCGGCATGACGCGGTCAACTTCGTCTTCGGCGCCCATTGCGGCTTCGACCCTCGCCTACTGCAGACCCACAGCTGCATCATCGTCAACCTGGAACAGATCGGCCAGGGCGGCGCCGTGCTGGGCAGCAGCTACCTGCAGCTGCTGAAAAGCGCCGTGGTGGTCGACTATAACGCCGACAACCCGCCAGCCTACACGGCACACCCCAACGACGTTCCCATCATCTCCTTCGGCCACGCTGCCTGGCTCAAGCCCGATGACCACCAGGCCCTGCCCCTGGAAGAGCGACCGCTCGACCTGCTCTTCATCGGCAGTACGAACGAACGGCGACTCAAGGCCATCCAGCGCATCCAGGCCACCGGACGTAAGGTCAGCCTGCAGGCCTGTCCTGTCTACGGCTCCGCACGCAACAGCCTCATCCTGCAGGCCAAGGCACTCCTCAACCTGCATTTCTACGAAACAGCTCGTTTCGAGCAGGTACGTGCCTTCCAGAGCCTGTCGCTGGCCACGCCGGTGGTATCCGAGCGCCACATCAACGCCAGTGCCGGCCCCGTCTTCGATGCCTGCGTCACCTGGTTCGAGGACGCCCAGCTGGAGACGCTGTTCGGGCAGGAGTTTGCCACCCCCCTCTTCTATGACGTGGCACGACAGCAACTGGCACTCTTCGAGACGGTGGACCCGATCGAGGAATACGCTGACCTGGCCGCCTTTGCCGGGGGCGTCTGGCAGGCCCATCAGGACATGCTGCCCCCACACGGCAGCGATATCTACGTCGGCCCACGCATGCCGCTTCCGTGGGTTCCGCCCGTTTCCCGTGCGGCCATGATCCCGGGCATCACCCTGGCCGAGGAGCATGGCCCTGCCAAAGCCTGCCGAACCACCAGCGACGGCTGCCGTCACGACGTGAACGATGCGGCACACCCAGCACCGCTCTTTCAGATGCTACCGGATGTCTGCGATCAGGTCGACCAGCTGTTGGCCGAAGAGCAACCCGAACTGGCCCTGCTCTCGATAGTCCACGGCATCACGTCCCATTTCTACCAGCCGGGCATTGCTGAACACGCGCTCTACTATCCTGCACTGGACCGCCGCATCCAGCAGCTGGCCAAGCGCCTGCAGAGGGAAATGGCCGAAACCGGAGCAGCGGGGGATGCCACGCGCCCTGCACCCGTCCAGGCCGCTGATGCCCCCACCCTGCTGGTGGCCTCGGAGGTCTACGAGGTGGGCGGTCATACCCGGGTTCTGGAAGAACTGGCGGCCAACCAGCCCAACCCCATCCTGCTGCTCACCAACCTGTGGGGCAACTTCGACGACCCGACATCGAAGAAGATGGCCTGGCTGCGACAGCGTTTTCCGAATGCCGAGATCATCGTGCAGACCGGCAAGCTGTGGGACAAGGCGCGCCAACTGGTCACGCTCTGTTCCCAGCGTCAGCCCGCACGGATCTGGTATCTGCAGCACCATCAGGATCCGGTGGCCTTCGTCGGTACCCTGCATGCCGGCAGTTCCCGCAAGATGCTGGTTCACCACGGCGACCACAACCCCAGCCTGGGCTGCACCCTGCCCGGCATCCGCCATGTGGATGTGACCGAATCGCTGCAGAAGACCTGCAGCGCCCACCTGCACCAACGAGCCGACTGGCTGCCCCTGTACGTGAAGGATCAGGGTCGCCGCCCCTTCCTGGCCCCCAGCCGCAAGATGCCCTTTTCGGTCGTGACGGCCGGACGTGCCGCCAAGTTCTCGATGCAGGGTCCCGTGGCCCTTCCGAAGATCGTCAGCAGCGTGCTGCGTGCCATCGACGGACGCTTCCATCACGTCGGCCCCCTGGATGACGGCAGCCGGCAGCAGATCCGCAAGCATCTCATCAACCAGGGCATCGATCCCGCCCGTTTCGTGACGCACGGCGAAGTGTCGTCCCTGTGGCAGGCGCTCAAGCGGCTGGATGCCCATGCCTACCTGGGCTCGGCACCCGTCTCCGGAGGGCGTGGTGCCATCGAAGCGCAGGGCTGCGGCTACCCGGTACTGCCCTTCAGCGGTTTCGAGTCAGGCTCCCTGCTGGCCGACTATTCCTCCTATGCCGACATGGCGCTGGCCTGGCACGACCTGCCGACATTGGTCGAACGGCTGAAGGCGCTGCCCTTCCGGCTTCAGGACGCCAGCGACCGGGCTCGCACCTTCTACGAGTCCCGCTTCTCGCAACAGGTCTTCCGCGACACACTGGAACGCATCGCCGGCCAGCCTCTCACCAAGGACGATGTCCGCCTGGTTGCAGCCTGAGCGCCACACCCACCCGGCGGGACACCCCTCCTGGGGTGTCCCGTGCGACCATCGGCGCCCCGCACGCCTGCACACATTGCCGCAACCGCACGCCATGTACCGTATTCGCCCTTACACCGCCGCAGACCACACAGCGTGGAATGACTTCATCCGTCGCAGCCGCAACGGCGTCTTTTTGTTCCAGCGGGAATACATGGACTACCACGCCGATCGCTTCGAGGATGCCTCGGTCATCATCGAGAGTGCTCAAGGCACGCCGCGGATCGTCGCCGTCCTGCCGGCCAACCGCCGCCACACCCCGGACGGCGACCACTGCATCACGCACGGTGGACTCACCTTCGGTGGCCTGGTGATGGACGAGAAGCTGGGCGGCGCCCAGGTGCTGGCCGTGATGGAACAGCTGGCCGCCTGGCTGGCAGGCCGCAGCTTCGTGCAGCTGCACTACAAGGCCACGCCCCACCTCTACCACCGCCTGCCCAGTGAGGACGATCTGTACGCCCTGCACCGGCTGGGCGCACACACCACCCAGGTGCTGCTGTCCAGCACGCTGGACCTGCAACGGCAGGCGCCCACCTCCAGCCAGAAGAACCACGCGCTGAACCTGGCCAGACGCGCGGGCATCGACGTGGGACGCTGCCGCTGGGCAGACTACTGGCCACTGCTGAGCCAGACACTCAAAAGCCGGCACGGTGTGGGCCCCGTCCATACGCTGGCCGAGATCGAGCGCCTGGCGGGCGCCTTCACGCAACTGGAAGTCCTGGGGGCCTGGCAGCGTCCATCGGATGGCGCACCTGCCACTCGAGGTCATGACCCGCATGCCACAGCGGATGCCGCGACGCTCCCCTTCAAGCCGGAATCCTGCCCCTTGCACGCCGGGATCGTCCTCTTTCACTACAAGGGTGTCACCCATACGCAATACCTGGCTTCCGCCCCCGAGGGATTCGAGACACGCGCCCAGCATGCCATCCTGGAACTGGCCATCGAAGCCGCACGGGCCCGGGGCCAGCGCTGGTTCAGCTTCGGTACCTCCACCACCGACGGGGGCGCCGTCCTGAACGAGGGTCTGCTGCGCCACAAGGAAATGTTCGGCGCGCGCAGCACCATTCTGCAGACACTGGTGCTGGATCTGCGCTGAACAACGCCCCAGGGCCATCCAGCACGACGCCCCCGTTTACACACAGGCCAAAATAGGTATGACCCGGGCGTCGCCGTTGCCCTGCCCGGTCCACCAACCGCCCGGATGACGACTGCGCACATCACTGTCTGATCCGGGCATCACCGCTTTGCCGTCTGCGCTGCCCCAGACCGCCACCGGTACCAGTGCCCGACCTAGCGCCCATGTTCCGGCGCACCATGGATGCCATCCGTCAGGTGCTTCCCTTGTGAAGCACACGACTTCGACAGACCGATGGCAGCACGCATGGACATTTCCACCACGGCCTCCTCCAGCGCTTCCCGCGACCTGGCCCGCTACGAAAGAAGCTACCAGTCCGCCTCCTTCGAGCCTACCCAGGCCGCACTGCGCAAGCGGGTGGTGACCACCGAGCTGAAACTCTGGCAGGCCCGGCGCGTACTGGAAGTGGGCTGCGGCATGGCGCCCATCTTCACGGACTACCGGGAGTTCTCGAAACTGACCATCGTGGAGCCCGGCCGACATTTTGCGGAACATGCCCGCCACCTGGCCGGAACGGACGATCGCATCCTCGTGATCCAGGACTTTCTGGAAAACGCGACCGGCAGCGCCCCCCTTCGTGGACAGACCTTCGATGCCATTCTGGTCAGCGGTCTGCTGCACGAGATTCCCGAACCGAAGAAGCTGCTTCAGGCCCTGCGCCCCCTGTGCACGCCAACCACCCGACTGCACGTCAACGTGCCCAATGCACGTTCGATGCACCGTCTGCTGGCCCTCGAGATGGGGTTGATCGACGATCTGCATGCACTGTCCGATCGGCAGCGCATGCTGCAGCAGCACAGCACCTTCGATCTGCAGAGTCTGACCGACCTGTGCCATCAGGCCGGATACGAAGTGATCGGCCAGGGCTCGTACTTCATCAAGCCTTTTGCCCACGCGCAGATGCAGCAGCTGCAGGACATCGGCATGCTGGATGAGCGCATGCTGGACGGTCTGATGGGACTGGAAAAGCACCTGCCGGGACTGGGTTCCGAAATCTACCTGAATCTCCGGGTGACGGATCGCCCGCACACCCCATGACACTGCACCGGCATCCACCGTGCCGGCCGTCAGACACTCTCGCTCCGAAACGCCGGGAAAACCGTTTCGACACCTCATCTTCCTGAAAACATCATGACGACTCAAGCAACCTCTCGTCCCGCCTCCCTGGTCCTGGCCGGCAATGCCCTGTCGGTCCTGATTGCTGCCACGGAGCGCGCCCATCGCGGCCTGGCCACTAGCATCATCAATCCGGGCGGCCCGCTGGGCGGTTACTTCTCGGGCGTGCATGCCCTGGGTCGACGTGTCGACGGCGGCATGGTGCTGTTCGAGTTCAGCTCGTTCTCCGAGCCGGCCGTGGCGCCGCGCCTGGACAGCTATAACCCGATGAAGCGCAATGATGTGGGCCGCTTCTGCGGGGTGATCCGCCGGTATGTGCAAGGTCTGCACAGCACGCATGCGGTGGGCACGCCGCGCATGTGGGTGGATGGAAAGCTGCTGCCCGACATGATGCTGGGCAACGGCATCTCGGCCCTGCACCACCTGAGCAGTTCGGCTGCCATTCACCGTGAGCTGGCCGTCATCGAGCGTCAGGTGAAGCACGACACGGTGCTCTGGCACCCGGCCAACAAGACCACCTGGCCGCTGGATGGTTCGGCCCCGGCGGACTGGGCCAGCACCCAGGGGAATGTTCCCTTCGATTGCGACAGCCTGTCGCGTCGCATCCATGGTCATACGCTGCACGAGACGCTGTTCGTCCCCTTTGCCCGCCAGGTGATGAACCGGGATGCGAGCCATCTGGCCGCGCTGTATCACCGTCTGCCCTGGCTGCCGATGTACTGGCCGCAGACGCTGCTGTCCACGCTGAGCAACCATGGCCGCGTTCCGGGCATGCCTGCCACGGTCTTCAACTATCCGTCGCATGGTTCCATTGCCGCCATCTGCCAGAACCTGGCCCAAATGGTGCGCAATCATCCGCTCATCACCCTGGTGGAGGACCCGATCCAGCAGGTTCGGCGCACAGCCGATCATTTCGTCATCACCACCACCAAGCACGGCGAGATTCACGCACAGCGCCTGGGCTGGGCCATGACGCCGAACCGGGGCATGGCCGTGGCCGGCATGACGGCGCCTGCCGAGAATCCGGAGCGTCTGCCGCTGATGCTCGGCTTCTTCAAGCTGGCGGAATCCCAGGTTCATCAGGTGGTGAGCGTGCTGCATGCCGTGGCCAACGACACCGGCATCTATCGCGTCACCAATGCCACCGCCTGCGGCACGCCCACCGATGAAGGCACCATGCGTCTGGTGGTGGAGGCCAACCCGCATCGCTTTGCCGCACACCACGTCGGCATCGATCTGAACGATGAAAGTGCCGTCATGCAGGCCATGCTGCGCGACCTGTCCGTGATCGGCGTGACCACTTCTGCCATCCGCCCGATCGGCTTCGAGCTCAAGCGCTTCGACGGCGCCCTGCCGCTGCCCACGCCGGCTGCCGTGGAAACCTTCCTGGAAGCCCGCGAGCAGATGCTGCGTGCGCTGCCGGGCATCGAGCCGATGGGCGCCTCGGCAGGCCCCTTCGCCTTCGGCCTGTCAGACCAGATCATCCAGGGCCTGCAGATGGCACATCGTGTGGACCGGAAGGACGACGTCCGGGCAGAAGCCATCGAGCCGGCGCTGGCATCCTGACGGCCCGTGCCGGATGACGATCCAGACCCCCTGAAGAGAACGCGCCGTTTCCCAGGCACCATCCTCCTGTTGGTGCCACCGGCTTCGGCGCGGAAAACCTCCCAACATTGAGACAGACATCATGCTGGTCGATTGCGTGACCCTGCAACTGCCCAAGGTCCATGATCCGCGCGGCAACCTGACCTTTGTGGAAGGCGGCCGTCAGATTCCGTTCGACATCCGCCGCGTGTACTACCTGTACGACGTGCCGGGCGGCTCGGAACGGGGCGGGCATGCCCATCTGGCGCTGCACCAGTTCGTCATTGCCATGTCGGGCAGCTTCGACATCGTGCTGGATGATGGTTTCGATCGCAAGCGCTACCACCTGAACCGTTCCTACGAAGGGCTCTACATTCCGCCCATGACCTGGCGCGAGCTGGACAACTTCTCGTCAGGCAGTGTGTGCATGGTGCTGGCATCCGAGGTCTACGACGAGGCCGACTACATCCGTAACTACAGCGACTTCATGCTGGAAGTGCATAGCCGCCATCGTGCGCAGCACCATCATGCACCGCCGGCTGCGCATGTCGGCACTATCACCGGCACCCCTCTTTCAACCCCGGCACCGTCCGCTCCACGACGCGATCCGGCTGAGGAGATCACCGACATGGAAACAGCCGTCCTGACGCCTGCACCATCCAGATCGGCACGTTCCGGATCGTTTGATGACGAACTTGTCCTGAACATCACCTGATTCCCGAGCCAGACGATGAACACCGCCCCCATCCCCTTCCTCAACCTGAAAGGCATCAACGACCGCCACCGGCTGGCGTTCCGCGAAGCCTTCGAGCGGGTGATGGACAGCGGCTGGGTGCTGCTGGGTGAAGAAACGGCAGCCTTCGAGGCGGCCTTTGCGGCCTACTGCGGCGTGAAGCACTGCATCT
>CALIXC010000288.1 GCA_938046755.1 uncultured Lautropia sp. | reverse complement strand
TGCCCAGTTTGATCTTGTCCACGCCTTCTTCCAGGGACACGGCTGCGGTGGCGCAGGCACCACGGCCGGCATGCTCACCAGACGCACGCGGTCGGCAGCACGCACCCGCACCTGCTGGCTGGGGTTCTGCGACTTGCGATCCTTGCGACGGCGCAGGGTGAGCGCGATGGCTGCCACCATGGCCACCAGCAGGATCATGCCGGCGATCTCCAGCGGATAGATGTAGCCCGTGTAGAGCAGCTCACCCAGCGCCTTGGCGTTGTCGTAGTCGGCTGCCGGCTGCACCAGGTCGGCCTCCTGGACACCCCCGAAGTGGGCCCACAGCACCAGCGACAGCTCGACGACGATGATGGCCGCCACGAAGAGTCCCACCGGCAGCGATCGCCAGAAGCCTGCACGCAGGTTGTCGAGGTCGATGTCGAGCATCATGACCACGAACAGGAACAGCACCATCACCGCGCCCACGTAGACCAGCACCAGCACGATGGCCAGGAACTCGGCCTTCATCAGCAGCCAGATGGCCGCCGACGACACGAAGGTGAGCACCAGGAACAGCGCGCTGTGAACCGGGTTGCGCGCCGTGATCACGCGCGTGGCCGCAAAGACCGTCACCAGCGCGAACAGGAAAAACAAGACTGATATGACATCCATGTTGCCGACCGTCCTTGCTCAGCGATAGGGGGCATCGGCTTCGCGAGCCGCGGCGATCTCGCTCTCGTAGCGGTCGCCCACGGCCAGCAGCATGTCCTTGGTGAAATACAGGTCGCCGCGCTTCTCGCCGTGATACTCGAAGATGTGGGTCTCGACGATGGAGTCGACCGGACAGGACTCCTCGCACAGCCCACAGAAGATGCACTTGGTCAGATCGATGTCGTAGCGAGTGGTGCGTCGCTGTCCGTCCGCACGCACCGCCGACTCGATGGTGATGGCCATGGCCGGGCAGACCGCCTCGCAGAGCTTGCAGGCGATGCAGCGCTCTTCGCCGTTGGAATACCGGCGCAATGCGTGCAGCCCCCGGAAGCGCGGCGACAGCGGCGTCTTCTGCTCGGGATACTGGACCGTGATCTTGCGGGCGAACAGGTAGCGCCCCGTCAGCTTCATGCCCTTGAGCAGCTCAAGCAGCAGGAAGCTGGAAAAGAAATCCTTGATCGCTCGCATCTTCAGCTCTTCCAGATGTTGAAGGGCGTCTGCATCCAGACGGCAATCACCAGCAGCCAGACCAGCGTGACCGGAATGAACACCTTCCAGCCCAGCCGCATGATCTGGTCATAGCGGTAGCGCGGGAAGCTGGCCCGGAACCAGATGAACAGGCTGACCAGGAAGAAGGTCTTGATGAACAGCCAGAACCAGTCCCACAGCCACTGCGGACCGATGTCGAGCCCCAGCGTGAAGAAGGGCTGCCAGCCGCCGAAGAACATGATGGCGGCCAGCGCCGACACCAGGATCATGTTGGCGTACTCGGCCAGGAAGAACACCGCAAAGCTCATGCCCGCGTATTCCACCATGTGGCCGGCCACGATCTCGGACTCGCCCTCCACCACGTCGAACGGGTGACGGTTGGTCTCGGCCACGCCGGAGATGAAGTACACCACCAGCGCCGGCAACAGCGGCAGCCAGTTCCAGGACAGGAAGTTGATGCCGTGGTCGGCAAAGGTTCCCCTGCCCTGCGCCATCACGATCTCGGAGATGTTCATGCTGCCCGAGACCATCAGCACCATCACCATGCAGAAGCCGATGGCCAGCTCGTAGGACACCATCTGGGCTGCCGCACGCAGCGCGCCCAGGAACGAGTACTTCGAGTTGGAAGCCCAGCCCGCCAGGATGACGCCGTAGACCTCCAGCGAGGTCAGCGCCAGCAGCAGCAGGATGCCGGCATTGATGTTGGCCAGGGCGCGGTCGGGACCGAACGGGATGACCGACCAGGCCGCCAGCGACGGCATGATGGCCAGCACCGGCGCCACCAGAAAGAGCATGGGGCTGACCTGCGTGGGCAGCAGGATCT
>CALIXC010000287.1 GCA_938046755.1 uncultured Lautropia sp. | reverse complement strand
GCCGGGCTGGAAGATCCTGAAGCCGGGGTGGATGTGGACGTGATTGCCGCCGAGCCGCGGCTGGCGCTGGCCGGCCTGATCGAGGACGAGGCCATGCTGGCACTGCCCATGGCGGTTTTCCACGATGTCTGCCCCAGTCCCGCCACACTCAATTGAAATGGGCGACTTGTTCAAACTTTCCTGGACTCGTTATAATCCTAGATTGCCCGCCACAGGGCTGGAGAGAATATTCACATGGCCGTTCAGCAAAACAAGAAGACGCCGTCCAAGCGCGGCATGCATCGTTCGCACGATCACCTGGAAAACCCGCCGGTTGCCGTCGAGCCTACCACGGGCGAAGTGCACTTGCGTCACCACATCAGCCCCAATGGTTACTATCGGGGCAAGAAGATCGTCAAGACCAAGTCTGACGATTGATTCCTGCTGCTTGAGCTGATCGCGGCCCGTTCGTGCTCCGAGCCTTCGGGGTGGGTGGCGTTGCGTCCTTGCAACCATTCATTTTTGTAGCGCCATGAGCGTTCGCCTGGCCATCGATGCCATGGGGGGAGACCATGGTCTGACGGTGACAGTTCCTGCTGCATTGTCGTTCCTTCAATCTCACCCGGATGCCGAGTTGTTGCTGGTGGGTCGCCCCGACGAGGTCGAGGGCGCGTTGCAGTCATCCCGCCAGGCGGGCGGGCAGAGCTCAGATCCTTCGTTGTCGTCGCGCATCCGCGTGGTGCCGGCCAGTGAAGTCATTCGCATGGATGACAACCCGGTGCAGGCCCTGCGCAACCGGCGAAACTCCTCCATGCGCATCGCCATCGAGCAGGTCAAGGCCGGTGAGGCCGATGCCTGTGTCAGTGCCGGCAATACCGGTGCCCTGATGGCCATCTCGCGTTTTGTCCTCAAGACGCTACCGGGTATCGACCGACCTGCCATCGCCACCCAGCTGCCTACCCAGAAGGGGGGGTTCACCACCATGCTGGACCTGGGGGCCAACGTCGACTGTGAGGCCATTCATCTGGTGCAGTTCGCCATCATGGGCAGTGCGCTGGCTTCGGTGCTGGATGGCACCGAGCGTCCCAGCGTCGGGCTGCTCAACATTGGCGAGGAACTCATCAAGGGCAATGACGTGGTCAAGGAGGCGGCACGCCTCATCCGTGAGACACCCCTCAATTTCGTGGGCAACGTCGAGGGCAATGACGTTTATGCTGGCAAGGCCGACGTGGTCGTCTCGGATGGCTTTGTCGGCAACGTGGCGCTCAAGACCTCCGAGGGCGTCGCACAGATGATTGGCGCCTTCCTGAAGCAGGAGCTCTCACGCAACTGGTTCACGAAGCTGGGTGCGTTGTGCGTCATGCCCGCGCTCAAACGCTTTCGTCAGCGGGTCGATCATCGTCGCTACAACGGCGCGTGCCTCATTGGGTTGCGTGGTATCGTCCTGAAGAGTCATGGCTCGGCCGATGTGCTGGCCTACGAGGCCGCCTTGCGGCGTGCCTACGACGCGGCGCGCAACGGTCTGCTCGGTCGAATCAAGGCTCCCATGGTGGCCTCTGGCCCGGTCGGGCATGCGACCGGTCTGCCGTCCCTTTCCTGACCCTTTTCGTGGATCCGGTACCCATGTCTCAGACCGATACAGCCGCCTCTGCTGCTTTCCGACCCCTGCCGGGCATTCTGGCATCTGCAGGCGCACGCTTTGCGCGGGTGATCGGTGTGGGATCGGCGCTGCCTGCCCGGCGCGTTACCAACGATGACCTGGTGGCCGAACTGGCTGCTCGGGGCGTCGAGACCTCGGACGAGTGGATTTCCACTCGTACTGGCATCCGTCAGCGCTGGCTGGCCGGTCCCGATGACACCACCACGTCGCTGGGCGCTTGCGCTGCACGCGCTGCCATGGAGATGGCTGGTGCCGGTCCCGACGACATCGATTTGGTGGTCTGCGCCACCTCCACGCCCGATCAGATCTTCCCCAGCACGGCCTGCCTCATTCAGAACGAGCTGGGCATCCATCAGGGCGGTGCCTTCGATGTGCAGGCGGTCTGCAGCGGCTTCATCTATGCTATGGCGAATGCCGATGCGCTGATCCGCGCCGGTGTCGCGAATCGCGCCTTGGTCATCGGTGCCGATGTTTTTTCCCGCATCATGGACTGGAACGACCGTTCCACCTGCGTGCTGTTTGGCGATGGTGCAGGTGCCGTGCTGCTGTCGGCTTCCGACACCCCGGGCGTTCTGGTCTCGCGTCTGCATGCGGACGGACGGCAGTCCGGCATCCTGTCCACGCCGGGTAGCGTGCGGGGCGGCGCCGTATGTGGTCACCCGTTCCTGTGCATGGATGGTCAGGCTGTCTTCAAGCTGGCCGTGCGCGTGCTGGCCGACATCGCCCAGGAAACCCTGCAGGCTACCAATCTTTCGGTCGACGATCTCGACTGGCTGGTGCCGCACCAGGCTAACATCCGCATCCTTTCGGCCACGGCATCGCGCCTGGGCCTTTCCGAAGACAAGGTGGTCTCCACCGTGGCAGATCACGCCAACACCTCGGCGGCATCCGTACCGCTGGCGCTGTCCCTGGCCGTGAGGGATGGCCGGATCAAGCCCGGGCATCTGGTGCTGATGGAGGGGGTGGGCGGCGGCTTCACGTGGGCGGCCAACCTCATTCGCTTCTGACGAGGGATGCTCTGCTTCCCGGCAATGCCCGGGCAGGTAGAGGATGGAACAAGACACAAGGCATAGCCAGGGAGAGTCAGGATTCATGAGCGTTGCATTCGTATTTCCCGGTCAGGGATCGCAGGCCGTCGGCATGCTGTCGTCGCTGGTCGGACGCCCCGAGGTCGATGCCTTGGTGGCGTGCGCCGATGCGGCGCTGGGTCAGCCGCTGCTGTCCAAGATCATTGCCGAAGGGCCCGCCGAAGAGCTGGCGCTGACGACTTGGACCCAGCCCGCCATGCTGTTGGCCAGTATCGCCAATCTGGCTGCTTGGCGCGCCGATGGCGGTCCCGAGCCCGACTTCGTGGCCGGCCACAGCCTGGGCGAGTACACGGCGCTGGTCGCCGCGGGCTCGCTGGACATGGACTCAGCCGTGAAGCTGGTGCGGCTGCGTGCTCAGGCCATGCAGGATGCTGTGCCCGTGGGTACTGGCGGCATGGCCGCCATCCTGGGGCTTTCCGACGCCGACGTGCAGGCCGCCTGCGACGAGGCCCGCGCCGTGCCTGGCAGCGATCAGCACGAGGAAGTGGCGCCTGTCAACTTCAACGCACCGTCCCAGGTGGTCATCGCCGGTCACGTCGGTGCTGTCAAGCGCGCTTGCGAGGCCGCGCAGGCCAAGGGGGCTCGTCGTGCCGTTGTGCTGTCGGTCTCGGCGCCGTTCCATTCGGTGCTGCTCAAGCCGGCCGGCGAGGTGCTGCAGCGCGCTTTGGCCGGCATCGATCTGAAGGCACCGGCCATTCCGCTGGTCAACAACGTCGACGTGGCCTGCGAGAGCGATCCGGCACGCATCCGTGACGCGCTGGTGCGCCAGGCCTGGCATCCGGTGCGCTGGGTCGAGGTCATCCAGGCGCTGGCCGACAAGGGTGTCGACCAGTTCGTCGAATTCGGTCCCGGCAAGGTCCTCACCGGCCTGATCAAGCGGATTGCGCCCCAGGCGCAGCTGCACAACGTCAGCGATGCCGCTTCCCTCCAATCCACGCTGGCTAAGTTCTCATGAGCACAGATTCCACCCCGATTCCCGCCATCTTCGGCAATCTCGAAGGGCAGGTCGCCCTGGTCACCGGCGCCTCGCGCGGCATTGGCCAGGCCATCGCCAACACGCTGGCCCGGGCGGGCGCCATGGTTATCGGTACCGCCACGTCCGAGAAGGGCGCCCAGGCCATCGGTCAGCGTCTGGGTGCTCCGCACCGGGGCGTGGCGCTCAACGTCAATGACGCCGAGGCCTGCGCCGCCCTGGTCGATGCCATCGTGGCCGAGCATGGCAAGCTGTCCATCCTCGTCAACAACGCCGGCATCACCCGTGACACGCTGGCCATGCGCATGAAGGACGAGGACTGGGCCGCCGTCATCGACACGAACCTCACCGCCGTCTTCCGCATGGCGCGACTGGCCATCAAGCCCATGATGAAGGCGCGCACCGGCCGCATCATCAACATCACCTCGGTGGTGGGTCAGATGGGCAACTCAGGACAGGCCAACTACGCGGCCGCCAAGGCCGGTGTGGCCGGCATGTCGCGGGCGCTGGCGCGCGAAGTGGCCAGCCGTGGCATCACCGTCAACTGCGTGGCGCCCGGCTTCATCGAGACCGACATGACCCGGGCACTGCCCGAGGAACAGGTGGCGGCGCTCAAGCAGCAGATTCCCAGTGGCCGGCTTGGACAGGCCGACGACATCGCGGCAGCGGTGCTTTACCTGGCTTCGCCGGCAGCATCGTATGTCACGGGCGTCACCTTGCCGGTCAATGGCGGCATGTACATGGTTTGACGCTACAATCCCGTTTCGTCAGAGTAACCGTGTTCTGGCTTTCCTCACCGGAAGCCGTCCAGCCCGCCGGATATTTTTCCGGCAGGTATCGAGAAACCAGAAAAAGCCGGTAGCATGTACTGGCATCGTCACTCATCAGGAGAGTATTGAAATGTCGGATATCGAGGCGCGGGTCAAGAAGATTGTGGCCGAGCAGCTTGGCGTGAACGAAGCTGAGGTCAAGACCGCATCGTCCTTCGTGGACGACCTGGGTGCCGATTCGCTGGACAACGTCGAGCTGGTCATGGCGTTGGAAGATGAATTTGGTACCGAAATCCCCGACGAGGAAGCCGAGAAGATCACCACGGTTCAGCAGGCCATCGATTTCGTCAAGGCGCATTCGAAGAGCTGATGAGCAAACGTCGCGTCGTCATTACGGGCCTTGGCCTCATCTCGCCGGTCGGTAACGACGTCGAGACCGGCTGGGCCAACTTGGTCGCCGGCAGGTCGGGCGTCGGTCCGATCACCCGCTTTGACGCCTCGCCTTTCCCATCGCGCATTGCCGGGGAAGTGCGAGACTTCAACCCTGCCGACTGGATGAACGCGAAGGAGCTTCGGCACTTCGATACCTTCATCCATTACGGGGTCGCAGCGGGTCTGCAGGCCTTCCGCGACAGCGGACTGGAAATCACCGATGCCAACGCGGAGCGCTTTGGTGCCTTCGTGGGTTCCGGCATTGGTGGCATTCCCCTGATTGAGGCCACGCACAAGGACTATCTCGAACGCGGAGCACGGCGCATCTCGCCGTTCTTCGTGCCAGGGTCGATCATCAACCTGGTGGCCGGGCAACTGTCCATCATGCTGGGTCTTCAGGGGCCCAGCTATGCCATTGTCAGTGCCTGCACCACCGGGCTGCACTGCGTGGGCGACGCCGGGCGTCTCATCGCCTATGGCGACGCCGACGTGATGCTGGCTGGCGGCGCCGAATCCAACCTGTCGCCGCTTGGCGTGGGCGGATTTGCGGCCATGAAAGCCCTGTCGACGCGCAACGATGATCCTCAGGCCGCCAGTCGGCCCTGGGACCGCGACCGGGATGGTTTCATCCTGGGCGAGGGTGCCGGGGTGCTGGTCCTGGAAGAGCTGGAGCACGCGAAGAAGCGGGGCGCCCGCATCTATGCCGAGCTGATTGGCTTCGGCATGAGTTCGGATGCGCACCACATCACCGCGCCAGACCTTCGTGGGCCTGCCCGGGGCATGAAGAATGCCCTGCGTGATGCCGGGGTCAACACCGACCAGGTGCAGTACATCAACGCGCATGGCACGTCCACGCCGTTGGGAGACCTGAACGAGACCAACGCTATCAAGCTCGCCTTCGGCGATGATGCGAAGAAGGTCGTCGTCAACTCCACCAAGTCCATGACCGGCCACCTGCTCGGTGCTGCCGGTGGCATCGAGGCGGTGTTCAGCGCGCTGGCCGTGCATCATCAGGTCTCGCCACCTACCATCAACCTCGACAATCCGGATCCGGAGTGCGATCTTGACTACTGCGCCAACCAGGCGCGCGAGATGGACATCGATGTCGCGCTCTCGAATTCCTTCGGGTTTGGTGGTACCAACGGCACCCTGGTGTTGCGTCGCTTCCGCTGACGCTTCCCGGTCAGGCCCCGTGCCTGCCGACACACAACGACCAACCTGCCCAGGCAGGCTGGTCGTTGCCGTTTCTTTGTCCTTTCCCACATTCTTCTGAATGGCCGCCATGCCTGATCCCTTGCTCATTCCCGTAGCCAAGGCAGACATCGGCCGCCGTCTCGACCAGCTGCTGCTTGTCCTGGTTGCGCTTGCCATTGCCGTGGCCTGGCTGGCCGAGCCCGGCAAGCCGCTGCGCTTCATCGCCTTTGGAGGCCTGCTCGGGTTGTCCTGGTGGGTGCCTCGCGCCCTGAACGGCAGTCGGCGCAACACCACGTGCAACCCTGGCAGCCTCTGTGCTACCGCACGCATCCAGTACCGGCAACCGGTTGCGCTGCGCCTTCACGACGACGGAGCGCTGTCCGTCCAGTGGGAAGTCGATGGGCCCTGGCTGGCCGCGCGAGAGGTGCGCACCCTGTGGCTGGGGGCGCTGCTGCACCTTGCCGTCGACACCCCGGGTGCAACGGATCCGATGCTGTCCACCGAATCCCCCCGCTGTTCGTTAGAGAACGGGTGCGCACCTGAAGCGGCGGCTCGCATTCCCCTCCCGGGGCAGGCAGCAACCGTTTCTGAGGCACCTCCTCACGCTTCGCAGGCAGCCATCCAGCGTGGCAGTTGCCTGCTCTGGCTGCCTCGACTGGGCCCGGCCGAAGCCGCGACCGTGCGTCGATGGCTGGTCTGGCGCAAGCGGGGTGGCCATGCCCCTCCGGGGCAGGTTGCCTGATTTCCGAATTCTCACAGAGCTTTTGAGGCTTCCTGATCGATGAGTATCCCCAATTCTTCCGACCGGCCCTGTCACCAGGTCGCCGGACAAACCCGAGGCTCGCTGTGTACCGCGCTGGCGGGCTCCGCGCTGGCCGTGGCGGCTCTGTTCGGCACGGTCGCCCTGGTACAGCCCGCTCCCGTGCACGCCCAAGCCGTGCGCCAGCTGCCCGACTTCACGGGCCTGGTGGAGAAGACCGGCGGCGCCGTCGTCAACATCCGCACGACCGAGCACGCCGGCAACGCCCAGGGGCAGGGCGGTGAAGAACTGCTTGACCCAGACGATCCGTTCTTCGAGTTCTTCCGCCGTTTCTTCCCGCCCGGTGCCATCCCCAACATGCCGGGCAACCCGCAGGGTCGCCAGCGTCAGGTGCCCCCTGGCCAGTCCGGTGAGGAGATTCCCCGTGGCCTGGGCTCGGGCTTCATCATCTCGGCCGACGGCTATGTGATGACCAACCACCACGTGGTTGATGGCGCGGACGAGATCTATGTCACGCTGACCGACAAGCGCGAGTTCAAGGCCAAGCTCATCGGTTCGGACAAGAACACCGACGTGGCCTTGCTGAAGATCGACGCGACCAACTTGCCGGTGCTACCGATCGGCAATCCCAACAAGCTGCGTGTGGGTGAGTGGGTGCTGGCCATCGGTTCGCCCTTCGGTCTGGACAATACCGTCACTGCTGGCATCGTCTCGGCCAAGGCGCGCGAGACGGGTGACTATCTGCCGTTCATCCAGACTGACGTGGCTGTCAATCCCGGCAACTCGGGTGGTCCCCTGATCAATATGGATGGCCAGGCGATCGGCATCAACTCGCAGATCTACAGCCGTACCGGCGGCTTCATGGGCATCTCGTTCGCCATCCCCATCGACGAGGCGATGCGCGTCACCGATCAGCTCAAGGCCAATGGCCGGGTGGTGCGCGGCCGCATCGGCGTGGCCATCACCGAGGTCACGAAGGATATCGCCGAGCCGCTGGGCCTGGCCAAGCCCTCCGGCGCCCAGGTTAGCAGCGTGGACCCGAAGGGGCCTGCGGCCAAGGCCGGTCTCATGCCGGGTGACATTATCCTGCGCTACGACGGTCGTGTCATCGAGCGCTCGTCCGACCTGCCGCGTCTGGTGGGCAACACCAAGCCTGGCACCAAGGCCGCCATCGAGGTCTGGCGCGCTGGGGCAGCCCGCGCGCTCGATGTGGTGGTCGGCGAAGTGCCCAACGAGCAGGCACGCGGTGCGGCCGGCAAGTCCGGTGCTGAACAGCAGGCGCCTGCCAAGGCCAACTGGCTGGGTATCATGGCGTCCGACCTGACGGCCGAGCAGCGCAAGAGCCAGGGTCAGCCGCGTGACGGCGTGGTGATCAACGGGCTGGAACCCAATGGCGCTGCCGCTCAGGCGGGTCTGCGTCAGGGTGACGTGCTGTTGCAGGTCAACAGCCAGCCCATCACCTCGGCGAGCCAGTTCGAGCAGCTACTGGCCAAGCTGGACCGCAAGCGCACCCTGGTGCTGCTGGTCAAGCGCGGAGGAGAGGCCTCCTACGTGCCGGTCCGGCCCCAGTAAGGCATCGGGTTCAAGCGCCCACCTGTGCTGAAGGCAGGGGCGGCGCTTGCACCGCACGGACACGACGGGCCGCCCAGTGCGGCCCGTTGCGTTGATGGGGCGCCTTATTGCAAGGACGTTTCCCTGCCGTTGAACGGGCATTTGCTGCAACAGGCGCTTCCGTTGCACGTGCAGCCCTCATGAGCCACTACAATAGCCCTCTTTGCCAACCCCCATCGCGCCGGTATGCAGCACATTCGCAACTTTTCCATCATCGCCCACATCGACCACGGCAAGTCCACGCTGGCCGATCGGCTGATCCAGCGCCTGGGAGGGCTGTCCGAACGCGAGATGGACAGCCAGGTGCTCGACTCGATGGACCTGGAGCGCGAGCGCGGCATCACCATCAAGGCACAGACCGCCTCGCTGGCGCATCGCGCGGCCGATGGCACCGAGTACCTCTTCAACCTCATCGACACCCCGGGACACGTTGACTTCTCCTATGAAGTCAGCCGCTCGCTGTCGGCCTGTGAGGGAGCGCTGCTGGTGGTGGACGCCTCGCAGGGCGTTGAGGCGCAGACGGTGGCCAATTGCTACACCGCCATCGACCTGGGCGTCGAGGTGGTGCCGGTGCTTAACAAGATGGACCTGCCGTCGGCTGATCCCGACAGCGCTCGCGCCGAGATTGAGGACGTGATCGGCATCGACGCAAGCGATGCCATCCCGGCCAGTGCCAAGACCGGCATGGGGCTGGACGAGATCATCGACGCCATCGTCACCCGCGTGCCGCCGCCCAAGGGTGATCCGAACGCGCCGCTGCAGGCGCTGATCATCGATTCGTGGTTTGACAACTACGTGGGCGTGGTGATGCTGGTTCGGGTGGTCAACGGTACGCTCAAGACGCGCGACCGCATCCGCATGATGGCCACCGACGCCCAGCACCAGTGCGACCAGCTGGGCGTCTTCACGCCGCGCTCGTCGCCACGCGACACGCTTTCGGCCGGGCAGGTGGGCTTCATCATCACCGGCATGAAGGAGCTTAAGCACGCCAAGGTAGGCGACACCATCACCCATGTCTCGTCCGCCGCCAGCGAGCCGCTTCCAGGCTTCAAGGAGATTAAGCCCTCCGTGTTCGCCGGCCTGTACCCGGTGGAGGCCAGCGAGTACGACGCGCTGCGTGACGCGCTGGAAAAGCTCAAGCTCAACGACGCCTCGCTGCAGTTCGAGCCCGAGGTCTCGCAGGCGCTGGGCTTCGGCTTCCGTTGCGGCTTCCTGGGCATGTTGCACATGGATATCGTGCAGGAGCGCCTGGAGCGCGAATACGACATGGATCTCATCACCACGGCGCCCACCGTCATCTACGAGGTGGTGCTGACCGATGGGACCGTCGAGCGCATCGAGAACCCGTCGCGCATGCCCGAGCAGGCGCGCATCGCCGAGATCCGTGAGCCCATCGTCAAGGTCGTCATCTTCGTGCCGCAGGAATACGTGGGTCCCGTCATCACGCTGTGCACCGGCAAGCGCGGGCTGCAGCGCGATCTCACCTACCATGGTCGTGCCGTGCACCTCACCTACGAGCTGCCGATGAGCGAGATCGTGCTGGACTTCTTCGATCGCCTGAAGTCGGTGTCGCGCGGCTATGCGTCGATGGACTACGAGTTCCTCGAATACCGCGCCTCGGACGTGGTGAAGATGGACCTACTGATCAACGGCGACAAGGTCGATGCCCTGTCGGTCATCGTCCACCGCTCCAATGCCACCTCCCGTGGCCGCGAGGTGGCCAGCCGCATGCGCGAGCTGATTCCGCGCCAGATGTTCGACGTGGCTGTGCAGGCGGCCATCGGCAGCAACATCATCGCGCGCGAGACCATCAAGGCGCTCCGCAAGAACGTGCTGGCCAAGTGCTACGGCGGCGACATCACCCGCAAGCGCAAGCTGCTCGAGAAGCAGAAGGCCGGCAAGAAGCGCATGAAGCAGGTGGGCTCGGTGGAGATTCCGCAGGAGGCCTTCCTGGCCGTGCTGCAGGCGGAAGAACGTTGAGAGGCATGACAGGGAGGGTCGAGACGGACCGACCATTCGTCGGCTACCATGACGGATTCGTGAAATTCCGCGTCTCACCCTGCTATTGTCTGGGCTGCGGGCGGTCTGGCGCAGGCAAGGGCCCATCCGGCCGCCTTTCAGCGCCTGATCCTTCCCGCTTTTCCATTCCGATCTTCTGCCTACCCTTTCCTGATGCCGCCCGGTCCTCGGGCCTGATCCACGCTTTGTCATGAACTTTCCGCTGATTCTCTTCCTGCTGACTGCCTTCACCCTGTGCATGTGGCTGCTGGACGTGCTGGTGCTGGCACCCGGCAGGCGTCGCCAGGCCGAAGAGCGCCTGAAGACGTGGGAACGCGAGCAGCAGGCGCGTGGCGGAAAGATCAGCCCGCAGGCGCGGCAGCAGCTCAAGAACAGCCTTCACCGCCGGCCCGCCTGGCTCGACTACACCGCCGGGCTCTTCCCCGTGCTGTTCGTGGTTTTTGTGGTGCGCTCCTTCCTGTTCGAGCCCTTCAAGATCCCGTCGGGCTCGATGATCCCCACGCTGCTGGTCGGTGACCTGATTCTCGTCAACAAGTACAGCTACGGTGTGCGCCTGCCGGTGTTCGACACCAAGATCATCGAGGTGGGCGAGCCGCAGCGCGGCGACACCGTGGTCTTCCGCTATCCGATGGATCCGTCGGTCGATTACATCAAGCGTGTCATCGGCGTGCCCGGCGACACCATCACCGTGCGGCGCGGTCGTGTCTTCCTGAATGGTGAGGAAGCCCCGCTGCGTCCGGCTGGCGACTATTTCGATGCCGAACGGGGTCGTTACATGCAGCGCTATTCCGAGACCATCGGCAACATGCCGCACAAGATGCTGATCGACCTGGAGAATCCGGCGATTGTGCCGCTGCAGCGCACGCCCGAGACCGAGAAGTATTGCCGTCAGACCGCCGTGGAGCTGACCTGCAAGGTACCCGAGAAAAGCTACTTCGTGATGGGAGACAACCGCGACAACAGCCTGGACAGCCGCAGCTGGGGATTTGTTCCCGAGAAGAACCTGGTTGGACGGGCGTTTTTCATCTGGATGAATTTCAACGATCTGCAGAGAATTGGCTCATTCCGGTAACGGGGTGGTCATCCGGTCCACCCCTGGCCGTTCCTCATTTCTGTCCGGCGGTCTCGCCCACACATTATGAACGCTTTTTCCCTCACCACCCGTCGTGCCCCGCAGCGCGGCCTCACCCTGGTCGGGCTGCTCTTCACGGCTATCATCGTGGCCTTCGTGTCGCTGGTCGTCATGCGGGTGGTTCCCACCTTCATCGAATATCAGAACATCAAGAAAGCCCTGGTGCGCGCCGTCAGCGCCTCGGGTGCCAACAATCCCGAGGCCATCCGCAGCGCCTTCGATCGCTCGCAGGCTATCGACGATTTCCACGCCATCGACAGCAGCAAGCTGGTTTTCTCCAAGGATCAGGGCGAGCAGATGATCGTCTCGTTCAAGTACAGCAAGGACATTCCGCTGTTCGGGCCGGTCAAGCTGGTCATCGACTATGAAGGAGATACACGCGCGCGATAGGAGCCGGGGCGGATGTCCATCCGCCTGGCTTCCCGGGGCGCCGCGACGACACGCATGACGGGCACCATCCGAGATTCCATTCGCCATACCCTCGAAGGCCACCTCGGCTACCGCTTCCAGTCCGAGTCGCTGCTCGTGCAGGCGCTCACCCACCGCAGCTACAGCGCCCAAAACAACGAACGCTTCGAGTTTGTCGGCGACGCCATCCTAGATTACAGCGTGGCCAAAATGCTGTTCGACGCCTTCCCCGGCTATAGCGAAGGCGAACTCTCCCGCCTGCGCGCCAATTTGGTCAACCAAGACGTGCTCGCCGAAATCGCCCGCAGCATGGGCGTGGGCGACGCGCTTTATTTGGGCGTGGGCGAACTCAAAAGCGGCGGTTTCGACCGCCCCTCCATCCTGGCCGACGCCGTGGAAGCCCTGCTGGCCGCCATCAGCTTCGATGCCGATTTCGCCGCCGCCGAGCAAACCGTGCGCCGCCTGTTTGCCCGGCGCATTGCCAACATCGACTTAAGCAACCAGGGCAAAGACCCGAAAACCCTGCTTCAAGAAGCCCTGCAAGCCCGCCGCCTGCCCCTGCCCAAATACCGCATTGAACACCAGTCCGGCGAGGGCTGTGATGCCCGTTTCGATATCGCCTGCGATCTGGGCGAACTCGCCCACATCACCCGCGCCCAAGCCGCCAGCCGCCGCGCCGCCGAACAAGCTGCGGCCAAAGAGGCGCTGGATTGGCTGCAGGAACATCACCCCCTGCCCGGCAAAAACAAAAAACACCGCCAATCCCGTGCCTGAATCGCTGCTGATGCCGCTATCATTCAGGCCAATAATATTTGAGCTAATACAAACAAGCCTTACAGGCAGGATTTACCGACAGAAAACGGCATGCTATATATTAGCCACTCATTTTCAACTTAATAAAGGATTCAATCATGGTTTTTGTGTTCAGCGTCTTATTCGGGGCATTTATCGGCATAGTCTTTTTTGTCCATATATTCCGAATGCGGGTCAAGGCCTGCGACCATACCTTTCATGGCGCCTTCGAACAGCTCGGAATCAGGTTTGTCCTGATAATAGTTGGCTCTGATTTGGCCGTATACCTCCGCCATCGTGCGGATGGACTGTACCGGCAGGGATTCTTCTTTTTTTGCCTTCTCGGCTGCAAAGCTTTGTAGGCTGAGGCTGAGTGCGACGCCGCTGAATGCGCCCAGAGTGTAAAGTGCGACTTTTTTCAAAGTGGATGTTGACATTATGAATGGCTTTCTTTTTGTCTTATTTCATTTCAGACCGTAATGACTGTGAAACGGGGTGGGAAATATTGCTTCAGACGACCTGAATATACATTCGCAAGACTGTATGCGATTTACGCTTGTTAAACAACAGGGTTAGCGTAAAAAATATCTGCGCGGGTGTAAAAGCTTTTGAATATAGGGCCGTCGAGTCGGGTTGTTAAATTTCAGACGACCCCGTGATACGGCAAAAGGTCGTCTGAAAATGTCAAACCGGTTTGCAGGTCAGCTTATCCAGGAGAGCGGGTTCATTGCCTGCCCGTTGTAGCGGACTTCCAAATACAGGCCTTCCATGCCTGAAGGCAGGGTTCCGCTGATGCCCAGGCGGTTGCCAGCGGCTACGGCGTAGCCTTTGGCGACTTCGATTTCGCTCAAACCTGAATAGATGCTGATATAGCCGTCGCCGTGATCGATGACGATGACTTTGCCGAAACCTTCCAATTCATCGGCGTAGGTAACCGTACCGCCGGCGATGCTGCTGACGATTGCCGGAGTCGTTTGGTAGAACACGCCTTTCCAAACTTCACCGTCGCCGCGGTCTTGTCCGAAGAGTCCGGCAAGCGTGCCGCTGACCGGTTTTTTCAGACGACCCTGCATACGGCTGAAGCTGTTGGCATTGCTGATTCTGACGTAGGAAGGCGCGCGGATGTTCATGTCTTCTGCAGTCAGGTTGGACATGGCGGCGCGTTCGTCGGCAGCTTTTTGCGCGGCGGCGGCGCGGTCTTTGCGCGCTTTTTCAGCGGCGGCAAGGCGGGCTTCAGCGGCTTTTTTTCGCGCTTCGGCTTCCTGGCGGCGTTGCTCGGCTTTACGCTTTTCCAAGTCTTTCAACAGATTGTTCAGGCGTTGTTCGTTTTCTTTGTGGTTAATTTTTTTCTGCGCCTCTTTTGCCATCTGCGCGTTTTGGCGGCGGCTTTCAGCCTGTTCGGCAGTGTTGGTTACACCTTGGCGGCGCAGCGAGGACTGAATGTTGACCTGAAGTTTTTTCAGGTATGCCAGTTCGTTGTTGATTTTCTGCTCTTGCGCTGCCAGCTCTTTTTGCTGCTTCTCAAGGTCTTTGATGACTTGATCGTTGGCGGTGTTGATATAGCGGGTGTAACGCAGGAAGCGGGTTTTCTGACCCGGCTCGGCATTTTTCAGGAACAGGGCAACGGCGTTGGGTTGGCTGTTTTTATAGTTACCTGAAACGAAACGGGAAATTTGCGCTCGCGTGTTGGAAACCTGAGTTTTCAGGTAGTTCAAATCAGCATTGAGTTTTTGAAACTTGTCCCATGCGTCGCGCTGTTGGCGGTTGATGGCGGATAAGTTGATACGGCTTTGCTGCAACTGTTTCAACGTGGTATTAACGTGAATGATGAAACCTTCGTTGCGGCTGCGCAGCGATTTTTTGCTTTCCAAATCATTGGCGGCGGCGGTTACTGCGGCTTTGAAGTCGTCTGAATCGGCGGCAGCGGTTTTCTTATCGGCTTTGTCCACTTTTTTCTCGACGGATTTTTTATCTTGTTTTGCCGCTGCTTCGTCTTTTTTAGGCAGCTCGGCGGCTTCTTTTTTTGCCTTTACATTGTTTTTGGTTGCGGGTTTGTCTGCCGCTTTGTCTTTGCCTTTTACAGGCTCGGTTTTTGCGGGGACGGCTTTGCCTGCCTTCTCTTCCGCTTTGGCTTCACCTTTTTTGTTTTTGTCGGCTTTATCTTGTTTTTTGGTTTCTTTGTCGTTTTTGCGTTCTTTGGCACGCTCGTTTTTCGCCGCTTCGGCAGTTTCTTTTTTGCTTTTGGCTACGGGCTTGTCATCCGCCTTGTCCTTAGCGTTTTTCGCGGCAGGTTTGGCTTTGTCTTTGGCAGCTTCTTTTTTAGCAGGTTCGGCGTCTTTTTTGTCTTTGACGCTTTTTTTGACAGGCGCAGCCTTTTCCTTAGGCGCGTCTTTGGCGGCGAAAGAAGGCGAAGCGAAACCGATGAGCAGGGCGAGTAAAAGAGGTTTGTAACGCATGATTGGGTTCTGGATCGTTAAAATAAAGGCAATAGGCGGAATTATATAGTCAGCGGGGTCGTCTGAAAATATTGTTCAGGCAATTAAAACGGCGGTCATGCTGTGTTGTTCGTCATATTGGATTCAGTATGGACAAGCTGCACGGCAAGGTTTGGCATCATAATATTTAATATGATGCTCCGTTTATTTTTGTTGTAAAACCGACGGCACGAATCGGGCGATGGTATCGCGCAGGACGATGAGTTTGCCGTGGAAGAAATGGGATGAGCCGGCAATGGTGATGACGGGCAAACCTTGCGGTTCCGCCCATGTCCAAGCCTTGCTGATTTCAACGACTTCGTCTTCTGCGCCATGAATCATCAGGGTTTTGGTAATGTCAGGGACGGCTGAAGGCTCGGGACGGTCGGTGTAGTGGTGTACTGCCGCGCCGATGAGCAGCAGCAAATCCGGTTCGCGCTCTTGGGCGGCGAAGGTGGCGACATAGCCGCCGAAGGAGAAACCTGCCAATGCGAACAGTTCGGCTTCGGGGTGTTGCGCGCGGGCATAGTCGATGACGGCGATGCAGTCTTGCGTTTCGCCGCGTCCGTAATCGTGTGTGCCTTCGCTGTTGCCTACGCCGCGTAGGTTCGGCAGGTAGCAGTGGAAACCGTGTTGCGATAAGGCTTTGGCGGCGGTTTGGATGACTTTGTTGGTGTTTGTGCCGCCTTGCAACGGGTTGGGATGGTTGATGACTGCCACGCCGCGTGCAGGTGTTTGCGCGGCAGGCAGGAAGATGGTTTCGAGCAGGCCGACAGGGCCGGATATTTGGATGATGTCAGGTTTCAACATGGGTTTTCCTTTATTTTGTGTGTGCTGTGAGGGCGGGGTTATTGCTTTATCAGGTGTTGCCGTCGCCCAATCTGTATTTGGGTTTTCAGACGACCTGCTCATCTCACAGATAAAAATGTTTGCCGTTGTTGGGGTTGCTTGCTTTCAAATCGTTCAACATCCGCTTGAAATCCAAGCCGTATTGTCCGCTTAACTTTTCCGCGCGCTTTTTCAGCTTGTCGAGGTTTTGCTCTTTCGGACTGCTTTGGAACGCCATCACCGCCATATTGCCGTGGCTTTCGGCGGGCAGTTCCAGCACGCGGCCTTCGAAGACGTTGAGCAGGCGTTCGATAAAGCGTTGGTAGCGTTTGTCGCCGCTCCACCAGTTGGTCACGAACACGCCGTCAGGTGAGAGTGCGTGGCGGCAGTCTTGGAAGAAGGGTTCTTCCACCAGCGCGTCGATGATTTGTTCGCCGTCGAAGCCGTCCACCAAAATCACGTCGGTATTGTGGCGGAACACCTTGATGTATTCCGCGCCGTCCGCTTCAACGATTTCAAAGTTTTCCCCTTCAAACGGCAGCTCAAACAGGCCGCGCGCCACGCTGATCACCTGCGGGTTGATTTCCACCGCCGTTTGCGCCACTTCGGGCAGGTGGGCATCGATCCAGCGCACAAACGAGCCTCCGCCCAGCCCGATTTGCGTGATGTGGCGCACGTTTTCGGCAAACAGGAGCCAGGCCATCATGGCGCGGCTGTAGGAGAGCACCAGCTCGGCGGGGGAATCCACATTCATCGAGCTTTGCACCGTTTCGCTGCCCAAATGCAGCGAGCGGATGTTGCCGTGTTCGGAAATGCCCACTTCGGGCAGGGCGAAACGTGCCGAACGCAGGCGGCGGTAGGGATGACGTGCCATATCAACAAGCCTTTGGCCAAAATGCGGAAGGCGGGCATTCTAGCACGGTTTTCAGGTAGCCTTATACCGCCGCCCGCCACTATTGGGCAGAATACTGCGCTCCGCCACAGGCTACCTGAAAATATAGTGGATTAGAAATAAGGATGGGACAAGGCGGCAAACCGCAGACAGTACAGGCCGTACGGCAAGGCGTGCCAACGCGGTAGCGAAAGTTAAGTAGAGCCTTGCTGCCATTTTAAAGCTGCCAGCAAGCTGCCGGTGTTATACTATTGCTTTTAGCCAAAGCCGTTATTCCTTCCTGCAAAGCGAGCCAACGCCATAGGAAGAGAAGCACCCCGGCTATATCGAGCAATCCAGCACAACGGAGGCAATCATGAGCATTTTGGTCACCGGCGCATCAGCCGGTTTCGGGCGGGCCATCTGCCGCACCCTCGCCGCAGCGGGCTACCGCGTGATCGGCGCAGCGCGGCGTGCCGACAAACTGGACGAACTGCGCGCGGAATTGGGCGCCAACTTCCTGCCGCTGCAAATGGACGTGGGCGATACCGCCTCGGTGGACGCCGCGCTCAAAGGGCTACCTGAAAACTTTGCCCGGATCGACTGCCTGGTGAACAACGCCGGCCTGGCCTTGGGTTTGGACCCGGCCCATCAAGCCGATTTCGCCGACTGGCAAACCATGATTCAAACCAACATCATCGGCCTCACCTACCTCACCCGCCAAGTGCTGCCCGGCATGGTGGCGCGCGGCAGCGGCTATATCATCAACCTCGGCTCGGTGGCCGGCACCTACCCCTACCCCGGCGGCAATGTGTATGGCGCCACCAAGGCCTATGTGCGCCAATTCAGCCTGAACCTGCGCGCCGATTTGGCCGGCACGGGCGTGCGCGTGAGCAATATCGAGCCCGGCCTGTGCGGCGACACCGAATTTTCCAACGTGCGCTTCAAAGGCGACGACCAACGCGCCGCCGATTTATATAAAAACGTGGACTACATCCGCCCCGAAGACATCGCCGACACCGTGCTGTGGCTCTACCGGCGCCCCGCGCACATGAACGTGAACAGCATCGAAATCATGCCGGTGGCGCAGAGCTTCAACCCGCTCGCCGTTGTGCGCCACCCCAGCCAATAATAATAGGAAGCAGCCATGACCAAGCACTCTGCACCCGACTACAAAACCGCCATCATCGCCCGCGCCCGCGAGCAAGGCCTGCAGATTACCGCCCTGCGCGAGC